>JALHRH010000361.1 GCA_022841565.1 Mycobacterium sp. | reverse complement strand
AATCACTGAGGGTGGGGTGCGACAGCGAGTCCACCAGGTCTTCGGCCACGGCGAAGGGGAAGTTCACCGCCGCGGTGCCGACCCCTTCGATCCCGTCGCGGACCGCGATCGCGAACGTCGTCGGATCACCGGAAAGCAGGCCCTCCCAGGCATTCCACACCGCCACCTGCGGCGGCACGATCACGTTTCGGAAGTCGACGAACAGCTTGGTCGGCAGATTCGCCGGCCCGACGGGCACGCCGTCCCAGCTGACCAGGTTCCAGCCGCCCTGGGGATCGCCCTGTACGACGACAACGCTGGTGTTGTTGAGCTGGTGGGTGAGCAGCAGCAGGGGGTTGGGGTTGTTGACGTTCATGAGCGTGCCGACCTCGATCGTGAATGCGCTCGAATACGCTACGTCGGTGATGTGGCCGGTCGTCGGGGACACGACCGGGTTCGCCATCGCGGTGTCGTACATCGTTTGCACCGACCCGGTGAAGGCGCGGTTGAACACGATGCCGTTGACGTCGGTGGAACCCGGGGCCAGCATCGGGAAGAGGGGGAAACCCAGTGTCCATGCGAGCGGGCCGACGAGGTAGGGAATGCCCCAAGGGATTTGCGGTAGCCCGTCCAGAAGGCCGGCATTGATCTCGTTGAGGCCGGGCAGTATCTGCGGGTTCGGAGTCAACGGCATCGCGGTTTGTTGGGTACGTAGCAACTCCGAGGCAAAGATTCCGGCGTAATTGCCCGGCGGGGCAAGGACACCGGCGATCGCCGCCGCCTGTTGCTGGCCCAACGCCGTGAGGGCAACGCCAGGCACCGCGGTATCGATCCAACCCTGCGCGTTGGCAATCGACTGCGCGTGCCGCACGAAGTCGATTTGGATGAGCGCGTTGGGGGCGCCGGGGGGGACCGCGCCCGCGCCTGCCGTGCCGATGAACAACCCGCCCCGACCACCCACCCCGCCGGCTCCCGCGGCGCCACCGTTGCCGAAGAACAGCGCCTGCCCGCCGGTGCCTCCCGCACCGCCGGCACCACCCAGCCCGCCGTTGCCCATCAGCCAGCCGCCGACGCCGCCCGTGCCTCCGGTCGCGCCACCGAAGCCGGCACCGCCGGCGCCGCCGTCACCGATCAGGCCGGCGTTCCCACCGTTGCCGCCCGGCGTAACGCCCGCCGTCGGGGCATAGCCCGTCCCGCCGTCGCCGAACAGAATCCCGCCGGCCCCGCCGGTGGGGTTGGCCGCGGTGCCAGCGGCACCGTGTCCGATCAGCCCTCGGCCGAACAGAAAAGTCATGGGCGCGTTGATAATCGGGTCCAGCGCCTGACCCAGGGGGCTGGCTATCCAGGCGTCGCCGGCCGCGTGAATCGGACTGTAGACCAAGCTCTGAAACCCATTGGCCGCGGCAGAATCCAAAGCCGAATCCAGACCGGCCAACGCTTGGCCGGCCGCGGCCTCGCTACCCGCATACGATGTCGCGGCGGCGCCCACTGCACCGACGAAGTGCTCGTAATACGAAGCCGCCTGAACATCCGCCGCCTGATACTGCAGACCGTGCGTGCCGAATAACGCCGCAACGGCTGCCGACACCTCATCGGCGGCCGCGGCTGCCAGCGCGGTCGTCGGGACAACTGCCCCGAGACTTCCGGCCCGCAGTGCGGCACCGATTCGCGCCAGGTCGGTCGCGGCCGTCGTCAACAACCCCGGCGCCACGGTCACGTAGGTCATCGCACACCCTCGCTGGTATCTCGCACCTGGTCATCATCGCGCCCCGCGCCAAAAAAAGGTGGTTATCGAGAGATTTGCGTGAACACCCGATGAGCGCGCGGTTGCGACTAGGTTCCCCGGCCCTTGCGGTCGAGGAATGCCCGCATGTGCTGCTGCGGCTCGCCCGTCAGGAACGCCCGCCCGAACTCCCCCACGCTGTCTTCGATCGCCGCGTGGACCGTCATATCGAACCACGCGTTGAGGAGCCGCTTCTGCTGTCGAACCGCGGCGGGCCCGAATCCGCTGAGCCTTGCCGTGAGCTGCGCGATGCGGGCGTCCAGCGCATCCGGGGCGACGACCTCATGCACCAGACCCCAGGCGACAGCGGTGTCGGCATCGACCGTTTCGCCGGTGAGCAGCATCCAGGCCGAGTGCCCAGCACCGATCAGGGCCGGCATCAGCGCCGCATGGATCACTGACGGGATTCCGACGGCCACCTCCGGCATACCGAACTTGGCACCGCATTCGGCGATCCGCAGATCGCAGGACATTGCGACCTCCAGACCACCGCCGAGGCACCAGCCCGCCAGGCGAGCGATGACCGGAACGGGACATTCGCGGATCGCCTCGCACAAGCCGGCGAGTCGGCGAATGAACCCCTCCCCTCCGGCCCGGTCGAGGTTGACCATCTCGTGGATGTCCGCGCCGCCGATAAACGCTCTCTCACCCGAACCGCGCAACACCACGACCCGCACGTCACCGTCTTGTCCGACCGCGTGCAACGCCTCGGTCAACTCCGAGATCGCCGGGCTGCCAATGATATTCAGCGGCGTGGAATGGATTAGCTCGATGGTGGCAACGCCGCCCTGGTGTCCGAGTCGGGCGAACCGGGTTTCCGTCATGGTCACACGCCCGAGCTCGCGTCCTCCAACTCATCGAGCGCTTCGCCGGTGTAGACGGCCAGCCGCTGCAGGTGCGGCAGCGTGTCGCGACATCCGATGAATCCGAAGTTCAGCGTGCTGGCGTAGCTCTGCAAAGTGATGTTGAGCGCCTGGCTATGCGCGACGAGGGACACCGGGTAGGACGCCTCCATGCGGCTGCCCCGCAGGTAGAGCACGTCCTGGGGCCCGGGCACGTTGCTGACCGTCAGATTGAAGGCATGCGGCAAGGGCGTCTTCACCCCGGTGAGCGCGCTGGCCACCTGCATGCCAAACGGCGCCATCAACGCGGCGGTAAAGGCGAGGATCGTGTCCCGGTTCATCTTCGCCAGTTCGGCCTTGGCCATGCGGGTGGTCGCGGTGACCGCCGCCAGCCGCTCCAGCGGGTCGGCGATGGTGGTACCCAGCGAACCCAGGATGGCGGCGACAGCGTTGCCGCCGCCCTCGTCGTCCTTGGGTCGCACGTTGACGGGCAACATCGCGATCAGTGACTTGTCCGGCAACTCCCCCAGCTCGTCGAGGAATCGCCGCAGACTGCCGCCGACGATTGCCAACGCAACATCATTGACTGTCGAATCATTAGCCGCACCAATGCTTTTGAGCCGATCCAGCTCGTACTGCTGGGTGGCGAAGCGGCGGTTACGGCTGATGCGCGTGTTGAGGATGCAGTGCGGCGCCTGCACCGAACCGATGAGGTTGCGGTACTCGTGGTCGTTGCGCAGCTGGGTGTTGACGAGCGACCTGGTGAGATCCAATGTGGACCGGCCCGCGCCCGCGACGAAGCCGAGCACACTGCCCAACCCACCGACCACGCCACCTAGGCTGCTCACCGCGCCACCAACGCTGTTCAGCAGTCCTCCGGCGATGCCGCCGCCGGAGCCCTCCTTTTCCGCGGACACCCGGCCGGGTGTGGGGGTGTTGAAGAACAGCGGATGTGTGATGTCGTGCGGGTCGGTCGACAGGCTGCGGGCCAACATCTTCTGGCCGGTATAGCCGTCGATCAGTGCATGATGCATCTTGACGTAGATGGCGAACCGTCCGCCTTCCAGGCCCTCGATGAAGTGCATTTCCCACGGCGGGCGGCGCAGGTCCAAGGCGTTACTGTGCAACCGCGACACCAGGATTCCGAGTTCGCGTTCGTCGCCCGGGCTGGCCAGCGCGGACCGCCGGACATGGTAGTCAAGGTCGAACTTGTCGTCGTAGACCCAGGACTGGATCGGACTCAGCAGCAGGTCCGGATGGCTCAGTTTCAGGTTCCACGGCTGCACGACGTCGTTGGCCTTGCTCTCGTCGACGAGCTGGCGCAAAAAATCACGCGGTGCATCCGGAGGCGGGGTGAACGGCATCAGCCCGCCGACGTGCATCATCGTGCTGGCCGTCTCGCCGTAGAGGAAGAGCATGTCTTGGGGACCCAACCGCCTGGCGGTCTTGCTCATGGGCTACTCCTTGTCTGGCGATGTCACCGGTGATGTGACCGTAGCCCAAAGTCGGCATGGACCCGCGCGTTGTCAGTTCGTGGCCCCCGAGGCAGCTCGGCGACACTGGCGCCCTGTCAATCGACGTGACGGGCCAGAAATTCCAGGACAGCGCCGGCGAAGATGTCATTGCGATCGCCGGCGACCATGTGGCCGGCGCCGCGAACATCGGCGAACTCGACCTGCGGGAAGCGCGCCAGAAACTCCTCCGCCCGCTCCTGGCTGACCAGATCACTCATCTGACCTCGAATCAGCAACATGGGCAAGCCATTCCGCAGAATCGCCGCAACCGCGGAGTGCATACGGTCGGGATCGGTGATCTCCATGGGCGGGAAGGCCGCCATGCCGCTGATGAATTGCGGGTCCCAATGCCAATACCAGCGATCACCCCGGCGGCGCAGGTTGGTGGTCAGGCCCTCCAGATCGGTGGGCCGGGGCCGGTGCGGGTTGTATTCGGCGACCGCATCGGCGACCTCGTCGAGGGAGGCGAATCCCAACTCAACCCGGTCGGACATGAAGGCGTGAATCCGGTTGGCTCCGGACTGCTCCATATTCGGCACGATGTCAACCAGAACCACGGCGCTGGCGAGTTCCGGCGCGATCTCACCCGACAGCAGCATCGAGGTGAACCCGCCCAGAGAGGCACCGACCAGCACCGGCCGGGGCGGCAGACCGCGCAGCACTTCGACGACGTCGGCGGCGAAGCTGACCACGCGGTAATCGCCTTCGGTCGACCAGTCGGATTCGCCGTGACCGCGCAAGTCAACCGTGACGGCCTGATATCCGCGTTGGGCGACCGCGGCGGCGGCCCGGCCCCAGGAGCGGCGGGTCTGCCCGCCGCCGTGCAGAAACACCACCGCGCGGGCGGCCGGGTCCCCCTGGCGGTCAGCGACGATACGGACGCCGCCCACCCCCTGGGTGGTGAACGGCTGGGGTTCGATGGCCATCAGTGGGCATCATAAGACGGCGTCCCGCTGCCGTTACCCTCCCCGAGGGGATCGTGCCGGGATTCTAATCCAGGTCGTCAGCCTCGGGCACCGCCCGGCACCAACTTCCGCAGGCGCCGACCGATGCGGGTCAATGGGTTTTCCGACGCGCGCCGCGAGTCGTTGATCTTGTCCAAGGTCTGCTCGCCCTTGATGGCGTAGTCCTTGACGCTTTCGTCGCCTTCTTCTGCGCGCATATCAGGCCTCCAATCTCATGTTCATGCCGGCGTCGACGGCGCCGGCGGATCGTGCGGCGTGAGCCGCTCCGGCGGTTCGCTCGGCGTCAACCGTTCCGGTGTTTCCGCTGGTGTGAGGCGTTCCGGCGACTCCGCCGGGGTGCCTCGTTCCGGCATTGGGGGGTCGTTGGACGAGGTGCCGATCAATGACTCCTCCTCGCAGTAGGCTCTGAGTTGCCTACCCGCATCGCTGGTG
>JALHRH010000360.1 GCA_022841565.1 Mycobacterium sp. | reverse complement strand
ACCCCAACCCCCCGTCGTCACCCTCCAACCCGACACACCACCCAACCCCAACCAACCCCCCACCGAACACGGCTAGTGCAAATGTTGCGGCTCCCTGCCGCGCGACCCGCCGGCGAGACTATTTCCTCGCCTGCCTAGTTGACCTACTGTGTCAAAGGTGGAGTCACACGGAAACCCCGAACTGGTGCCCGTCGAGAATTTGCATTCAGGTGACCCGATCACCGATGGCGGCCAGCGGTACATCGTTCTCGAATCCAAGGCCGTCGGCGACGGCTGCGTTGTCCTCGAGCTGGAGTCCAGGGTGGACCACCACCTCCGGGTGATCGAGAAGTCGTTCCCGACCGGGTACCACGTCGGCCGGGCCAACCACCGATATTTGTAGGGCGGACTTTTTGCCCCTATTCAGGCGCGTGGCCGTGCAACGGTCCGCGCTCGATTCGCGTCTTCACCCCAATCAACTGCGTTGCGTCCGTTGGTCATTGGATCGTTGACAGCCGGTCCACCAAACCAGCGTGACGGAACATGCTCGGCCTCTGAGTCGTCCACCACCACCACTGGTAAGGCTTGCCTCGGCGGCCGGCGCCATGAGCGGAAGTTGTCGAGCTGCCGGAAACCACGCCCGCGCCAATCAACCACATCCGCCAACGCGCTGCCCGCGGTCGCCGAATACCGCGGCAACGCCGCTAGCATCATGAAGGCCGATTCCATCCATGTCCTCACCTGCTGTACCCGGGCCGGGACGCCCGGGAACGCAGTGATGACCGTATCCCTCGATCCGACGCTGTTCTCCGCGTTTGGGTTGCCGCTCACGCGGTAACCCGACCGCATTCCGCGGACCGTGTGGACAGGTCCACATGGCACCGGAAGGATTGGCGCGATAGGCGCAATAGAAGGGTGATGGATGAAGATCCCGGGTGTGGCCGACCTTGTCGGCACTCTCACCGATGGGGCGGTTCAAGCGCTGCAGGTCGGGGTCAACGGCGCAGCCGGTGCCGTGGGAGCGATGCAGGCCCTGACGAGCCCGATGACGGAACTCGTCGGTCCGGTGGTGCAGACGGTGGCACACAGCACCGGCCGGGCGATCGGCCTGGGCAGCTCGGTCAACGGCGCGCCGGAAACGGTCACGCCTTCGGTCCGGTGGCACAGCGGCCGGCGGGTACACCTGGACCTCGATCCGTTGCTGCCATTCCCACGTTGGCATGAGTATGCCCCGGTGATCGAGGAGCCCGTGCGCCGCATCGCCGGGGTGGATAAGGCCCACGTCGAGGGCGCGCTGGGCCGACTGGTCATCGAGATCGCCGCCGACGCCAACGCCGGCGAGGTGCTCGACGACGTGCGCGACACGGCCGCGGCGGTCGCTGCCGACCTGGCCGCCGCCGAGCGCGGCTTTACGCCCCAGGCCGCGCCGTTCGCCGATCCGGGCAACCCGTTGGCGATCCTGGTGCCGCTGACGGCCGCGGCGATGGATGCCGTCGCCGTCGGCGCCGCCGTGACGGGCTGGTTCACCCGGCTACCCATGGCACCGCGCAGCGCGCGGGCCGCCGCGGCGCTGATGAACTACCAGCCGCGGGTGGTGGCCGTCCTGGAGTCCAAGCTCGGCCGCGTCGGCACCGACATCGCCCTGAGCGGTTCGACGGCGCTGGCATACGGGTTGAGCCAGTCGGTCGGCACACCGCTGTTGAATCTTGCACAACGCGGGCTGCAGCTTTCCGAGGCCACGGCGCACCGGCAGCGGTGGCGGGAACGGGAACCCGAACTCGCCTCACCCAGCCGCCCGCAGGCTCCGGTGGTCCCGATCTTGTCATCGGCGGGTGACGAGCACACGCCTCGGCACAATTGGGCCGCGACGGCCGCGGGTGAAGCCTCCCACGTCGTGGTCGACGGTGCCATCGACTGCGCGATTGATTCCGGCAAGGGCTCCATAAAAGGCCCGATCGAGAACTACGCGGACCAGGCGGCGAGCGGTTCGGTGATCGCCGCGGCGGGCGCGTTGTTCGCCGGTGGCGGCGCCGCCGAGGCCGCCGAGGCGATCTTGGCCGGGGTGCCTAAGGCCGCGCACCTCGGCCGGCAGGCATTCGCGACGACTCTTGGGCGGGGCCTGGCGAACGCCGGGTTGCTGGTGCTCGACCCGGGTGCGCTGCGCCGCCTGGACCGGGTGCAGGTCGTCGTCATCGACGGCGCCGCGCTGCGCGGTGACCACCGCGCGGTCTTGAGTGCGTGGGGTGAGGAACCCGGCTGGGACGACGATCGCGTCTACGAGGTTGCCGACGCACTCCTGCACGGCGAGGAAGCTCCCGAGCCCGATCCCGACGAGGTGCCGGCCACCGGCGCGCGGTTGAAATGGCTTCGGCCACAGGAACCGTCGGCCAGGCCGGCGCAGGGTCTCGAGCACGCCGATCTGGTCTGCGACGGCCAGCGGGTGGGCCACGTGGATGTCGGCTGGGAGGTCGACCCCTACGCCATCCCGCTAATGCAGACCGCACACCGCACCGGAGCCCGGGTCGTGTTGCGGCATGTGGCCGGCACCGAAGACTTGTCCGCCAGCGTCGGCTCGACGCATCCGCCCGGGACTCCGTTGCTGAAGTTGGTGCGGGAGTTGCGGTCCGACCGCGGACCGGTCCTGCTGATCACCGCACTGCACCGCGACTTCGCCTCCACCGACACGCTGGCCGCGCTTGCTATCGCTGACGTCGGCGTCGCCCTTGACGATCCGCGCGCGGCCACGCCGTGGACCGCCGACATCATCACCGGAACCGATCTGGCGGCCGCGGTACGGATCCTTTGTGCGCTACCGGTGGCTCGCGCGGTGAGCGAATCCGCCGTGCACCTGGCCCAGGGCGGCACCACGCTGGCCGGACTGTTACTCGTCACCGGCGAAGACCGCAGAACCAGCAATCCAGCTTCCTTCCGGCGTTGGCTCAACCCGGTCAATGCCGCCGCCGTGACGGCGATGCTGGGCGGGTCGTTCTCGGCTGCCCGGGTGTTGCGGCTGCCCGACCCTACGCCGCAACCGCTGACCGCTTGGCACGCTCTCGATCCGGAGATCGTCTACTCCCGCCTGGCCGGCGGCCCCCGCCCGCTGGCGGTCGAATCCGACACCCCGACCTGGCGACGGCGCCTGGACGACTTGTCCTACGAGCCGGTCGTCGCGCCATTACGCGGCCCGGCCCAGACGCTGGGACGGTTGGCGGCCGCCACGCGTGTCGAATTGCGCGATCCGCTGACGCCGATCCTGGCGGTCGGGGCGGCGGCGTCGGCGATCGTGGGCAGCAACGTCGACGCCCTCCTGGTCGCGGGGGTGATGGCGGTCAACGCCATCACCGGAGGCGTACAACGGCTACGTGCCGAGGCGGCGGCCGCCGAACTATTCGCCGAGCAAGATCAACTGGTGCGTCGCGTAGTGGTGCCGGCCGTGGCGACCACCCGGCGCCGGTTGGAGGCCGCTCAACATGCCACCCGTACGGCCACCGTGTCGGCCAAGAAGCTCCGGCCTGGCGACGTCATCGACCTGGCTGCCCCCGAGGTGGTCCCGGCCGACGCCCGGATCCTGGTCGCAGACGACCTCGAAGTCGACGAGTCCTTCCTCACCGGCGAATCGCTGCCGGTCGACAAGCAGGTGGATCCCGTCGCCGTCAACGACCCGGAACGAGCCAGCATGCTGTTCGAGGGCAGCACGATCGTCGCAGGGCGCGCGCGGGCCATCGTGGTGGCCACCGGGGTCGGCACCGCCGCGCAACGCGCAATCTCGGCGGTGGCCAACGTCGAGACTTCGGCTGGCGTCCAGGCGCGGCTGCGTGAGCTGACCAGCAAGGTGCTGCCGCTCACCTTGGCCGGCGGCGCGACGGTGACCGGCTTGGGGTTGCTGCGTCGTACGTCGTTGCGGCAGGCAGTTGCCGACGGCGTCGCCATTGCGGTCGCCGCGGTCCCCGAAGGTCTGCCGCTGGTGGCGACCCTGTCTCAGCTCGCCGCCGCGCAGCGCCTGACCACGCGCGGGGTCCTGGTGCGGTCCCCCCGCGCCATCGAGGCCCTGGGACGGGTCGACACCGTGTGCTTCGACAAGACCGGCACTCTCACCGAGAACCGGCTGCGCGTCGTGCGTGCCGTGCCGAAGGGGACTTGTCCCGAGGGGCCATTCCCCGAGTTCGACGAGCCGGAGGCCATCGCCGTGTTGCGCGCCGCCGCGCGCGCTTCGACGCAACCGCACGACGGCGAGGGACACGCGCACGCGACCGACGAGGCGATCATCACGGCGGCGCATTCGCTTGTCGGCGAAGATGATTCGGGCTGGACCGTGCTTGCCGAGGTACCGTTCGAATCCAGCCGTGGCTACGCCGCCTCCGTTGGTGCAGGGATTTCTGACGAGATACCCGTGCTGATGGTCAAGGGGGCGCCGGAGACGATCCTGCCGCGCTGCCGATTCACCGACCCCGACGCCGAACAGCAAGACGCGGACTCACTGGTGCACAACCTCGCCGCCCAAGGTTTGCGCGTACTTGCGGTCGCGCAACGTCCCTGGAAACTCGGCACTACTGACGGCGACACCGATTCTGACGGCGTCGACGCCGCTGCGCACGACCTCGAACTGCTCGGCTACGTCGGTCTGGCCGATACCGCGCGCTCGTCATCTCGGCCTCTGATCGAGGCGCTGCTAGAGGCCGAACGCAATGTCGTGCTGATTACCGGCGACCACCCGATCACCGCCCGGGCGATCGCCCGCCAACTGGGCTTGCCACAGGATGTGCGCGTGGTGACCGGTGCGGAGTTCGCCAGCTTCGACGAGGAGGGGCACGCCAAGCTCGCCGAAGACGTGCAGGTCTTCGCACGTGTCAGCCCGGAACAGAAAGTGCAGATTGTTGCGGCGCTGCAGCGCTGCGGGCGGGTGACTGCCATGGTTGGCGACGGCGCCAACGACGCCGCTGCCATCCGGATGGCCGACGTGGGAATCGGAGTCAGCGGTCGCGGTTCCTCGGCAGCCCGCGGCGCGGCCGACATCGTGCTGACCGATGACGACCTGGGCGTGCTGATCGAGGCCCTGGTCGAGGGCCGCAATATGTGGGCCGGGGTGCGCGACGCGGTCACGATACTGGTCGGCGGCAACGTTGGCGAAGTCCTGTTCACCATCCTGGGAACCGCGTTCGGCCAGGGCCGGGCGCCGGTGGGAACCCGCCAGCTGTTGTTGGTCAACTTGCTCACCGACATGTTCCCGGCTCTGGCGGTGGCCGTCACGTCCCAGTACGACGACCCCGAAGACGACGAGGAACTCACCGAGGACCAGATCGAAGAGGCACGCCGCGCGCTGCAGCGTGACCTGCTGACCGCGCCGGCTCCGTCCCTCGACGAGCCGCTGATGCGTCAGATCGTCAACCGCGGCGTCATCACCGCCGCCGGCGCGACAGCCGCCTGGGCCATCGGCCGCTGGACGCCGGGGACCGAAAGACGTACGTCCACAATGGGTCTGACCGCCCTGGTGACCATGCAGTTGGCGCAGACACTGCTGACCCGCAGCCACAGCCCACTGGTGGTGGCGACGGCGCTTGGCAGCGCGGGAGCCCTGGTCGGTATCATCCAAACACCGGTGCTCAGCCAGTTTTTCGGCTGCACACCGCTGGGACCGGTGGCCTGGACGGGCGTGAT
>JALHRH010000359.1 GCA_022841565.1 Mycobacterium sp. | reverse complement strand
ATCGCCAGCGCCACCACCGACGAAAAGCTCACCCAGCTCGGCACCGCCGTCGGAACCTGGAAATACATGGCCCCCGAACGGTTTTCCAACGACGAGGTGACCTACCGCGCCGACATCTACGCGTTGGCCTGTGTGCTGTATGAATGCCTCACCGGCAGCCCGCCGTATCGCGCCGATAGTGCGACAACGCTAGTGACGGCGCACCTCATGGACCCGGTGCCGCAGGCCAGCGCCGCGCGGGCGGGCATTCCCAAGAGCTTCGACGCCGTCATTGCGCGCGGCATGGCCAAGAAGCCCGAGGACCGCTACGCCAGCGCGGGCGACTTCGCCCGGGCTGCGCACGACGCGCTCAGCGACCCGGACCAGGACCACGCCGAGGACATCCTGCGCCGCAGTCGAGAATCGACGCTGCCCGGTACCGCGGTGGCACCCCCGGTGCCCGCCGGCAGCCCGCCGCCGCCCCCGCAGTACTCACCACCGCCCCCGTACGGGGACCCGCTCAGCTCGGGTCCGCTGCAGCGACAGCCGGCGGCGAATGCACCCTCCTGGTCGCCCGCGAGCGGTCCGATTCCCGCGAGCGGCCCCATTCCTGCGCAGGGTCAGCCCACCCCGGCGCCGCAGTACTTCCAGAGCGGCGGGTGGGGAGCTACCCCTTCCGGCCCGACACCACCCCAACAGCCCGGTGGACCGCCGGCCTGGAACCAGGGCGGTCCACCCCCGCGCGGCAAACGCAGTCCATGGCCCATCGTGGCCGGCGCGGCGGCCCTGGTGATGGTGCTCATCCTCGCCGGTCTAGGCATTTGGTTCGCCACCCGGCCGGACGACAAGGCGAACGCCGAGGACACGACGACCACCACCAGCACCACCAAGTCGACTAGCACCAAGAGTTCACCGGCGACAACCACCCCGGCCGGGGACCCGCAAAGCAAGCTGCTGTCGATGCTGCCCTCCGGCTACCCCTCGGGAACCTGCACGACAACCACACCAAAGCCGAACAGCGTGTGGACCGGCACGATAGCCATGGTCGACTGCGGGCAGAACACCAACCAGGGTGGTCCGAGTCGTGCGATCTATGGGTTGTTCCCTACCCTCGAGGCGCTGAAGCAGGCATTCAATGACGACATCGCGGCGGTGCAGCTTGCCAACTGCCCCGGGGAGGGTCCGTCGCCGGACGGCTGGCACTACGATCGGGACCCGACGGTCACTGCCGGGATGATCGCCTGCGGAACCTACAAGAACCACCCGAACGTCATCTGGAGCAATGAAGGCAAGCTGATGCTCAGTGACGTGTTCGGAGATCCCGCGACCCTCGAGGACCTGCACAACTGGTGGGCCAAGTACGGCTGATCGGGAGCCGGCCGGCCGACTACCGACTAGGGCAGGGACCAATCCTTAACTAGCACAACCATATTGGAGCGCAGCCGCAATGGAGGGCGCTGTCTTCGAAGCATCCCCTCAGATCACCTCCGGGCTCGACAGCATCGGAGTGATGCACCGGGAACGCTGACATCCTGGGTCACTCGCGACGGTTCGCCCACAAGCGGGTGGCCCAAGCACTCGCGAGCCGGTCGTCGTAGCATTCACGGTCCGCACGAGTAATGATTCGGAGCGGTTTGGTTGGTGTAGTGGAGGGTTGGGATGGATGTGATGGTGGGGGTTTGGGGGACGGGGTTGCTGGTGCGTGGGGGTGGGCGTAGTTGGCGGGTGGTCCCGGGGCGGGTGTGGACGGTGGGGCGTTCGGGTGAGGCCGATATCCAGTTGGACAATCCGCGGATCTCGCGGGTGCATGCGGTGTTGGAGCCCACCTCGGCGGGGTGGGTGTTGTCCAATCGCAGCAGCAACGGCATGTACGTGCAGGGTGCACGCGTGGAGCAGGTCGTCATCGACGCCGAGCCGGTGACGGTGGTGTTGGGCTCGGCGACCTCGGGACAGCTGGTGGAATTTGATCCCGGTGAGCCCGCTGCGGCGCCGGTGTCGATCGGGGAGGCGACCACCACGGTGGCCCCGCTGCCGCCGCCGCGGCCCTCCGCCGAGACCGAGACCACCGAGCTCGCGCTGCCGCCGCGGGCCATGGATGAGCTGGGGCTGGGGGCGCCGACGAGCGGGCACACCACTTCAGTGCGCACCCCGACCGCGGTGCACGCTATCGACCAGCAGACCGTGAGTATCGGGCGCGCCCCCGAGAACACCGTGGTCCTGCACGACCTGCTGGTCTCGCGCCGCCACGCCCTGCTGCGCCGCAGCGGTGCGGGCTGGGAACTGATCGACAACCACTCGGCCAACGGCACCTATGTCAACGGCACCCGCATCACCCGCGCATTGATCGGGCCCCACGACATTGTGGGCATCGGCCACCAACTGCTGCACCTGTCGGGGGATCGCCTCGTCGAATACGTCGACACCGGCGACATCTCCTATGAGGCCGCCAACCTGCACGTGCAAACCGGCCCGGGTCGAGGGGGCGGCAAAGTCCTGCTCGATGACGTCAGCTTCGTGCTACCCCAACGCAGCCTGCTGGCCGTCGTGGGACCCTCCGGCGCCGGCAAATCCACCCTGCTGGGTGCGTTGACCGGATTTCGCCCCGCCACCTCCGGCACCGTGCGCTATGACGACCGCGACCTCTACGACAACTACCCCGAACTGCGTCACCGCATCGGCTTCGTCCCCCAAGACGACATCTTGCACACCCCCCTGACCGTGCGCCGCGCCCTGAACTACGCCGCCCGGCTGCGCTTCCCCCAAGACGTCTCCCCCACCGAACGCCGCCACCGCATCGAGGAAGTCCTCACCGAACTGGGCCTGGCCACCCAAGCCGACCAACGCATCGACTCGCTGTCGGGCGGACAACGCAAACGCACCAGCGTCGCCCTGGAACTGCTGACCAAACCCTCCCTGCTGTTTTTGGACGAACCCACCTCCGGCCTAGACCCCGGCTACGAGAAATCGGTCATGCAAACCCTGCGCACCCTGGCCGATGACGGCCGCTCAGTGGTGGTAGTCACCCACAACATCGCCCACCTCAACATGTGCGACCGGCTGCTGGTGCTGGCCCCCGGCGGCCGGCTGGCCTACTTCGGCCCACCCCAACAAGCCCTGGCCTACTTCGGCTGCACCGACTTCGCCGACCTGTTCATCCTGCTCGAAAACGACACCACCACCGACTGGACCACCCGCTACAACACCTCCCCCCTACACGCCGCCTTCACCCCCGCCCCCACCACCCACCACACACCCACACCGGCCACCAAACCCAAACCCAAAGCCCAACAAAGCCCCCCAGCCCAATTCGCCATCCTGTGCCGCCGCTACCTGGCCGTCATCGCCGCCGACCGCCAATACACCCTGTTCCTACTCGCCCTGCCCCTGCTACTTAGCCTGTTCACCTACGCCGTCCCCGGCGACGCCGGACTCTCCCTGGCCAGCGCCATCGAGAAGATGTCGACACAACCCGGTCAACTCCTGGTGCTGCTGATCATCGGCGGCGCGCTGATGGGCTGCGCTTCCTCGATTCGGGAGATCGTCAAGGAGCAGGCCATCTACCGGCGCGAACACGGCATCGGCCTGTCCGGCGGCGCCTACCTGGCCTCCAAACTCGTTGTACTGGGCGCCATTTCGGGCCTGCAAGGGCTGATCCTCGGATTCCTCGGAGTCGCCTTCCTGCCGCCACCCGACGACTCGCTACTGCTGCACTCGGGCAGCACCGACATGCTCCGGCATGTCGGTTCGGCCGAGATCGCGGCGGCGGTCGTCGCCGTAACCGTGGTGTCGATGATCCTCGGCTTACTGATCTCGGCGCTGATCGGCAACGCCGACCGCGGCATGCCCCTGCTGGTGCTAGTCGTCATGGCCCAACTCGTGCTCTGCGGCGGCATGTTCGCCGTCAAAGACCGCATCCCCCTCGAACAACTCGCCTGGCTCTCCCCCTCCCGCTGGGCCTACGCCATGGCCGGCGCGTCTCTCGGGGTGAACTACATCCGCCTCACCGAAACCGACCCGCTGTGGACCCACGACCGCGCTCATTGGCTGACAGCTCTGGGTATGTGTTCGGCCCTGGCCGTGGCCATGGTGATCCTCCTCGCCGTGCGGTTGCGCAGTCTCGACCGCCACCGCAGGCCCCGCAGGAACGCCCGCCGGTAATCCGCGATAGTTTGCTTAATCGCCCGGAAAATGAGGTCTGGTCAAGCGAATACCGGCAGGTTTACGCTATTCGCTGGTTTTGGCTCGTTCTCCAACCAGTTTGCCCCGTGGCAGCCTGCGGGCTGCCTCAACGAAGGAGATGTCCATGAAACTGCGGCTTTGGTCCCGTGCCGGCGCCGCGGCGGCAGCAGCGGTCGTGGTCACAGCGCTCGTAGTCGCCGGTTGTGGGAGTCCGAAGAACAACAGCTCCGGCAGCGGATCTAACGCCCCCAACGTCGACGCCGCGAGCACCGTCAAACAGGCCGCCGACGCAATGCGAAAAGTCACCGGGATGCACGTCAACCTCACCGTGCGGGGAGCGGTTCCCAACCTCGAAGTGACCAAGCTCGACGGCGACGTCTCCAACACTCCGCAGACGGTGGCCAACGGCACCGCCACGCTGACCGTCGGCAACAACCCCGTCGACTCGAAATTCGTCTTCGTCGACGGCCATCTCTACTCCGACGTCGCAGAACCCGGCACATTCACCGACTATGGCAACGGCGCATCCATCTATGAGGTCTCCACGCTGCTCGACCCGGACAAGGGCCTGGCCCATCTGCTGGCCAACCTGCAGAATCCCAAGGCCAGCGGCAGTGAGCAGATCAACGGCATCGCGACCACGAAGATCACCGGAACTTCGTCCACGGACGACGTCGCAACGCTGGCCGGGTCGCGTCTGAGCCCACAGAACGCACCGCCCACCCCGACCACCGTCTGGATTGCCGCCGACGGCTCCTACCACCTGGTCAAGATCGAAATAACCCCGGTTGAGAACGGGACGGTGTCGATGACCCTGTCGGAGTGGGGCAAGCAAGTCACCGCGACCAAGCCGATTTAGCACCTCGTGGAACCCGATCTTCTTCAGCGCGGAAAGGAACCATCATGGGATTGACCGCTTTTCGGGCGCGCTTTCCAAGGGGAGCGGGGGTCGCACTGACCAATGCCGCGGCGGTGACGGCGACGCTGCTTGCGCTGGCCCCCGCCGCGCAGGCCGACGGCAACTACGGCGCGATCGCCTACTCGGCCTCGGGGCAACTGTTCGGCCGGACCAAAGACGCCCCATCGCGCGCCGCCGCGGAAAGCGCCGCGTTAAGTGCGTGCGGCAAGTCCGACTGCAAAGTCCTGGTCTCCTTCTCCGAATGCGGCGCCGTCGCCGAGAACAACGCCGGCGACCACGCCGGAGGGTACGGACCCACGCTGCTGGCCGCAGAACAGGACGCGATGAAGCGGCTGGGCACCGCGGGATGGATCGGCACCTGGCTCTGCAACTAAAGTCGATGCGCTCGCCCCCGGGGCGCTCCTGGGGCTGTCATCGACATGGACGCGGCCGTCGTCGTTGCTGTACGCCACCGCGGCGATGGGCATTCGGAGCGGTTTGGTTGGTGTAGTGGAGGGTTGGGATGGATGTGATGGTGGGGGTTTGGGGGACGGGGTTGCTGGTGCGTGGGGGTGGGCGTAGTTGGCGGGTGGTCCCGGGGCGGG
>JALHRH010000358.1 GCA_022841565.1 Mycobacterium sp. | reverse complement strand
TCTGCAGCAGGCCGATCGCAACAACGTTCGCGTCATAAACGCCAGGGTCGCCGATGCACTGAAAGTGCACGCTGGTGCTCGAACGTCCGGACGCTTGGGTGTACCGCGAGGTGCCGTAGGCCAGGTCAAACCCGCTGCGGCAGACCAACGGACTCGTCCACAAAGCGCTGATCGGTAACACCGAGGTCACCGCCGCCGCTGCACCCATGCAGATCCCGATCAGCAATGCGACCTTGACGGCCGTCTCACCGATACGGCGGGTGCGCCAGCCACCGTGACGGTGGTGGACGCTGCGGGTGTGGCGTGTGTGGTCGGTGATGTCGGCGTGCTGCAGCACGTCGTCGAGGTGAGCTGACATGCCAGCCTCGGCTGTGGCCCGGCGTATCGCATCGATGATCTGCTCCGCTTCTGGTCCAGGCGACCTCCCGGAATCCGAAGACCATTCGCTTACATGAAGTGCGTAAAAAGTGCGTTGATTGGGGTCGTCACGCTCCATCGGCTGATCGTCGCACGCTGCGCCGCGAGGCGGTCCAGAAACACCCTTGATCCCGGTGGAGCACCGCGGGTAGCGTAAGGCTGCCAATTACGAAACGTAGAGTAGCGTAATTGCAGAGGCCGAAAGGATCGCGTTCGATGCGCAGCCGGTACGCCGGGGAACCCTTCACCACGTCCACACCGGACATCGCGAGCGCGCTCGCGGACGTCAGCATCCCGACATTGCTGCTGTCGCTGGTGCACATCACCGGCGATCCGCGCTTCATCCGGGACTTCAAGCAGATGGGCCTGTTCCTGAACGAGGTACAGGGTTTCATGTCCGAGGATGATAAGGCGCGGGTACGCGTCGAGGCGCTGACGGTGCTCGCCGATTTTCGGGACCGTGGCTGTCCCGAGCCCGCGCCACTGAGCGACGAATTCATCCGGGAGATGATGGACTGGGCGGCGTGCGAACACGTTCCCGACGACTATCTGCCGCTGGCGCTGGAAGAGATGGACCTCGAGGGAGTCGACCCGCGTCGTCCCGATGCGCTGCCCGTGCACAGCACGGCCGACTTCCCCGTCGTCGTCATCGGGTGCGGTGAATCCGGCATTCTGGCCGGAATCCGGCTCAAACAGGCCAACATCCCGTTCACGATCATCGAGAAGAACGCCGGACCCGGCGGAACCTGGTGGGAGAACAGCTATCCCGGTGCCCGAGTGGACGTGGCGAACCATTTCTATTGCTACAGCTTCGAACCCAATAACGACTGGACACACTTCTTCGCCGAACAACCCGAGTTGCAGACCTACTTCACCGCGGTGATGGCAAAGCACGACCTGGGCCGCAATGTGCGTTTCGGCATCGAGGTTCTCGGCGCGGAATGGGACGACGCCACAAGCGTTTGGCATGTGTCGTTACGCGGTGCCGACGGCCGGAGCACGGTGCGGGCGCGAGCGGTCATCACGGCCGTCGGGCAGCTGAACCGGCCGCATATCCCCGAATTCGCGGGAGCCGACACCTTCGCGGGACCGTCGTTTCACTCCGCGGCCTGGGATCACTCGGTGGACCTGACCGGCAAACGAATTGCCCTCGTCGGCGCCGGTGCCAGCGGATTTCAGATCGCGCCGGCAATCGCAGAGGACGTCGAGCGGCTGACTGTTTTCCAGCGCAGCGCGCAATGGATGTTTCCCAACCCGATGTATCACGACGAGGTCGGCGACGGTGTGCGCTGGGCGATGCGGCACCTTCCCTACTATGGCCGGTGGTACCGGTTCCTCCTGTTGTGGCCCGGCGCCGACAAAGGCCTGGACGCGGCCCGCGGCGACCCGAACTACGTCGATCAGGATTATGCGGTCAGCGACATCAACGCCGCCGCCCGCATGATGTTCAGTCACTGGATCACCAGCCAGGTCCCGGCGGACTCCGAGTTGTTGACCAAGGTGATGCCCGACTACCCGGCCACCGGCAAGCGCACGTTGCAGGACAACGGAAGTTGGCTGCGGACGCTGCAACGCGACAATGTCGACTTGGTGCGGACCCCGATCGAGCGGATCACGCCGCGCGGCATCGTCACCGAAGACGGGGTGACATACGACGTCGACGTAATCGTCTACGCCACCGGTTTTCGGCACACCGACGTGTTATGGCCGCTGAAAATCATCGGCCGCAACGGAATTGATCTGCACGAGTCGTGGGGGAGCCGGCCCTATGCGCACCTGGGCATCACCGTCCCGGGGTTTCCCAATCTCTTCCTGGTCTACGGGCCGGGCACCCACCTTGCGCACGGGGGCAGCCTGATCTTCCAATCTGAACTGCAGATGCGCTATGTCGGCCTGTGTCTGCAACACATGGCCGAGGAACAGATCGTGGCGATGGAGCCCACCGCCGAGGCGGCCACGCGGTGGCATCAGCGGACCCAAGCCGAGATCAAGCAGATGGTGTGGTCACACCCCGCCGTCAAGCATTCCTACTTCAAGAACGCCGACGGCGAGATCCACACCGTCAGCCCGTGGCGCCTCAGCGAATACTGGGCCGCGGTGCGTACACCGACGTGGTCCGATTTCATTCTGCGACAGGAGAAATGAGCCCATGCGCACGGTGGTCGTCGACGGTCCCGCCAGCATCCGGGTGGACACCCGCCCCGACCCCGCACTGACCGGACCCGACGGCGTCATCGTCGCAGTCAACGCCGCCGGGATCTGCGGATCCGATTTGCACTTCTACGAGGGCGACTATCCGCTGGCCGAACCCGTGGCACTGGGTCATGAAGCCGTCGGTACCGTCGTCGAAGCGGGCGCCGACGTGCGCACCGTCAAAATCGGTGACGAAGTGCTGGTGTCCTCGGTGGCCGGGTGCGGTGCGTGCCCGGGGTGCGCCACCAACGACCCCGTCATGTGCCACTCCGGCCTGCAGATCTTTGGCGGCGGTGCGCTTCCCGGCGCTCAGGCCGATCTGCTCGCGGTGCACGCCGCCGACTTCCAGCTACGCAAGATCCCCGCGGGCATCAGCACCGAACAGGCGCTGCTGCTCACCGACAACCTGGCCACCGGCTGGGCGGCGGCACAACGCGCCGATATTCCGTTGGGCGGCACGGTAGCGGTGATCGGCCTGGGTGCGGTCGGCCTGTGCGCCCTGCGCAGTGCGTTCGCTCAAGGAGCCGCAACGGTTTTCGCGGTCGATCGCGTGGCGGGACGGCTGCAGCGTGCGGCCGATTGGGGTGCCACGCCGGTTTCGGCGCCGACCGTCGAGGCGATCCTGGCCGCGACCGGTGGGCGCGGCGCGGACGCGGTGATCGACGCCGTCGCGACCGACGCCTCCCTGACCGACGCGCTTTACGCGGTGCGACCGGGCGGCACCGTCTCGGTGGTCGGCGTGCACAATCTGCAGCCGTTTCCCTTCCCTGCGTTAGCGTGCCTGATCCGCAGCATCACGGTTCGCTGGACCACCGCACCGGTGCAGCGCACCTGGCCGGAGCTGATTCCGCTGCTGCAGTCGGGCCGCCTGGATGTCGATGGCATCTTCACCACGACGCTGCCGCTGGATGAGGCGGCCGAAGGCTATGCGACCGCCGCCGCGCGCTGCGGTGATGACGTCAAGATTCTGCTGATCCCCTAACCTGACCGCCTGCCGCAGCAAGCTTGGTCACCGCGCTGGCTTTCGGCGATGTGGCACTGCGAACGCGTGCACAACCGCCGCCGATACCGGGACCGGTCAGCGGGTGGCAGTTACATACTGCGAGCGCATGAAGCTGTCGATCTTGAAGTCCACGTCGCACGGGGCAAGTCCATAGCCGACCTGCAATTCCGGGTTGGTGCGCACCGGCTCGACCGTCCAGCCGTGCGCAGCCAGCCATTGCGCCGGATCCAGCGGGTTGTCGTACGTCAGTGCGGAGAAGTCGACGTTCCCGGACATGTTGACGCCGGGGTGAGCCACTTCCAGTTCGGCGAGCCGCTCGTGGTCCAGGCGAGAACCCAAGGCGCCCAAGGCAAGCCGACTGCCCGAAACGCTGCATCGGTTGATCTGGGCGAACAACGCTTCTTGGGCGTCGCCGGTGAGATACGGCAGCACTCCCTCTACCGACCAGGCGCTAGGGGCTTGCGGGTCAAAGCGTGCCAGTGTGAGCTGAGCTGTCCAGTCGGTGCGCAAGTCCGCCGCGACCTCGACACGACTTGCTTTGGGCCGGGCGCCCAGCTCATCGAGTACCCGTGACTTGAATTCCAGTACCTTCGGCAGGTCGACCTCGAAAACGGTTGTCCCCGTTGACCAGTCGAGGCGATATGCTCGGGAGTCCAGCCCGGCAGCGACGATCACCGCCTGATGGATGCCGGTTTCGCCGGCGTTGATGAAGAAGTCGTCGAAGAACTTGGTTTGCACGCCGTATAAGCGCGGGAAGGTGGTTTCATCTTCCGAGGTGCCAGGGTGTGCGAGCAGCCCGGTCAGGTAGGGATCGGCGGTGGCGGTGATGAAATGCTGCGCGTAGTCATCGCGCACGAGCGGGCGTGCACTCAGGGCGTGCACCGCGCGCCAGCCCGCAACGAGCAGGGCGGTATAGCCGACGCCGCTGACGATGTCCCACTGGTCGTCGTCGGAACGGAGAGATCCGAATTCAGGTGTCGTCATACAGGCGAACGTACCCGTCAGAGTTCGAGCAGTACCGTTACCGGTCCGTCGTTGGTCAGCTCCACCCGCATGTGCGCGCCGAAAGTCCCCGTCTGGACGTGTGCACCCAGCACGCGGAGCACGTCGGCGAAGGTGGCCACCAGTGGCTCGGCGACCGCACCTGGCGCCGCGGCATTCCAGGACGGGCGCCGCCCCTTCGCGGTATTGGCGTAGAGGGTGAACTGGCTGACCACCAGGATTGGTGCGTCGACATCGGAAGCGGACTTCTCATCGTCGAGAATCCTTAGCGTCCATAGCTTTTCGGCCAGCCGGCGGGCCTGATCGGGTCCGTCGCCGTGGGTGACGCCGACGAATGCGAGCAGGCCCTGACCCGGCGGTCCGATGGCCCCGACCACCTCGTCGTCCACCACCACCGCAGCCGAGGACACCCGTTGCACCAGAACCCGCATGGCCTTCGATGCTGCCACGCCACGGTGGGTACGCTCGTCGGGTGTCTGTGCTGGTCGCATTTTCGGTCACGCCGATGGGCGTGGGTGAGGCTGTCGGTGAAATGGTCGCCGAGGCGGTACGCGTGGTGCGTGAGTCGGGCTTGCCCAATAAGACGGATTCAATGTTCACCGTGATCGAAGGCGACAACTGGGCCGAAGTGATGGACGTGGTCCAGCGCGCGGTGGAGGCGGTGGCCGCGCAGGCACCCCGGGTCAGCACGGTGATCAAGGTCGACTGGCGATCAGGGGTCGTCGACGCGATGACGCAGAAGGTGCAGTCCGTCGAGCGCTACCTGTCGGAGAGTTAGGCCACCCTGCCCGCGCGCACTTGGGCCGGCCTAATCACGAACGCGGACGCGATAGAAGGAGACTCGAACTTCCTGGCATTCCGGATCGCCGCCGCGTGGGGTAGCTTGACGCGGACCGGCGAAATTGCACCGGCATACCAGGAGGCACACACATGGCTCATCACTTCGTCATACATCCGGTCGGCAACGCATGACGGCGGGTCAAGGCGGCGCCGGCGGACAGGGCGGCGCTGGGGGCGCTGGGGGCCGAGGGGGTGCCGGAGGTCGAGGT
>JALHRH010000357.1 GCA_022841565.1 Mycobacterium sp. | reverse complement strand
AAGATTTCCGTTACCGTAGACAGTGCCGTGCTTGCGGCTGCCAACGCTGACGCCGCGACGACGGGTCTCAATCGATCGGAGATGATCGAACAAGCGCTGCGTAACGAGCACCTGCGAATTGCGCTACAGAACTACACCGCACACACTGTCCCGGTGCTGGACATCGACGGCTACGCAGCGCTGGTGCATAAGACGAATCGCGACACCGGCCTGTGATCACCCCCGGAATCATTGCACCCCGGCGCGACAGCAACGCTGAGCTCTTTGTGGCCGTGCTGTCCAACTCAATTCACTTGTCGGCAAATACCGGACGAGTGATCGTCTGCCCTTTCATCCCGGGCAAGGTCTCGGGCGACCGCATGGCGATGGTCGTCACCGTCGATCGGCCGCGCGGAACGTTGTTGCCCGAACTGGTTCAGTGGCTGCCTGTTTCGGCGCTTGATGAACCAATCGGTGCCGTCACTGCATCCGCCCTTCGTAACGTGAGGTCGCTGGTGACCGCACTCATATCGTGATGATTGCGGTTACCTCTCGAGCATCCCGTCGATGAGCCGATGCAACACCTGGCCGATCTCCGCACGGGCCCGCTTCTGGTCCTCGGCGGTGGCGATCGCCATGGCCGCCTCGTCGAGCGCGCCGATCAGCACGGTGGCCAGCGGTCGCACCGGCAGCCGCGCCAGCTGACCCGCATTGATCGCCTGGGTGATCAACTGCTCGGTCATACCCAGGCTGTAGCGCTGCGCGACGTCACGAAAGGCGGCCCAGCCGAGCACGGCGGGCGCGTCCAGCAGAATCAGTTGACGCACTTGGGGATCCCCCGACACCTCCAGCCAGGCATCGACCGCGGCGTGGATCAGTTCGGCCGGGGCCGTGGCTCCGGAGCTGGCCACTAATTCACCCATCCGGGTCATCACATCGAGTTCAACAGCCTCGACGACATCGCGGAATAGCGCTGCCTTATCGGTGAATTGGTGATACATCGCGCCCCGGGTGACGCCGGCTTCCGCGGCGATCTCTGGGGTGCCCACCTCCGCGTAGCCGCGTTGGCCCCACAGCTTGCGGGCGGCCGAAATCAGCGCTTCGCGGGTGGCCGCGGAGCGCTCCTCCTGGGTGCGCCTCTTGATTTCCATACAACCTGTTGGTATCTTACGAACAGACTGACTGTTTGTAACTTTACCTGTAGTAGGAGCTATTCATGCCGACGATCGACATTAGCGCCGGAACCATCCATTACGAAGCAACCGGACCCGAAGGCGGCAGGCCGGTAGTGTTCGTGCACGGGTACCTGATGGGGGGCCAGTTGTGGCGCCAGGTCAGCGAACGGCTTGCCGATCGCGGTCTGCGCTGTATCGCACCCACCTGGCCGCTCGGCGCTCATCTCGAGCCCCTGCGCCCCGGCGCCGACCGAAGCATCAGCGGCGTCGCGGGGATCGTTGCCGATGTCCTGGCCGCGCTCGATCTCACCGACGTGGTGCTGGTGGGCAACGACACCGGTGGAGTGGTGACCCAACTCGTCGCGGTGCACCATCCGCAGCGGCTCGGCGCGCTAGTGCTGACCAGTTGCGATGCCTTCGAACACTTTCCGCCGCCCATCCTCAAGCCGGTCATCCTGGCAGCCAAGTCGAAGAAGGTGTTCCGCACCGCCATCCAGGCGGTGCGAGCTCCGGTTGCGCGCAAGCGGGCCTACGAAGGTCTGGCGCACAACGACATTGACGCGCTGACTCAGATCTGGGTGCAGCCGGCCCTGTCCAATCCGGCGGTCGCCGAGGATCTGCGCCAGTTCTCGCTATCGCTGCGCACGGAGGTTACCACCGGTGTCGCCGCCCGCCTTTCCGAATTCGACAAGCCGACCCTCATCGCCTGGTCGGGTGACGACGCCCTCTTCGACCTCGAAGACGGCCGCCGGCTGGCCGCGGCGATTCCGGGCGCGCGGTTGGAGGTCATCGAGGGAGCACGCACCTTCTCGATGGTGGATCGACCTGACCAGCTTGCCGATCTGCTGTCGTCGGTCGCGGTTCGCGCCTAGGCTGCACGCCAGATATCAGTCGCCCCAAGCGCTTTGCGCGATCCGGTAGAAATTTCCGCCCAGCACGGCCGCGATGTCGGCCGAGTTCCATCCCCGCTCGTCGAGATGCCCGGCAAGACTCACCAACGTCTCCGGCGGCATCCACTGGATCGTTCCCCAGCGGGTGTAGTTGTCGTCGAACAAGTGCGGGTTGCGAGCGAGTTCCTCGACGAAATCGTCGTAGTCGAAGGAGAAATCGCTGCTGACGCCGACGTGGTCGATTCCTACCAGGTCGATCGCGTACTCGAGATGCCGCGTCATGGCTTCCAGAGTGGGGGTGTTGGGTCCCAGGAAGATGCCGACGCCGGTGATGCCGACGACACCTCCGGTGGCCGCGCAGGCCCGCGCCTGCTCGTCGGTGATGTTACGCGGGTGATCCCAGACCGTTCTCATGCACGAGTGACTGTAAACCATTGGACGCGTTGTTATCTCGCACATTTCCAGTCCGGTGCGTGCGCTGCAGTGCGATCCGTCCGCCACGATGCCCACCCTGTTCATCTCGGCGACGATCGCACGTCCCCAAGCCGTCAGACCGCCGTCGCTCGCATCCAGACATCCGCTGCCGGCGCGGTTGGCATGGTTGTAGGTGGGCAACATCGTTCGTACGCCGAGGCCGGCCAGCACGGCGAGGTTGTCGAGATCACCATCGAGGGGGCGTGAATCTTCCAGGTCGAAGACCACTGCGATGCGGTCTTTGCTCGCGATCGCGCTCACGTCAGCGACGGTGGCCGCCAGTTCCAGGTCCGGGTGGGCATCTACGGCCCCGCGAAAATGGCCCAACAGTGCCATGGTGTCACTGAAGCTGTGCGGCGAATACCCCGCCTTGACCGAGACGAATGCGCCACCGCGGCGCCGATACCGGGTCAGCAGGTCGAAATCGGCGTTGACCTGCAGTGGCAGGCAGGTGTGCTGGTCCCAGAGCAGCGGGGTCATGGATACCGATACTGCCTCACCTGCAGGAGCCCGGTGGTCGCGCCGGCCAGCGGTCGCCGCACTCAGCGTGCCAGGGGCGCCGGTGGCCGGCGCGCGCCTCCACGTCGGCCGGCAGCCGGGTCGTGGTGCCCCGGTCGCTCACGGTGACCCGGTGAAGTACGGGAGGGTCAGCCCCGGCTCCACCGAATGAAACTGGACCTCAACCCGCATGCCGACCGCCAAGTCGTCGGCGGCGATACCGACCATGTTGGTCAGCATCTGGTAGCCCTCGTCCAAGGTCACGATCGCGGGCGCGTAGGGCGGTCGGAAGTCGGCGGTCACCGGCCGGTAAACGACGGTCCAGCTGTAGATTTCGCCCACGCCCCCGCTTAGAGTCCACAACAACGAACCCGATAGACAGTGGCGGCAGTGCTCTGTCGGCGGGAAGTTGGCGGTATCACAATCCGCGCAGTGCTGATAGCGCAACTCCTGGGAGCGGCAACCCTCCCAGAACGGCGCGCTCACCGGACTACTGGCGTGTGGCACCGACCCGCGCTGCGGCCGCAATAACCCCTCGGCGCTCATCGGGGTGCGTTTCCCAACAGCAACACGGTGGTGAACAGGGCTCCCGCTCCGCCATTGCTGCACAAGGCGATACGGGCGTCGGGCACTTGCAGGGCGCCCGCGTCACCGCGCAACTGCTCAACCGCACGGACGGCGCGCTGCATCATCTGCGGGTTGACGCCAGCATGGCTGAAGGACATGGTGCCTCCGTCGGTGGTAATCGGATGGCTGCCGTCGATGGCGATGTGCCCGTCTTCGACAAAGGGCCCACCCTCGCCGTCACCGCAGAACCTGAACGCCTCCAGCTGGCGAATGATCTCGAACGAGAACGGATCGTACAGTTCCAGCACGTCCACGTCGTCGCGTCGTATTCCCGCGTGCGAGAACGCCCGGTCGGCCGCGTTCCGGCCCACCACGCCATTCACGTGATCACCCCGGCGCCCCATCAGATCCCAGGCCGGCGGGTGTTGGTAGGACGGGCCGTGAAAGTCGGCGCCGCTGCCCAAAATGTAGATCGGCTGCCCGGCCGCGTCGATCCTGTCGATGTTGGCCACCACCAGCGCGCAGCCACCCTCGGAAGTGGTGGCGCAGTCGAGCAAGTGAAACGGGTCCGCAATGAGTCGCGACGCGGTGATGTCACTCGGCGTGAATGGACCCCGTTGGTAGTAAACGGCTTGTGGATTGTTCGAACCGTTATTGCGGATTGTGGCCGCCACTATCGACAGTTGTTCGCGCGTGGTGCCGTAGACGTGCATGTGCCGGCGGGCGATGAGCGCGAATTCGGCGGCAGTGAACATGCCCCAGGGCGCCACGAATTCGTTCTGCGGCCGCGTCCACGGTGCGGTGGCCGTATGGTCGCGGTAATCACCCGCTTGGGCGGCGACGAGTACCACCACGTCGGCCATGCCGTGTTCAACCGCGGCGACCGCCTCGGTGATCATACCAACGCCGAAACCCATTCCCTGCCAAGCCGGTCCGATGCGCAGATCGTAGATCAGCGCGGTCGACATCGGACCCGCGCTGATCCCGTCCACGTCCTGCAGACGCAGGCCTGCGTCGTCGAGTGCGCCCTTGATGGCCTGCAGGGCCAGGCCCCGCGACGTCTCGCCGTCCAGTCGCCGTCCCTGATCGGTGTTGTACACCCCGACGATGGCCGCGGTGCGCTGAGGCCTCACGCTCCCTCCATTCTTACTGCCATGTCACAACCCCGCCGGCCGGGCCGTGGTGATCCCCGACTCGGCCAACGCGACGAGATCATCGGGGCCGTAACCCAATACGCCTGTCAGCACCTCGTCGGTGTGCTGGCCATACAGCGGTGCCGCCCGGTGAATCCAGCGCCTCGGCCGGCCGGTGAAAGTGAACGGCATGCCGGGGCACAGAAAGGAACCCGCGACCGGATGGTCGACGCGTTCCCAGAATCCACGGTCGAGCAGGTGCGGATCGGTGAGCAGGCCGGCCGGCGCCCTGACCGGGGCGGCAGCCACGCCGCGGGGGCGCAGCGCGTAGACCACGTCGGACACCGTGCGGCGCGCCGCCCAGGCGGCGATCAGCTTGTCGATCTCGTCGGCCCGTTCCCGCCACGTAGTCTCGTCGGGACCGAGCTCGGGCCGCTCGATGAGCTCAGCCAGTGAAAGGCGGCCGCGATCATCCACCGCGGTGAGCGCCACCCACTCGTCCTCACCCCGGCAGCGGTACACGCCCTGGGGGCTTGCGCCGGGGCCGCGGTTTCCCCGGCGGCGCAGTTCAATTCGGTTGCGCGAATATTCGACCAACATTTCGGCAGCTACATTCAGCGCCGCCTCGACCATCGTGGATTCGACATGCACTCCAATCCCGTCGCGGTCGCGGACCACCAGCGCCGCCACCGCAGCGAAGGCGGCATGCAGTCCCGCGATCGGATCGCAGACGCCGCGCGGAATCAGCGGCGGACCATCAGCATGGCCGGTCATCCAAGCCATCCCCGTCGCCTGCTCCATGGTCTGGGCGAAGCCGACGCGATCACGCCACGGGCCGTCCAGCCCGAATGCCGGCATCCGCACCATGACGGCGCGCGGATTGGCAGCGCAGACCGCCTCCCAGCGCAGGTCGAAGTTTTCCATCACCCGCGGCGAAAAGTTCTCCATGACGAGATCGCTTGCGGCGATGAGATTTAACGCCACCGAGCGCCC
>JALHRH010000356.1 GCA_022841565.1 Mycobacterium sp. | reverse complement strand
GCACTCCTTCACAGCACACCGGCAAACTCTGGCCAGGTCTTCAACGCCCGAGCAACCAACCGGCGACGATGCCCCACGCACACCACATGAACTTGACACGACCTACAGCCAGCTAATCGTCGCTTCTATTCAGCCCGCGCCGCACGGACAGCAACTCGAACTCCGGGTGCGCCGCGACCAGGCGCTCGACCGCGTCAAGCACGTCCACGGCGTGGCTGCGGTCGCGAGACACCATGGCCACCCCGATACCGGCCCGTCGGTGCAGATCGTGCGAATCGGTCTCGGCGGCCGACACGCTGAACTTGCGTTGCAACTCGGCGACGACCGGCCGAATCACCGATCGCTTCTGTTTGAGTGAGCGCACGTCGCCCAGCAGCACGTCGAATTCGAGCCAACCGATCCACATGTGTTCAGGGCGTCGGCGACGGCGTTGCGGTAGGCCCTGCCGCCTCGGAGCTGGACGGGGCCAGCGAGGAGCTGGGCGGGGGGGCCGGTGCGGAGGACGGGGCCGTCGAACTCCTGGAATTCTGCAAGGCCAGCAGCATCTCCGCGGTCTTGCGGGATAGCTGCCAACCTCCCTGGCTCGAGGTGAACTCCATCGGGAAGGTGAATTCCCGGCGGTCGGGGTTGGCCGTCGTGACGACGACGGTGGCCATCACGCAAGACGGGTCCGTGGCCGACCATGCGATGTTCTTCGCGGTGAATGTCATCGGCAGGTAGCCGCCGTCGCGCGCGGCATTGGTGAACCTGTCCAGCGCCGCGGCCGCCTCCGGCGTCGAACCTTGCACGAGGTTCAATTTGTTGCTGCCCGGTACGGCAGGGTCGGCCAGGCGGGACAACACGTCAGTGAGCGCTTCAGCGGGAGGCAGGGGAGCGCTCGGCGGAGCCGCGGAGCTGATCGAGGTAGCCGGTAGTTCGGGTGGCAGCGCCGAATCCAGCTGCCTCGCAGTGTCGTGCGAACAACCCGTGGCCAGCACCACCGCCGCAGCGGCGGTGATGCCCAGCTTTACCCAAACATTGCCGGACATCCGGGACGGGCTCAATTGCAGGCAGCGACGCGATGGCAGGCGGCGGGGCAGATTGCGTCACACGTCACATCGGGGTACACGAGAAGGGCGACCGCGGCGGTCGGAACGCCTGTGGCTAGGGATTTCGCGGTCACGGAAGTCCTTTCGCTCGGCCGGAGTAGAAGCCGAGATTACCAGCGTGACCCAACTTGTAACTTTTAAACGGCATTTGACTGCCCACATCAAACGCGGATGGCCGGTAGCGTTGAAGGATCCGCCACACCTATTCCTGGTGCGGGAAAGGAGCGCAACATGGGTGACTCAGAGCGTTCTGAAGCATTCAAGACCCCTCGCGATATCCCCCTGTCCAGCGACGATGCTGCCGAACTTGAACAGCTGCGGCGTGAAGCCGCGGCTCTGCGTGAGCAACTCGACAATGCGGTTGGCCCCCAGAGCCCGGCGCGTACCGCGCGTGATGTTCATCAGCTCGAAGCCCGAATCGACTCGCTCGCGGCCCGCAACTCCAAATTAATGGAAACTCTTAAAGAGGCCCGCCAACAACTGTTGGCGCTGCGGGAGGAAGTCGATCGGCTGGGGCAACCGCCTAGCGGCTACGGCGTCCTGCTGGGCACCCACGACGACGAAACCGTCGACGTGTTCACCTCTGGTCGCAGAATGCGCCTGACGTGCTCGCCCAACATCGACACCGCCGTGTTGAGGAAGGGCCAGACGGTCCGGCTCAACGAGGCGCTGACGGTCGTCGAAGCGGGGACCTTCGAATCGGTCGGCGAGATCTCCACGCTGCGCGAGGTGCTGGCCGACGGTCACCGGGCGTTGGTGGTCGGCCACGCCGACGAGGAGCGCATCGTGTGGCTGGCCGAACCGTTGGTCGCCGAGGATCTGCCGGAGGGCCACCCCGACGCGCTCAACGACGACACCCGGCCGCGCAGACTCCGCCCGGGCGACTCGCTGCTGGTCGACACCAAGGCCGGGTACGCCTTCGAGCGCATCCCGAAGGCCGAGGTCGAAGACCTGGTGCTGGAAGAGGTCCCCGACGTCAGTTACGAGGACATCGGCGGCCTGACGCGTCAGATCGAGCAGATCCGCGACGCCGTCGAGCTGCCGTTCCTGCACAAGGAGCTCTACCGGGAATACGCACTACGTCCGCCCAAAGGAGTGCTCCTCTACGGCCCGCCCGGTTGCGGTAAGACGCTCATCGCCAAGGCCGTCGCCAACTCGCTGGCCAAGAAGATGGCCGACCTGCGCGGTGACGACGCCCGGGAAGCGAAGTCGTACTTCCTCAACATCAAGGGCCCAGAGCTGCTCAACAAGTTCGTCGGCGAGACCGAGCGCCACATCCGGTTGATCTTCCAGCGAGCCCGCGAGAAGGCCTCCGAAGGCACGCCGGTGATCGTGTTCTTCGACGAGATGGACTCGATCTTCCGCACTCGCGGCACTGGGGTCTCCTCGGACGTGGAGACCACCGTGGTGCCGCAGCTGCTGTCCGAGATCGACGGCGTGGAAGGCCTCGAGAACGTCATCGTGATCGGCGCCTCCAACCGCGAGGACATGATCGACCCGGCCATCCTGCGGCCCGGCCGCCTCGACGTGAAGATCAAGATCGAGCGACCCGATGCCGAAGCGGCGCAGGACATCTTCTCGAAGTACCTGGTCGAAACGCTGCCGGTGCACGCCGACGACCTCGCCGAGTTCAACGGTGACCGTGGCGTTTGCATCAGGGCGATGATCGAGAAGGTCGTCGAACGGATGTATGCCGAGATCGATGACAACCGGTTCCTGGAAGTCACCTACGCCAACGGTGACAAGGAAGTCATGTACTTCAAGGACTTCAACTCCGGGGCGATGATCCAGAACGTGGTGGACCGCGCGAAGAAGAACGCGATCAAGTCGGTGTTGGAGACGGGCCAGCCGGGTCTGCGCATCCAACATCTGCTCGACTCGATCGTCGACGAGTTCGCCGAGAACGAGGACCTGCCCAACACCACCAACCCCGACGACTGGGCGCGGATCTCGGGCAAGAAGGGCGAGCGGATCGTGTACATCCGCACGCTGGTCACCGGCAAGAGTTCGAGTGCGAGCCGTGCTATTGATACCGAGTCCAACCTGGGTCAGTACCTGTAAGGGTTCGTCGGAACCCGGTCAGCCAGGCGCGCCTGACCTCGCCAGGGCCGCGCGACAAACTTCCGTCCGCACGGTGGATGGAAGGCGAACCGTCAGCTCACCAGTGAATAGGAATTGGTCAGGTCGTCCTGCAGCACCTGGGCGGCCTGGGTGGTGGTGTCCACGCGCAGCGTTTCGGTCAGCACGCGCGAATGGTAGGTCCAGCCCGACGGCACTTTAAGCCGATCACCGAGCTTGGGCAGGTCGGCACGTGACAGCGTGGGGTCGACAACCTGGCTCCACGTCTGCATGACCCATTGCCGGCCATGAGGGTCCTGAAGTTCGAAGACCTCTTGGCCCGCGTCGAAGACGAAAACCGTGTTGCGGCTCACCTGATTGACGGTGTAGGGCGTCGGGTTCATAGACGACAGCAACACCGTGGCCTGCAGCAACATGTCGATGCCGCCGAAGTTCTTGATGATCTGCGGGCCCTGTGGAGTCTTTTCGATGCTGTTCATCAACCAGTAGCGCGGGCCGTTGAGTAGTGCTGTGGCAGCACCGTGCTCGGTCGCGATGGCATGAGCGTCCAGCGCCGACCACAGGTCGGCGGGGCAGTCGTTGAGTGGGAAGCTGTTATATACGGTGGCTTGCGGACCCGCCTCGCCGGGCGTTACGAGAAGCACTTCCCCGTAACGTTTTCCGGCAAGGTCGCCCGATTCTTGGTGGGCTGCTGATGGCGATTGAGGGGCTGACACCAGGGTGAACCTAATCACCCAGCTCAGCGGCGTCAACACCGTCAGCACCGGGCGCGGTTGCCATCCGATTTCGGTAGCGGTTCCGCGCGGTGAGCGTGGCGTGCAGATCATCGATCAACGGGTCGACGAAATTTGCCCGGTAATCGTCGTCGCCGGCTGCCCGGGCGCTGATGTACATGAACGTCAACGCACCCAGAAACAGGCACAGATGAATCAGGGCATCGGGTACGGGAACGGTCAGGGCGAGCACGGTCGCGTTGTTGGAGCTGGTGCGCGCCCACTCGTTAAGAAGTGCAGGCGTGAGCACAATGAGGCCGAGGGTCACATAGATGCCGGCCGTCAGCGCGGCAACTACAGCGATCTGTGCCAACTGCGAGGCAGCCAGCACGAAGATCACGTTGATGCGCTCCATCCTGCTCAACACGGGACTGCTCGGCGGATCCGCCATTTTCTCGAAGGGTGTACCGATTAGGCGTTGAGTGTCTTGGGGTACCGCTGCCGGTGACCGCAACATCGGCCGGACGCGTTCCGTGGTTGCCGAGACCACGAACGCCGCGGCGATGCACACCAGGAAGAACATCGCCAGGGCCAGGCGATCGCCGCTGATCGTCGCCGACATGAGCCAGACGTTTCCGTTGAAAAACACCAGGGTGGTCAGCAGAACCACCGGCAGGGCACGCACCGCGAGCCCACCGATCGTCGTGAGGTGCGAGAGCGTCATGCGCGTCGCCCATCCGACCACCGAACCAACACCGCAGCCGGTCAGGACCAGGAAAACCAGCGCGGTGACTACCGCGTTCGACAGGTGGGATGGGTCGGCTTCGATGACGATAACGATCCCCACGACGGTCATCGCCGCCGTCGCCGTCAACGAGCGGTAGCGGCGATCAGAAATGCGCGACACCAACCATCCGGCAACCGCCATCGCCACGGGAAGCAGTCCGATCAGCCCGAGCAGCAACCATTCCTTCGGTGACGGCTTGCCGTCGATGACGACGTCGTTGCCGTCGGTAAGGAACAGGATCGGCAGGGTCCAGCAGTGCAGGGTGGCGTAAGCCGCCAACATCGGAGCCGACCGCGACCACAGCCGTCGCCACCTACCTCGCGTCGTCAGCACCGACGGCAGGCCGCGATTCAGGAACCAGCTTTCAGCCGCGTCGGTAACCGTCGCCCGGCGTGCTAGCGAACGGAGAGAAGGGCCCATGGCGGCTCACCTTAACGGTGGACAGCCGAACTGCGCTCGCCGATGACGAGGCCTTCCGGGGGCAAATTCGGCGCGCGCTACCCGGCTCCTGACCGGGGGTCACAGCGGGACCGTAGTCTTTAACTCATGCAACGGATTATCGGGACGGAGGTCGAGTACGGCATCTCCTCGCCGTCGGACCCGACCGCCAACCCGATCCTCACTTCGACACAGGCGGTGCTGGCCTACGCCGCCGCCGCTGGCATCCAGCGGGCCAAGCGAACCCGCTGGGACTACGAGGTTGAGTCGCCACTGCGCGACGCCCGCGGCTTCGATCTGAGTCGCTCGGCGGGCCCGCCACCGGTGGTCGATGCTGATGAGGTCGGCGCGGCCAACATGATCTTGACCAACGGCGCGCGACTCTATGTCGACCACGCCCATCCGGAGTATTCGGCGCCCGAATGCACCGACCCAATGGACGCCGTGATCTGGGACAAGGCCGGCGAACGCGTGATGGAGGCCGCGGCCCGACACGTCGCCAGCGTGCCTGGGGCCGCGAAGCTGCAGCTCTACAAGAACAATGTCGACGGCAAGGGCGCGTCCTACGGGTCGCATGAGAACTACTTGATGTCGCGACAGACACCGTTTT
>JALHRH010000355.1 GCA_022841565.1 Mycobacterium sp. | reverse complement strand
AGTGCGCACCGCCGAGTGTCCCAACGCGGATCCGCCGAGGCGCTGCGCTCCAAGAGCGAGAAAGGCCCAGACAGCGGTTCGAACGAGACAATGCGGCCGGTGTATCCCGCCGCACGTAAACCGGTGGCGTATTGCCCAGAGTTGGCCCCGACGTCGAGTACCACGCTGACTTGATGAGAGTGCAGCTGACGCAGGAAATTGCGCTCCCAATCCAGTTCCGGGAAGTAGTGTGAGACCTCGATGCCATTGCGACGCAACATGTTCCGCGCGAAGCGCGACAGCCGGTTCACTGCCGCACCGTTCCCGCGTGCTCGCGGTACCAGGCAACTGTGGCCTCGATTCCGCCGCGCAGCTCGATTTCGGGCTGCCATCCGGCCTCTCGCAACACCGAAATGTCAAGCAGCTTGCGTGGAGTTCCATCAGGTTTGGTTGTGTCCCAGCGGGTTTCGCCGCTGTACCCCACCGCGTCGGCGACCATATGCGCGATTTCGCTGATGGTGTGGTCGACGCCGGTCCCTACGTTGACCTGAGTGGGCCCGTCGAAGTGCTCCAACAGGTACAGACACGCACTGGCCATGTCGTCGACGTGGAGCAACTCCCGGCGCGGAGTTCCGGTGCCCCAGTTGGTCACTTGCGGCGCCCCGCTGGCTTTGGCCTCCTCGTAGCGGCGGATGAGCGCGGGTAACAGGTGCGAGCCCGACGGCGAAAAGTTGTCACCGGGGCCGTACAGATTCGTTGGCATCGCGGAGATCCACGACAGGCCGTGTTGCCGCCGCACGGCCTGGACCTGAAGGATCCCGGCGATCTTGGCGATGGCGTAGGCGTCGTTGGTCGGCTCCAGCGGCCCGGTAAGCAGCGCGCTCTCCGGGATCGGCTGCGGGCTGAGTTTCGGATATATGCAGGACGATCCGAGAAAGAGCAGCCGCGGAACCTGCGCGGCCACCGCGGCGTCGAGCAGATTGACCTGGATCTGTAGGTTCTCGGACAGGAAGTCGGCGGGATAGGTGCTGTTAGCCATGATGCCGCCGACCCGGGCCGCCGCATCGATGACGACCTGCGGCCGCGCCTCGAGAATGAAGTCGAACGTTGCCGCCCGATCAGTCAGGTCAAGATCGGTGCGGGTCAGCAGCAGAAGATTGGTGAAGCCTTCGCCTTCGAATCGGCGCAGCAGAGCCGACCCCACCAGGCCCCGATGCCCTGCAATGTAGACCGGCGCCGAACGGTCCAACGCACCGATGGACGCGGTCATGTCAGGCCCGCGAGCATCGGCTTATCGATCCACGGCTTGCCCTCACACTCCAATGCGGCGATATCCGCGTCCACCATGATCCGGGCCAGCTCGCCACCGTGCACCGAAGCGCGCCAGCCCAACGCGTTCGCAGCCTTGGTCGCGTCACCGATCAGCGAATCCACCTCAGTGGGCCGCAGATAGCGTTCGTCGAACTTGATGTGCTGCTGCCAATCCAGTCCGGCGTGCCCGAATGCTGCTTCGGCGAATTCGCGCACGGTATAACCGTGCCCTGTCGCCAGCACATAGTCGTCGGGCTCGGGAGCCTGCAGCATTCGCCACATCCCTTCGACGTACTCCGGGGCGTAACCCCAGTCGCGGACCGCGTCGAGATTGCCCATGTAGAGCTCGGATTGGACGCCGGCCTTGATACGCGCCACGGCGCGGGTGATTTTTCGGGTCACGAATGTCTCACCGCGCCGCGGTGATTCGTGATTGAACAGGATGCCGTTGACCGCGAACAAGCCGTATGCTTCGCGATAATTCCTTGTCACCCAATAGGAATAGACCTTGGCCGCGCCATACGGTGACCGCGGGTAGAACGGAGTCAGCTCGTTCTGCGGCGGCGACGTCGCGCCGAACATCTCCGACGACGACGCCTGATAGAAGCGGCACTGCACACGGGAGAGCCGGACGGCTTCGAGCAGTCGCATAGATCCCATGCCGGTGGTGTCGCCGGTGTGCACGGGTTCGTCGAAGCTGACGCGCACATGCGACTGTGCCGCAAGGTTGTACACCTCGTCGGGTTCGATGGTGCTGAGCAAGGTGACTAAGCGGGTTCCGTCGATGAGGTCGCCGTAGTGCAGGAACAATTTGGCGTCTGGCTGGTGTGGATCGACGTAGAGGTGATCGATCCGCGACGTGTTGAACGTCGAGGCACGACGGATGAGCCCATGCACCTCGTATCCCTTGGCCAGCAGCAGTTCGGCGAGATACGAGCCGTCCTGTCCGGTGATTCCGGTGATCAGCGCCCGCTTCACTGGGTTACCACTGCTGTCGGTGCATGCTCGCCATGGCATGTCCGGCGTTTCATCATCGAGGCCGTCTCACTTTTCGTTGTGTTACCGCGGTCGCTTCATAGTAAATGTGGGGGGCGGGCGATCGTTGGGCGATGAAGATTTGCAAGCCACCCTGGCCGTTAGCTGAACCTACGGCCTCCCCTCCTGCTACCGTGTCGCGCAGAACTGGGGAGGAGCAGCCAGATGAATCGACCCCGCGAGGCGCTGCGCGGTGCGGCCACCGCGACCCGGGAGCGTATCTCGGCAGTCACCTCTCAGTCCGAGCGGACGCTGTTACTCGGCACCATCCTGCTGGCGTCGGCAGTTTCTGTGGTGACGATCTACGTCCTCACCCAGTGCTATTCGGTTGACGCTATTTCCACGCTCCTGTTGGTCCCCCAGGACTGTTGGCTTGATTGGGGCATGAGTATCGGTCGACACTGCTTCAGCGACTACGCCATGGTTGCGACGATGGGGAAAGGACCACACCCCTGGGACGCTCCAATCGAGCTTCCACCTACTTACCAGCCGATGCCGGTCGGGTTCCCTGCCGCTGGACGCATACCCCATATGGTGTTTGGGCTCCCCGCCTATTGGTTGGGTTCGCCACGTTTGGGGCTGATCGCTTACCTGTTTGCGATGACGATCGCGGTCCTATCCCCTGCCATCTGGGCGGCCCGCGGAGCAATAGGCCTGGAGCGGGTGGTGATCTTCGTGGCGCTGGGCGCCGTGGCCGTCCCGGTCTGGGGGGTGATCGACCGGGGCAATTCCGCCGGTTTCGTGGTCCCGATCGCGCTTGTGTTTCTCGTCGCCTTGACCCGGCAGCGGTGGGGCCTCGTCACCCTGATGGTAATTCTCGCCGCGATCGTGAAACCACAATTTGTAATACTTGGAGTGGTGCTGCTGGTGTGTCGACAGTGGCGGTGGGCCGGTATCGGGGTTGCAGGCGTAGTTATCTCCAACATCGCAGCCTTTATGCTCTGGCCGGGCTTTCCCGGCACCATCACAGACTCGATCGTCAAGATCAGCCGGTTCAATAGCGGTTACAGCGGACTGCAAGACCCGCGAAACGTGTCTTTCGGCAGAGCGTTACTCCTGATCCCGGACACCGTGAAGACTTACCAAGCGGGCAAAATACCCGACGACTTCCTCCTTGGCCCGCGAACGATGATCGGTTTCGCGGTCCTGATCCTCGTCGTCGCCGCAGTGCTGATTCTCGGTCGACGCATCCCACCGGTCATGGCGGGCATTGCGCTACTGGCCACCGCCTCACTTTTCCCGTCTTACGTGAGCTACTACTACCTGGTATTCGCTCTGCCGGTCGCAGCCCTTGTTGTCCGAGATCCCGACGGCCCGCCGGGGACTGGGATTTTCGACCGGCTCGTAGCGGGCGGCGGGGGCCGTCGCGCGATCGGTGTTTGCGTCAGTTTGGCCGCGGCGCTGACTATCGCTCAAATCGCCCTCCCCGGCCAGCCTTTCACCGTCAAGATCTACGGACAGCTGGGAGCCAAGGGGGTAATTGGCACCACGCAACTCGTTCCGACAACGGTTGGGTGGGCACCGTTCTTCTGGCTGATCGCTTGCGCGGCGATCGTCGTCTCCTACGCGCGAAAACCCGCTGAAGTACCTGACGACGGCAACCGGCCGGTTCCGGACGACGACGGGGCGACAATTATCAGGACCGCCTCATCCGCACCCGACCCGGTCAAATAATTACCGCGGAAAAGCCATCACCGTCTCCTTGATTCGCGCAATCAGAGACACCGGACTCAACCTCACCGACTGACCTCAGTTACTCCGGGGTCGACGTGCTAGCGACGTCAGGTGGATAACTATCCCTACCAGCGGGCCGCATAGCAGTGCGATCACAGTGCGCGTCTCTAGCTCCGCAGGCAGCATCAGCAACAATGTCGAAGCCACCGTCGCGCCGACCCAACCGAATGAATAGGCACGGTGCAGGGCGGCCGCGACCGTGGCGGCACCGGTGAGCGACAACAGAGCGATCGCCACGGCCCCAGCCGTCAACCAAGCCAGCAACGACCCGCTTGCGTTGTATTCGGGGCCGAATCCGATCCGCATCAACCAGGGCCCGATAAGTCCTGCGGCCAGCACTCCGGCAGCGCCAACGCCGGCAATGATGAGCGCGGGCGTGATCAACGCCCTAAGCCGTTGGGCGCGCTGATCGACAAAGTGAGCGATCAAGTTGCCTTGCATCGCTGCTAGCGGAACAAGCAGCGGTGCGCGGGTCAAGGTGACCGCCAAAATAATCACTCCACCGGTCACGCCCAACTGGTGGGAAGTTGCCTTGAGCAATACCGGAAAACCCATCACCAGTATCGCGCTTGCACCGGCGGCGGTGATCGAATGAACGGCGCCGCGCACGAAAGCGCCGATTCGCCCGGGCGTCGGATGCTGGGCTGCGGCGCGGGTCGCCGGTGAGGCGATCAGCATGAGCAGCCAGGTTCCCGCACCAGCGACGGAGGCCCACAAAAATCCGCCCAGTCCCCATCCGACAACGACCGCTACCACGGCGACCGCCACCCGGGTGACGGCGTCGGTCACCATCAACAGCCCGTACTGGCTCCAGCGATCGGTGCCGGCCAACGCTCCAAGCAAAGCCGCTTGCACGCAGAAGCCGGCCAATCCGACGCTTAGCAGCCCCACGGACAACCAGCGCGACTCGACGAACATCTGGCGGCTCCACAATGGTGAGCTGCCGGCAATCATGATGGCCGCGATGAGACCGATCATCGCGGCGGCCCGCAATGGATGGGTACGAGCGCCAGCGGCGGGTTCCGTGTACTGCGCCGAGCGGACCTCCCGGGTGGTCTCTTGAAGAAGGCCGTTTGCGGCACCGTTGAATATGCCGAGGGTGCCCCAGAACACCCCGAATACCGAGAAGCGCTCCGGGGACAGGTCGCGGGCTGCCAGATAGATGATCACGTAGACCAAAACGGCCGTCAGCGCGGTCGCTGTGCCAACCCGGGCTACGCTGCCACGCGCAACGGGGCCGGTGGAGGTCGACGTCTCAGTCATGGCGACAGCCATCCAATCCAGGGGCTCTCGCCGTCAATAGCCGAGGCAAAAGCGGCCGCGGGGCCAATGCTTTGGGAGCCGGCGCCGGAATGCACAGTCGTTCCTCATGTGCTGCACTCCATGGTCCAGTGCGTGTAGGGAATCCATACCCGGTGTGTCACTGCGCCGACGACGTCGGAATACGTCCCCTCCGCCAATGCGCGGTAGCCCGCTTCATCGCGGACATTCTGGCCGCGATCCTTGCTGATCAAGAAGCGTGCGATCGGGTTCTGCCCGGGGGCGAAGCACGGATCGACCGTTAGGACCCGCCCGCCCGGTTTCAGTGCAGCTTTCGCCAGTGTCATGAACTTACGCGCCGTGTCGTCATCGAGATGATGGAGCACCCCTATGCCCATA
>JALHRH010000354.1 GCA_022841565.1 Mycobacterium sp. | reverse complement strand
CCGAACGCGCCGCAAAACTCACCCCATGCAGCGTGCATCGCGGCGGCGGCCACCCCTGCCGATTCCGCCGACCCGCCCACACCGCCCCGCGGCGACGCCACCTGCTGGGCATGCCCGTTCAGGATCCCCGACGCGGCCCGCAATCCCACCGCGACCACATCCACCTTCTCGCCGCCACCTGCCACTCAAGCCCCCCTTCACCCGAACGTGATGATCCTGAAACCGTAGGCCAAAATTTTCACACCCCAGCAGCCACCCGATCAAGCCAGCAGTGTCTCCGGCCGATGACCGCCCGGGAGACAGGGACGCACTTGTCACATGGGCAGGTGATCCCAGGCGGTTTCGACCAGCAGCCGGTGCGCGCGACCATCGCCGGTACTGGTCACTCCACCCTGGGTTCGCGTCGACCCAAATTTCGCGCGAACGACAGCCTCGCTACCCGACGAGCAGCTGAAAAACCCGGCGAATGGCCAACAAGACCGACAAGCTGACCTGGCGCTCGCGCGGCGAGATCGGCAACCTGTCCTTGTCGTCGGTGGTGCACATCCGGCGCGACACCCTTGAGACGCGACCGCGCAGCGGAAGGCTCGCGATGGGACCCGGATTCTGCGCCGAACTCAGGTTACTGCGCTGGCACTGAGCCGCAGACTTCCACCGTCAGGCCCGGCCGGGGACTGAGCGCGGCGAAGTTCGCGGCGCGAATGCGTTGAGCCGGCAGCCGCAGTGTGGTCCTGGCGACCAGCTGGGCCAGCATGACCGTCATCTCGGTGATAGCCATCACCGAGCCGATGCACCGGTGCAAGCCCCCGCTGAACGGAATGAACTCGTGGGGTGCGGGTTTGCGATAATCCGACGCTGCCGGGTCCCACCGCTGCGGACGGAATTCGGTTGGATCGGGCCATAACTCGGGAAGCCGATGGGTGACGTAGGCGCTGAAGACGATCAGCCGACCCGCGCGGATCCGGTGCCCGTCGAACACCAGATCGCGCATGACCCGGCGGGCCGAGATCACGCCCGGTGGGTACAGCCGAAGTGTTTCGTGCACAACGCCGTTGAGATAGGTCAGGGCGGGCAGGTCTGCGGCGGTCGGCGCCGCACCGGACAGCACCCGCTCCAGCTCGGCGGCTGCGGTGTCCCAGGCGCCGGGCAACGTCAGCAGCGTGTAGGTGGCCCAGGCTAGCGCCGCGCTGGTGGTTTCGTAGCCCGCCGTGATCATCGAAACAATCTGGTCACGAATCTCGTTGTCGCTGAGGGCTATTCCCTCATCGGATCGGCCGTTAAGCAGCGTCGTCAACAGGTGATCGTCGGGTCTGGGCCGGGCACGGGCATCGGCGATCTCGGCATCCATCAGCTCGTCGATGCGTGAGCGGGCCGCCATCGCCCGTCGCCAGCCGGGGGAGTGCAGCCGTCGTTGCACCTTCATCACTTGGGGTGGGCGATGGGTCAGGTCCAGCAGCGGCTGCAGTTGCGTGCCAAGGAAATCCGAATGCGCGGCCATTCGGGATCCGAACAGGCTTTCAGCTGTGCTGCGCCGCACCGCCGAACGGAAGTCCTGGTAGATGTCCAGCCGTTGCCCGGGCTGCCAGCTGTCGATCATGGTGTCGACGGAGCGCACCATGGTGGGCACGTAGTCCTGAATCCGGCGGTGCCGCAATCCCGGCGCCACCACACTGCGCCGGCGGCGGTGGTCTTCTCCGTCGCTGACGATCAGTGCGGTCGGGCCGTCGACCGGCGCTAAATTCTCGAACGTCTCCCGCCAACTGAACGCATCGGCATTGGCGAACACGAACTTATTCGCCTCAGGGCCAAGCAGATACACGAAACCGTGCCGTCCGATCCCGGCGTTGATCACCGGACCTCGGCGTCGATACGCCGCCAGCAACGCTTCACTGGGCGGGTAAGGCACCGGCTTCATTCCAGCACCTCCGACAACTCCAGCCACTGTGCCTCGACCGCGGCGACCTCCTCCTCGAGGCTGCGCAATTCCCTCGTCAATCGCGTGACGCCGACGTGGTCGGAGTGGTCATGCTGGGCCAGTTCGGTGTGCTTGGCCTCGATCCGGGCGGCGAGGCGGGCCAAATGGCGGTCGACGGAGGCCAGTTCCTTCTCCGTTGCGCGCCGCCGCGCCCCCGAAATCGCCTGCTGCGGTTCCGGCGCCTGCGCCAACGGCTTGGCGGGCGACTGGGTGGCCAGCGCCAGGTACTCGTCGATGCCTCCCGGTAGGTGCCGCAACCGGCCGTCCAGGATCGCGTACTGCTGATCGGTGATGCGTTCCAGTAGGTAGCGGTCGTGCGAGACGACGATCAGGGTGCCCGGCCAGGAGTCGAGCAGGTCCTCGGTAGCGGTCAGCATGTCAGTGTCGACATCGTTGGTGGGCTCGTCGAGGAGTAGCACGTTCGGTTCCGACAGCACCGTGAGCATCAGCTGCAGGCGCCGGCGCTGGCCGCCGGACAGGTCGCCGATACGCGCCGAGAGCTGCCCCCGGTCGAAGCCCAACCGCTCCAGGAGCTGCGTCGGTGTCATCTCACGACCCTCGACCTCGTATGCGGATTGAAGCCGATTGAGTACGTCGGCGATCCGCTCGCCGGCCAGCGCTTTCAACTCGTCGCCCTGTTGGTCCAGCACCGCCAGCCGGACCGTCTTGCCGCGCTTGACGCGCCCGGCGTCGGGCTGGACGGTGCCGGCGATCAATCCCAGCAGGGTGGACTTGCCGGCGCCGTTGGCCCCGACGATGCCGGTGCGTTCTCCCGGCGCGATCCGCCACTCGACATCGCGCAGCACTGGGCGCCCGTCGTAGCAGACCGAGACGTCGAGCAGGTCGATGACGTCCTTGCCCAGCCGGGCGGTCGCCAGCTTGGCCAGCTCCACGGGGTTGCGCAGCGGGGGCACGTCGGCGATCAACTGGTTGGCGGCCTCGATGCGGAACTTGGGTTTGGAGGTGCGCGCGGGGGCGCCGCGGCGCAACCAGGCCAGCTCCTTGCGCATCAGGTTCTGTCGCTTGGCTTCTGACGCCGCGGCCTGGCGACCCCGTTCCACCCGCTGTAGCACGTATGCGGCGTATCCGCCCTCGAACGGCTCGACGATGCCGTCGTGCACTTCCCACGTCGCAGTGGCGACCTCGTCCAGGAACCACCTGTCGTGGGTGACCACCAATAACCCACCGCTGTTTCGCGCCCAGCGCTGTTTGAGGTGACCCGCCAGCCAGGTGATGCCCTCGATGTCGAGGTGGTTGGTGGGTTCGTCCAGTGCGATCACGTCCCATTCGGCGATGAGCAGCTGGGCCAGCTGCACCCGTCGACGCTGTCCTCCGCTTAGCGTGGACACCGTTGCGTCCCAGGCGATGTCGGATACCAATCCCGCGACTACATCGCGTACCCGACCGTCGCCGGCCCACTGGTGTTCCGGTTGGTCACCGACCAGCGCCCAACCGACGGTGTGATCGGGATCCAGGGTGTCGGCCTGGGCCAGCGCGCTCACCCGTAAACCGCTGCGCAGGGTCACCCGGCCGGAATCCGGCTTCAGTGCGCCGGTGAGCAGGCCCAGCAGGCTGGACTTGCCGTCGCCGTTGCGGCCGACGATGCCAATGCGCGCGCCGTCGTTGACGCCGAGGGTGACCGATTCGAATATCACCTGGGTCGGATATGCCAGGTGTACCGCCTCGGCTCCGAGCAGGTGTGCCACTGGAATGAGGCTACCGGGCGTGCTGTTTGCTACCGCTGGGACCGGCATGGATGCGACAATGCCCCGGTAAGGCAATGACGATGCAGGAAGCCGGTGTGACACCGGCGCGGTCCCGCCACTGTAATCGGGGAGCGACCCTCACAGCGGCCCCGGCGCCGGTCCGCTACTGGCCGGGACGGCGGCGTGGAGTTCGCTGAGTGCCGCGTACGGCGAGACCGCCCGGGAGCTGGCGGCGGTGTTGGCCTCCGTGCAGACGGGTTCCTGGGACGGCCCGGCCGCGCAGTCGGATGTGGCCGCGCACGTGCCGTATCTGGCGGGGCTCATGCAGGCCGAGCCGCATAGCGCGGCTATGGCCCACCCGGCAGGAAACCGCGGCCACCGCCTGGACCACCGCGCTGGCGGCCATGCCCACGCTGGCGGAGCTGGCGGCCAATCACGCCACCCATGCAATGTTGGTGGCCACGAATTTCTTTGGCATCAATACGATTCCACTCGCGCTCAACGAGGCCGACTACGCGCGGATATGGATTCAGGCTGCCGCGGTGATGAGCACGTATCAGAGCGTCGCCGCCGCGATGGTGGACACTGCGCCGCAGACCACAGCGGCGCCGGCGATTGTCACCAGCGGCGCGCTGGCCGCCGTTGGCGATTTGCCTCCGAACCGGCAGAACGATTTCTTCACTTGGCTGCAGGACATCGGCTATATCGCCTTCTACGACAACTACATTCAGCCCCTGATCGACGCGCTGTCGAACCTGCCGTTCTTGCAGGCGCTGTTTTCCGGGTTCGACCCGTATCTCGTCATCCTCGGTAACCCGCTCACCTACCTCAGCCCGTTCAATGTCGCGTTCGCCCTCGGCTACCCGATGGATATCGGCACCTATGTGGCCTTCCTGTCGCAGATGTTCTCGTTCGTCGCGCTGGACCTCACGGCGGCGTTCGCCTCGGGCAACCCGGCGACCATCAGTTTCACGTTTCTGTTTGTCACCGTCGAAATTATCGCCACGGTGATCATCGACACGATTGCGCTGCTGAAGACCTTTCTTGAGCAGAGCATCGTGCTGCTCGCGGTGGTGGTCCCGTTGCTGACCGCCCCGTTGGTGCCGCTGGCTGCGGGCGCGACGCTGGCGCCGATCGGCATCAAGGGCCTGGCGGCGCGGGCTGCCGTCCCGCCCGCGCCATCCGTCGAGCCGGCGATCACCCCGCCGTTGGCCGCGGTGGCCCCGATGGTCCCGACATCCAGCTCATCACCGGCGCCAGCACCGGCGGAGGCCCCCGGGTCGGCTCCTGGGCCCGGGGCGCCTCGGCCCCCGACCGCGGCCCCACCGACGGTGACGGGCACGGGAGTGGGTCTGGGCATGGGTGCGGGGATGGAGAACTTCGGCTACCTGGTGGGTGACCTTGGCTCGGTCGCGAACAAGGCGGCCATTGCCGGCGCCCGAAAGAGGGCGCCGGAGCCCGACAGTGCCGAGGAGCCCACGGCCGCGCCGTCGCCCAACGAACAGGCGGAAACACCCCGCCGGCGCGCGAAGGTCACCCAGCTCGGCCGGGGGTACGAATACATGGACCTCGAGCCGCAGGTGTCGGCCTCGGGCGCGGCACCGTTGGGCTTCGCCGGGACTGCGCCAGGGCGAAGCGCCGGTACCGCGGCGGGTTTTACGACGTTGGCCGAAGACGAGTTCGGTGTCGGGCCGCGGATTCCGATGCTGCCGGGGACCTGGAACGCCGAGCGGACATCTGATAGTCGCCCACGCAGCTATGATTCGCCCGCACAACCGACCTAGACCCCACCCGATCGCTTCGCCGAGGCTGTATTTCTGCAGGCCCCTACTCGCAGTTTCACTGCTGAATTACAGGCTGGGCGATTGGGTGGGCTTTCGCCGACGGTGGCCGGAGCGTCTGCGCGCCGGCGACCGCCACCCGCCGCAAGAAGAGTGACCTAGACCACACATCCGGGCCGATGTGCCATGATGTCCACGCTGGTCAAGGCGTATCCAGGAAGCACTCAGGGAGCAGTGGTGGATCTCAATTTTTCGATGGTCACCCGACCGGTCGAGCGGCTGGTGGCCA
>JALHRH010000353.1 GCA_022841565.1 Mycobacterium sp. | reverse complement strand
GCCGCCGTTGCCGAACAATAAGCCGCCATTGCCGCCGGCCCCGCCGGCCCCACCGTTGGCGCCCGTACCCCCGGCCCCGCCGTTGCCGATCAACCCGGCCGAACCGCCGGCCCCACCGGCCCCGGCCACCGGCTGCGAATAACCATTACCGCCGTTGCCCCACAACAATCCGCCGGCCCCGCCATTGGGAGCCGTGGCGTTACCCGGTGCTCCGTCGCCGATCAGCGGGCGCCCCAACAGCAGCTGGGTGGGGGCGTTGATCAAGCCGAAAACGGGATCTAGCACCGAGGCGGCGCTCGCCTCCGCGGTCGCATACTGCCCGGCCGAATTACCGAGCAGCAGCACGAGCTGCTGCTGGAACGCGTTGACCTGAGTGTTCAGCGCCTGATACTCCTGACCGAACCCCGCGAACAGCGTCGCGATCGCGACCGAGACCTCGTCAGCCGCCGCGGCCGCGACCCCGGTGGTCGGCAGGGCGGCCGCAGCGTTGGCCGCGCGCAGCGTCGAACCGATGTTGGCTAGATCCGCTGCCGCCGACGTGACCCAGTCGGGAGACACGGCTAGAAACGACACGTCGCCCCCTAACGTCATTCACCGGTGTGCGCGTCAAGCGTAGCCAGTTCGCGGCCCGAACATCTCGACTTTGGACACCGTAACTCGTTGTTACATCGCATACTCACACGAACTCGGCGCCCCCGCATCAGGGGGGCTGCAGCGAGATGGCCGTGGTGGTTGTGCTCTGTTAGGGAACCGCGACCACAGCGGCAATCTCGGCGGCAACCCAGGCACCGCGGCGGCACCGCGGCAGCCCGGCGCTACAGCGCTGCCAGGATCGCCTCAACGCGATCGCGCGCATCGCCGAACAGCATTGCGCTGTTCTCCCGGAAGAACAGCGGGTTCTGCACGCCGGCGTAGCCGGACGCCATCGATCTCTTGAACACGATCACGTTGTCGGCGTCCCAGACGGTAAGGACGGGCATGCCGGCGATGGGGCTGCTCGGGTCCTCGGCGGCGGCTGGGTTGACTGTGTCGTTGGCGCCGATGACGAGGACGACGGCGGTGTCGGAGAAGTCGTCGTTGATCTCGTCCATTTCCAGGACGATGTCGTAGGGCACCTTTGCTTCGGCCAGCAGTACGTTCATGTGGCCAGGTAGGCGGCCCGCGACGGGGTGGATGCCGAACCGGACGTTGACGCCGCGAGCGCGCAGTTTGCGGGTCAGCTCGGCGACGGCGTTCTGGGCCTGCGCGACAGCCATCCCGTATCCGGGCGTAATGATCACCGAGTCCGCCGAGCCGAGCAGTTCGGCGGCCCCTTCGGCGGTGATCTCGCGGTGCTCGCCGTAGTCCTTGTCGTCGGACGGGCCCGCCTCGATGCCGAAGCCGCCCGCGATCACGGAGATGAACGAGCGGTTCATCGCCTTGCACATGATGTAGGACAGGTAGGCACCGGAGGACCCGACCAGGGCGCCGGTGATGATCAGCAGGTCGTTGCTGAGCAGGAAGCCGGATGCGGCCGCCGCCCACCCCGAGTAGCTGTTTAGCATCGACACCACGACGGGCATGTCCCCGCCGCCGATCGAGGCGACCAGATGCCAGCCGAGCAGCAGCGCGAGCGCGGTCACCGCGGCGAGCAGCCAGATCGTCGGGTTGATCACGAACCACACGGTCAGGGCAGCGAATAGCACCAGCGCACCGACGTTGAGAAAGTTCTTGCCCGGCAGCATCATCGGCGCCGACTTGATTCGCGCCGAGAGCTTGAGGTTCGCCACGATCGAGCCGGTGAAAGTCACCGCGCCGATGAAGACGCCGATGACTACTTCGGCCGAGTGAATCCCACCCAGGCCTTCCGCGCGCAGCGCAACCGCCTCGGCGCCGCCGGGGTTGTGCTCGACGAACAGGTAACCGTTCCAGCCGACCAGCACCGCGGCCAGACCAACGAACGAGTGCAGCAGCGCGATCAGTTCGGGCATGCCGGTCATCTCAACCACCCGGGCGCGCCATAAGCCGATCGCGGCGCCGACCGCCACCGCACCGGCCAGCAGCGCCATTCCCAGCGACTGGATGTGCCCGTTGATCGCCAGCGCGATGGTCGCGGCCAGCGCCACAGCCATGCCGAAGATGCCGAAAGTGTTTCCGGCCCTGGATGTTTCGTGCTTGGACAGCCCGGCCAGCGCGAGGATGAACAGCAGGGCCGCGACGACGTAGGCCGCTTTGGCGGCGGTTTCTATCGTGAACAAGGGATGATCCTCCGATTGGGTGCGCAGGCTCAGCTGCGGGAGAACATGGCCAGCATGCGTCGCGTCACCGCGAAGCCGCCGAAGATGTTGATGCTGGCCAGCAGGATCGCCGCACAGGACACCACGGTGATCGGGAGGTTCTCTTTGCCGATCTGCAGCAGGGCGCCGAGCACGATGATTCCCGAGATCGCATTGGTCACCGACATCAGCGGGGTGTGCAGGGCGTGGTGGACGTGGCCGATCACGTAGTAGCCGATCACGATGGCCAGCGCGAACACGGTGAGATGCACCTGCAGGGCGGCCGGCGAGAGCGCGATGAGGCCGAACAGCACCGCGGCGGCGATGAGCGTGGTCGTCAGTCGTCGTTGGTTGGACATCGGCTGCTTGGCACGCGACTCCTTGACCGGTGCGGCAGCCGCCGGCACAGCCGGCGTTGCGGATACCTGTACCGGCGGGGGTGGCCAGGTGGATTCGCCGTCGCGGACGACGGTGATGGACCGCTGGACCACGTCGTCGAAGTTGAGGACGAGTTGTCCGTCCTTTTCCGGTGTCATCAACTTCAGCAGATTGACGAGGTTGGTGCCGTAGAGCTGGGAGGACTGGGCGGGTAGCCGTCCGGCCAGGTCGGTGTAGCCGATGATGGTCACGTCGTTGTCGGTGACGATGAGCTGGTCCTTGACCGTGCCCTCGACGTTGCCGCCGTTGGCGGCGGCCATGTCGACGATGACGCTGCCGGGGGTCATGCCGGCAACCATGTCCGCGGTGATGATCCGCGGTGCGGGTTTGCCGGGGATCAGTGCGGTGGTGATGATGATGTCGACGTCCTGGCACTGCTCGGCGTACAACTGCGCCTCACGGGCCTTGTAGTCTTCGCTCATCTCCTTGGCGTATCCGGTGGCGGATACCTCGGCTTCGGTGTCGTCGACCGAAATATACTCGCCACCAAGGGATTTGACCTGATCGGCGACCTCTGGTCGTGGGTCGGTGGCGCGCACGATGGCGCCCAGGCTGCCGGCTGCTCCGACGGCGGAGAGGCCCGCAACACCTGCGCCCACGACGAGCACCTTGGCGGGCGGCACCTTGCCGGCGGCCGTCACCTGACCGGTGAAGAACCGGCCGAAGGCGTGGGCCGCTTCGATGACCGCGCGGTAGCCGGCGATATTGGCCATCGACGACAAGACGTCCAGCGACTGGGCCCGCGAGATGCGTGGCACCGCGTCCATGGCCAGCACGGTGATCGTGCGCGCGGCCAGTTTCTCGACCAGCTCGGGGTGCAGTCCGGGGGAGATGAGGCTGACCAGCGTCGCACCGTCGCGCAGGGCAGCGATCTCGTCGTCGTTCGGGGCGTTCACCTTCAATACGATGTCAGCCGTCCATGCCTGCTCAGCCGACCCGATGTCGGCGCCGGCCTCGACGTAGGCGCTGTCAAGGAAGCTGGCGGCGGCCCCGGCGTCGGATTCGACGACCACCGAGTAGCCGAGCTTGATGAGTTGCCCGACGGTCTGCGGCGTGGCGGCAACACGCGTCTCTCTGGGGAGAGACTCGCGTGGTATTCCGATGATCACTTGCTTGAAGTCCGTTCGGTCGGTTGAGCGCCAAGGGGTGCGCGTCTGCGTTCATAAATCGCCGCAAAGCCTACGGCACTGATAGCCAAACCTAAGAAAATGGCTTGGGCGTCCGACCCCCGTCTCGTGATTCCGTGCTTGCGGCGCGCGCACCGATTAGCTTTGGATGACCGAATGCCGATACCCGTCATCGCGCTCACTGGCCACCTCGGCGCCGGCAAGACGACCCTGCTCAACCACCTACTGCGTAGCCCAGGCATGCGGATCGGGGTGGTAGTCAACGATTTCGGAGAGCTCAACGTCGACGCCGCTCTGGTGGCCGGCCAGATCGACGAACCGGCGTCGATCGCCGGAGGTTGCATCTGCTGCCTGCCCGACGAGGGTGGGTTGGACGACGCGCTCGCTAAGCTCGCTGACCCCGCACGCCGCCTTGACGCCATCATCGTCGAGGCCAGTGGCCTGGCTGATCCGGTGTCGATTTCGCGGATCATCGGCTTTAGTCAGTTGACGGGGGTCCGAAGCGGCGGTCTTGTCGACGTTGTCGATGCTGTCAACCACTTTGACACCGTCGACCGCACCGAACCGCCTCCGGCGCGGTACGGTGCGGCGTCGTTGATCGTTGTCAACAAGCTCGACCAGGTCCCCGCTGGTGAGCTGCTGGTGCAACGCGTCAAACAGCGAGTGGCGCAACGTAACCCGCGAGTCCAGGTGGTGGGCACCACAGGCGGCCGGATCGATCCGGCACTGCTGTTCGATGCGGTAGCAACGTCCGCGGAGCCTGGTCAGCTCTCGTTTCGAGAGTTGTTGCTGGACTCCGATCACACGCACGACCACGTGCACGCCGATGCTGTCACCGTATCCAGCACCGGCTGCGTCGACCTCGATGCACTCTTTGAGCTGCTCGAACAGCCGCCGCCGGGAGTGTTCCGGCTCAAAGGTGTGGTGGCGGTACGCCACGGCCGGTCCGTCCGAACCTATGTCGTCAACCTGGTGGGCAGTGCGATCCACGTTGCGAAGGCGCCGCCGCGAGCGGTCGGGAACTGTCTGGTGGCGATCGGGATGCACCTCGACGTCGCCGCCGTGCGTGCGCAACTGGCCGGCGCATTGCAGCCTGCCCCCGGGCCGGCGTCCGCGCCGTCACTAGGGCGACTGCAGCGGTATCGACGGCTCGGCGGCTGAATCTCGCCCATCAGTGATCAGGCAACGGGCCGGCCCTTGGTTGTCGGCGGTGACGTTGACCGTGCCGGCATTTGCCGCGCACGGGGTAGTCGGCGAATCCTCGCAGCGCGAACACTCGGTGTGTTGGTTCCACTCCCCGGTCGCTCGTGCTGGCGAGTGTAACGATGTTCAATCGCAACGGCGACCTGGTGTGCAAGGTGCGCCAGAGATGTACTTCCCGGCGCAGCGGGCTTACGAAGGCAGAACCCGCACATCCGCGGTTAACTGCCGCACACTACTCATGAGCCGGTCGAACTCGTCTTTGCTGAGCGCCTCGCCCGCGAGGACGAGGTCAACCTTCGGCAAGCTCCCATCCGCACTTACCCGGACATCCACCACCCGGCGGTAAGCCTCGGCGAGCGCCACAACCTCGTTGGCAGTCTCCGTGACCCCAACTGACCCTGGTCGAGACGCCATGACCATTCGCCCGTCGATGTGCGAGCCGGTAAGCAGGGCTGGCCATTTCAGAATCTCGGCCCCTGCGGCAAGGAACTCCTCGCACCACATATCTCCCACCTGGCCCGACCAACGAGGGCGCACAATCGAAGTGCGGCCGTCCGGACTGTCCAGTGCGACTTGGACCAAGGGCCCGAGGACATCGCCGAATGCCGCAGCGTATTGCGTTTCGAGACCAGCATCGTCTGCAGGCGACGTCCATGGCTCCACCGCACTCGTCAAGTCCGGATCTCCGCCACGTGCGTAGGCCGCAAGGTATTGCCCGACAGCCAGCGGGGCAACCGGTCG
>JALHRH010000352.1 GCA_022841565.1 Mycobacterium sp. | reverse complement strand
GGCATGCTGGCGGCTCAATCACGTCCATCCCGGACCGACGGCAGGGTAGATGGCGACATCGTCAGCAGGTTTGCCACCTGCTGCCGCGCCCTCGGCATCGCGGTCTACGAGCGGCAACGCCCGGCGGACCCGAGTGCGGCCCGTTCGGGCTTCACCGCGCTCACCCGGATCGCGCACGACCAATGCGACGCATGGACCGGTCTGGCCGCTGCCGGCGACACGTCCAGCCACGTGCTGGAGCAGGTGTCGCGCACGGCCGCCACTGCCGGGGTGTTGCAGCGGCGGGTGGAGCTAGTGCCGGGGGCCCTTGGGTTCCGATATGACACCGGCCTCTACCTCCAGTTTCGGGCCGCCACACCCGACGAGTTCCACCTGGCGCACGCTGCCGCGCTGGCCTCGCAACGCCAGTTCGCGGTGGCCGACCAGATTGTCAGCCGCATCAGCGAGCGCCGCCCCAAGTTGCGTGAGGCCCGTTGGATCTCCGTCGTCATCAACTACCGCGCCGAGCGCTGGTCGGATGTCGTCAAGCTGCTGACCCCAATCGTCAACGACGCCGACCTCGACGAGGCCTTCGCGCACGCGGTGCGAATCACCCTGGGCACCGCGCTCGCCCGACTAGGCATGTTTGCTCCGGCACTGTCCTACCTGGAGGAGCCGCAGGGCCCCATCGCCGTCGCCGCCGTCGACGGTGCGTTGGCCAAGGCCCTCGCACTGCGCGCGCACGTCGATGAGGAAGCGGCCAGCGAGGTACTGCACGAGCTCTACGCGGCCAATCCAGAGAACGAAGAGATCGAGCAGGCGCTGTCGGACCCAAGTTTCGGCATGGTCACCACCACCGCGGCGCGTATCGAGGCGCGCACCGACCCGTGGAATGCGGAGACCGAGCCCAGCGACGCCGATTTCGTCGACCCCGGCGCCCGCGAGCGTAAGGCCGCCTTGTTGGCCGAGGCCGAGGTTCAGCTCAACGACTTCATCGGTCTGGACGAGGTCAAGAATCAGGTGTCCCGGCTGAAGAGTTCCGTCGCGATGGCCGTGCTGCGCCAGCAGCGCGGCCTCACCGTCGCCCAGCGCACCCACCATCTGGTGTTTGCCGGCCCGCCGGGAACCGGCAAGACCACCATCGCCCGGGTCGTCGCGAAGATCTACTGCGGTTTGGGCCTGCTGAAGCGGGAAAACATTCGCGAGGTGCATCGCGCGGACCTCATTGGCCAGCACATCGGGGAGACCGAGGCAAAGACGAACGCCATCATCGACAGCGCCCTGGACGGCGTGCTATTCCTCGACGAGGCCTACGCCCTGGTGGCCACCGGAGCCAAGAACGACTTCGGGCTGGTTGCCATCGACACGCTGTTGGCACGCATGGAGAACGACCGCGACCGGCTAGTGGTCATCATCGCCGGGTATCGCGCCGACCTGGACAAGTTCCTCGACACCAACGAAGGTCTGCGGTCCCGGTTCACCCGCAGCATCGACTTCCCGTCCTACCAGCCGGCGGAGTTGACCGAGATCGCGAATCTGATGGCCCAGCAGCGAGATAGCGTCTTCGAGCAGGAGGCGCTGGACAGCATGCAGCAGCTGTTCACCCACCTGGCTCAGACGTCGTCACCGGATAGCAATGGAATCGACCGGCGCAGCCTCGACATCGCGGGCAATGGCCGCTTCGTTCGTAACATCGTCGAGCGTTCGGAGGAAGAGCGCGAGTTCCGGCTTGACCATTCCGAACAAGCCGGTACGGGCGAACTCACCGATGAGGACTTGATGACGATCACCGTACAAGATGTCAGCAATACGGTGGCCCCGCTGCTGCGTGGCCTCGGACTGTCGGTACCGGCATGAGCAAGAGCGAGTATGACGACGAGCGGGACGAGGCACGGCGTTCCTTCGCATCCCGAACCCCGGTCAACGAGAACCCCGAACAGGTGCACTACCGCCGCGGTTTCGTCACCCGCCATCAGGTGACCGGGTGGCGGTTCGTGATGCGCCGCATCGCCTCCGGAATCGCCTTGCACGACACCAGAATGCTGGTCGATCCGCTGCGTTCCCAGTCGCGCGCGGTGCTGATGGGCGTGCTGCTGCTGGTCACCGGACTGCTTGGCTGCTTTGTGTTTTCGTTGATCCGACCCAACGGGCAGGTGGGCAACAACACCGTGCTGGCCGACCGGTCGACCGCCGCGCTGTACGTACGCGTCGGGGACCAGTTGCACCCGGTGCTCAACCTCACCTCGGCCCGGCTGATCGCCGGCCAGCCGGTCAATCCCACCACCGTGAAAAGCGCTGAGCTGGACCGGTTTCCGCGCGGCAACCTGATCGGCATTCCGGGCGCCCCGGAGCGCATGGTGCAGAACACCTCTCGCGATGCCGACTGGACGGTGTGCGACGGGGTGAGCGGCCAACCTGGGCGCGGCGCACGCAGCACGGGAGTGACCGTCATCGCCGGACACCCCTATAGCGACGGCGCCCGCGCAACCGCGATGAGTTCCGGCCAGGTGATTCTGGTCGACGCCGCGGCTTTCGGAGGCAACAGCACCTGGGTGCTGTGGGACGGCAAGCGCAGCCGGATCGACCTGGCCGATCACGCCGTCACCAACGCTCTGGGGTTGGGTGCTGACGTGCCCGCCCCCCGGCCCATCGCGGCGGGCCTGTTCAATGCGATCCCGGAAGCACCCCCGCTGAACGCACCTGTCATCCCCAATGCCGGCGCCCCGGCGGGCTTCGCGGTGCCGGCACCAATTGGGTCGGTGGTTGAGGCGTACGCCCTGGACCACAACCCAGCCGCCGACAGGGCGTACTACATGTACTACGCGGTGTTGCCGGACGGCCTGCAACCCGTTTCGCCGGTACTAGCCGCGATCCTGCGCAACACCAATTCCTATGGCCTGCAACAACCACCGCGCCTGAGCGCCGATGACATCGCGAAGCTGCCGGTGTCGCGGATGCTGGACACCAGTCGCTATCCAGCCTTTCCGGTGACGCTCGTCAACCAGGCCAGCAATCCGATCACCTGCGCCTTCTGGAGCAAGCCGGCCGGGGCGGCCACCAGCTCGCTGCGCCTGCTTTCGGGCTCGGCGCTGCCGGTGCACGAGGGTCTGCGCACCGTTGAATTGGTGGGCGGCGGAGCCAAAGTCGCGCTTGCCCCCGGCTCGGGATACTTCACCCAGACGGTCGGCGGTGGCGCGGCAGCGCCAGCCACCGGGTCGTTGTTCTGGGTATCCGACACCGGGGTGCGCTACGGCATCGACAACGAGTCCGACGGTCGCTCCGAGGGCCGGTCCGGACCTAATGGACACAGCAAAGCGGTTGAGGCCCTTGGTCTTGCGTCGCCGCCGCTGGGCATCCCGTGGTCCATCCTGTCGTTGTTCGCACCCGGTCCGACACTGTCGCGCGCCGATGCGCTGTTAGCGCATGACGGCCTGCCGCCCGACAGCCGGCCGGGCCACCCAGTAGCCGCCGAAGGGGAGCCCCGATGAGCAGACTGATCTTCGAGGCCCGTCGTCGGCTGACGCCGCCGAGTGCGCGTAAGGGCACCATCACCATCGAGGCGCCCCCCGAATTGCCGCGCGCGATTCCGCCCTCGCTGTTCCGGCGCGCGATGCCGTACCTGATCGGGATCCTGATCGTCGGCATGATCGTGGCGCTGTTCGCCACCGGTATGAAGGTGATCTCGCCGCAGACGCTGTTCTTCCCGTTCGTGCTGCTGTTGGCCGCCACCGCGCTCTACCGGGGCAACGACAACAAGATGCGCACCGAGGAAGTCGACGCCGAACGGGCCGACTACCTGCGCTACCTGTCGGTGGTCCGGGACAATATCCGGGCGCAGGCGGCCGAGCAGCGCGCGGCGGCCCAGTGGTCGCATCCGGAGCCGGAAACTCTGGCCGCGGTGCCCGGGTCCCGTCGCCAGTGGGAGCGCGACCCGCATGACCCCGACTTCCTGGTGCTGCGGGCCGGTCGCCACTGCGCGCCACTGGCAACCGCGCTGCGGGTAAACGACACGGCCGACGAGATCGACCTGGAGCCGGTGTCCCACAGCGCTTTACGGAGCCTGCTTGACACCCAGCGGACGGTTCGCGACGTACCGACGGGAATCGACCTGACCAAGGTCTCCCGGATCACGGTGCTGGGAGATGAAGCGCGGGCACGGGCAGCGGTGCGGGCCTGGATAGCTCAGGCGGTGACCTGGCACGATCCCACGGTGCTCGGTGTGGCGCTGGCCAGCCGCGACCTGGAGGGCGACGACTGGTCGTGGCTGAAGTGGTTGCCGCACGTCGACATTCAAGGTCAGGTCGACGGCGTCGGCCCGGCTCGCTACCTGACCGACGACGCCGACCAACTGGCAGATCTGCTCGAGCCGGTGTTGGACGACCGCCCGTCGTTCACCGGCCGGCCGGTAGATGCGTTGCGGCACTTGCTGATCGTGGTGGATGACCCCGACTATGAGCTGAACGCCTCGACGCTTGCGTTGGGGCACGCGGGCGTCACCGTCGTGTACTTTTCGGCCACAGCGCCGCACCGGGAGCAATACTCCGACCCGGAGAAGCCGATCCTGCGGGTGGGGGGCGGCGCCATCGAACGGTGGCAGACCGGCGGCTGGCAGCCGTATATCGACGCCGCCGACGAGTTGAGCGCGCATGAGGCCGCCCACTTGGCGCGCCGGCTGTCGCGCTGGGACTCCAACCCGACACACACCGGGCTGCGTTCGACGGCCACCCGCGGTGCCAACTTCACCACGCTGCACGGCATCTCGGATGCGTCCCGGCTGGATGTGCCGGCGCTGTGGGCCCCTCGCCGCCGGGACGACGAGTTGCGCGTCCCGATCGGCGTCACCGCCACGGGTGAGCCGTTGATGTTCGACCTGAAGGACGAGGCCGAGGGCGGGATGGGTCCGCACGGCCTGATGATCGGCATGACGGGTTCCGGCAAGTCGCAGACCCTGATGTCGATTCTGTTGTCGCTGTTGACCACTCACTCTGCGGATCGGCTGATCGTCATCTACGCCGACTTCAAGGGTGAGGCCGGCGCCGACAGCTTCCGCAACTTTCCGCAAGTCGTCGCGGTGATTTCGAACATGGCCGAGAAGAAGTCGCTGGCCGACCGGTTCGGCGACACGCTGCGTGGCGAGGTGGCCCGGCGCGAGACGCTGCTGCGCGAGGCCGGCCGCCGGGTACAGGGCAGTGCGTTCAATTCGGTGACGGAGTACGAGAACGCTCGTGAAGGGGTGGGCGCAGGGCTCGATTTGCCTTCCATCCCAACACTTTTCGTGGTGGCCGACGAGTTCACGCTGATGCTGGCCGACCATCCGGAGTATGCGGAGCTGTTCGACTATGTGGCGCGCAAGGGCCGCTCGTTCCGCATCCACATCCTGTTCGCCTCCCAGACGCTGGATGTCGGCAAGATCAAGGACATTGACAAGAACACCTCGTACCGGATCGGTCTGAAGGTGGCCAGCCCCAGCGTGTCGCGCCAGATCATCGGCGTGGAGGATGCCTACCACATCGAATCGGGCAAAGAGCACAAGGGCACCGGGTTCCTGGTGCCGGCGCCGGGTGCGGCCCCGATCAAGTTCCGATCCACCTACGTCGACGGCATCTACGAACCTCCGCAGACGACAAGAACCTTGGTGGTGCAGTCTGTTCCGGAGCCGAAGCTGTTCCCCGCCGGAGCTGTGGAGCCGGATCCGGGCACCGTGATCTCCGGTGTCGACGAGGACGAGCCCGCCGGACCGCCGCGCAAGCTGATCGCGACCATCGGCGAGCAACTGGCCGGCTACGGGCCGCGGGCGCCGCACCTGTGGCTGCCGCCGCTGGATGAGCCGATCCCGCTG
>JALHRH010000351.1 GCA_022841565.1 Mycobacterium sp. | reverse complement strand
GACGACCATGTCAACCTGGGAACGTTTGATGTCAACGGCACCGGCTTGACGATGACAGCCTGGTTCAATGCTGACGATTTCGGCACGAGTGACCAGAGGCTCCTCTCCAAAGCCATCTCGACTGGCGCAAATGCAGAACAGGACCACTGGTGGATGCTCAGTACCGTGCAAAACGGAGCTGACCATGTCCTTCGTTTCCGTGTGAGAGCCGGCGGAACCACCGAAACACTGATCGCCAGTTCCGGCGCGCTCTCGGCAAATCAGTGGCATTTCGCGGCCGCCACTTACGATCAGACGACCGGCTCCATGCAGTTGTACCTCAACGGCACTCTGGTCGGCAGCCAGACACACTCCGTAGGCGGGGCCGTCGACACCGACCCCACGCGGACCGTCATGATCGGAGCCAACCCCAATGCCGCACGCTACTTCGACGGTCGCATCGACGAAGTCGCCGTCTTCGACAAGGCTATCAGCCAGTCGCAGCTGCAGGCCATCTACAACTCAGCCTCCGGCAGCTATGGCCTCAACGAAGACGCCACGCTGAACGTCGCCGCCGCGCAGGGCGTTCTGACCAATGACAGCGATGTGGAGAGTGACACGCTTACGGCCGTTCTGGTGACGGGGCCCGCGAATGCCGCTTCCTTCACGCTGAACTCTGACGGATCGTTCACGTATTCGCCTGATGCCGACTTCAACGGCGTCGATACGTTCACCTATCGCGCCTTTGACGGCACCTCGCACTCCCAGATCGCCACGGCATCCATCACAGTCAGCGCGGTCAACGATGCCCCGGTGCAAGCCACGGTCGAAGGCACCGCGCTCAGCTACACCGAGAACGACGGCGCCGTCGCGATCACCTCGACACTGACGATCAGCGATGTCGATGACACGAACATCGAATCGGCGGTCGTCGCCATCACGGTGAACTACACCACCGGCCAGGACGTGTTGGCGTTCACCAGCCAGAACGGCATCACGGGCACCTGGGATGCTGGGCCCGGAACGCTGACACTCACCGGCTCGGCGACGCTAGCCCAGTATGAAACGGCCTTGCAAAGCATCACCTACACCAACAACAGCAACGCCCCCTCTACGGCTACGCGTACGGTCGCCTTCACTGTCAGCGATGGCGGTGCCAGCTCCACCCTGCAGACGCGCGATGTCACCATTACGGCAGTCAACGATGCGCCGAGCTTTGGCAGTCTCAACGGCTCGCCGACGTATGCCGAGGGCGGCACAGCGGTAGTGTTGGATTCCGATGTCTCGGTGGGCGACCCGGAGCTCACCGCGGCCGACAACTTCAACGGCGCCACACTCTCGCTGGCGCGCAACGGCGGCGCCAGCACGCAGGATGTCTACTCGGCCACCGGCACCTTGGGCACGCTGACCCAAGGCGGCAACCTGGTGGTGGGGGGCACCACCATCGGCACCGTTACCACCAATGCTGGCGGCACGCTGGTGCTGACCTTCAACGCCAGCGCGACCAATGCGCTAGTGAACTCGACCATGCGGCAAGTCGCCTACAGCAACTCGAGCGACGCTCCTCCGGCCAGCGCGCAGATCGACTGGACCTTCAACGACGGCAATACGGGCGCGCAGGGCAGTGGCGGCGCGCTGACGGCCAGCGGCAGCGTGACAGTGAACATCACCGCCACCAACGACGCGCCGCTCAACACCGTGCCCGGCTCGCAAACCATGAATGAAGACGCGACGCTGGTGTTCTCCAGCGGCAACAGCAATACGATCTCGATTGCGGATGTCGACTCTGGCGGGGCGAACAACGAGGTCACGATCAGCGTCTCCAACGGCACGCTCACGCTGTCGGGCACGGCAGGTCTGACCTTCGTCGCCGGTGACGGCATCACCGACGCCACGATGACCGTGCGCGGCACCGCTGCGGCCATCAATACCGCGCTGAACGGCCTCAGCTACGCACCCACGCCGAACTACAACGGCAGCGCCACGCTGACACTGGCAACCACCGATTCGACGCTGCTGGCGCTGAACATCGACGCCGATCTCGAAGGCCGCTACCTCTTCGAAGGCAACGCGAACGACGTCGCGCCCGACGGCACGGCGCAGAACGGTTCGTTGCTCAACGGTGCTTCGATCGTCACGGACGGGCAACGAGGTGAAGTATTGGACCTGGATGGCACTAACCGTGAATACGTCCAGATCAATTCAATGTTTGGCAACCCGACCGACGTGACACTGGCGTCTTGGGTCAAGTTTTCTTCAGCCGATACTTCGGGTGGCGAGGTCATCACGCTGGGCAACGACATCATGATTCGTGCCGCTGAAGGTGCCACCGGATTTGTCGCGTTCTTCTTTGACGGCTCTACATATCAATCGATCAACGCCAACGTAGCGATTGACGACGGAACGTGGCAACACATCGCGTTTACGTTCGACGACACTGCTAACACACAAAACTTGTATGTCAACGGTGTTCTTGTTGCATCCGCCAACTATGCCGCATCGATTGGCTACACCGGTTCGTCGCCAGTCACGCGGATCGGAGCTCACGCGAATGATGCTCAAACGCAGTACGACTTTACCGGTCAGATAGATGATGCGCGCCTCTACACGCGTGCGCTCACGGCCGGGGAGATTGCGGCGCTCGCCAGCGACCAGGCCCTCGTCGACACCGACACGCTGGCCGTGACGGTGACGGCGGTGAACGACGCGCCGATCTTTGGCAGCCTGAACAGCACGCCGGCGTACATCGAAGGCGCTGCAGCCGTGGTGTTTGATGCCGATGTTTCAGTGACCGACGCTGAACTTTCGGCGGCCAACAGCTTCAGCGGCGCCACGCTCACCCTGGCCCGTAGCGGCGGCGCGAGCGCGCAGGACGCGCTAGCCTTCGACGGCACCAACGTCACCACCCTTGGGGCAGATGTTTTCGTGACCGGCGTGCAGGTAGGCACCTACAGCTTTACCGGCGGCGAGATGGTGGTGAGCTTCGGCGCCAACGCGACCCAGGCACGGGTCAACACGCTGATGCAGAACATCGTCTACTGGAACACCAGCGACGCGCCGCCGGCCAGCGTGCAGATCGACTGGACTTTCAACGACAACAACAGCGGCTCGCAGGGAACCGGCGGCGCGTTATCAACCAATGGAAGCGTTGTCGTCAGCTTAACCGCCGTCAACGACGCGCCGACAGCGGCCATCACGCTTTTGACCTATGCCGCCACCGAGCAGACTTCGTTGACCCTGCACGGCACCGGCCTGGCCATCGCTGATGTGGATGCAGGGAGTGCAACGGTGGAAGCCACCGTTGCCGTGGTCAGCGGCACCCTGACGGTGGGCGCGGGCACCAGCGGCGTGACTGTCAGCAATTCGGGTACTGCCAGCGTCACTTTGAGCGGCACCGTCGCCCAGATCAACAGCCTGTTGGCCGGCAGCCTAGGCGGGAGCGTCTCCTACCTGATCAACAGCGACGCCCCGTCGACCAGCGACACCCTGACGCTTACCGGGAACGACCTGGGCAACAGCGGAAGCGGCGGCACGCTCACTGGCTTCGACACCGCGACCGTCAACATCAGCGCAGTCAACGACGCGCCGACGCTAGTATTCGGCGAAGGCGACCGGGCCTTCACCGAAGGGGCGGCTGCGGTGATGATCGACGCACTCGCCACCGTGAGCGATGTCGACCTGGTCGACTTCGCTACCGGTACGCTCACCGTCACCCTCACCGTGAACGCGAGCGCCGACGATCGCGTTGAGTTGCTCAACACCGGAATGGGCGCTGGCCAGATCGGCGTGAGTGGCGTCAATGTGTACTACGGCGGCACGCTAGTCGGCACACAAGCGGGCGGCATCGGTTCGACGCCGTTCGCCGTGACCTTCAACGCCAGCGCTGACGCGACCGCGGTGCGCGAGGTGATGCGCAACATCCGCTTCTGGGTGGCTGGCGACGCGCCGGCGACCGCCACCCGCACGGTCGAGGTGGTGCTGACCGACGGCGACGGCGGCACCTCGAGCACGCAGACGAAGCAGATCACGGTCGTCGCCGCCAACGACGCCCCTGCCATCGCAGACGTGGGGGTGTCGGGCCCGGTCTCGTTCACGGAGCAGTCGCCCGTAGCGATTTCCTCGTTGTTCGCCGTGACCGACCCCGACAGCGCCAGTCTCGCGGGCGCGACGGTCACCATCAGCGGCAACTACTCCGCCGGAGCCGACACGCTGAACTACACGGACATGCTCGGCATCTCCGGCGTCTGGAACGCTGGCAGCGGAACCCTGACCCTGAGCGGCACAGCATCGGTCGCCAACTACATCACCGCGATCCGTAGCATCGCCTTCTACAACAGCGCCGACGCTCCCAGCACCCTCCAGCGCACAGTTGTGCTCGACGTCACGGATGGCACAGACATCAGCAACGTGCTCACCCGGCTGATCGATGTCACGGCAGTCAACGATGCTCCGGTTCTGAACAGCGTCGGCAGTCCGGCCCTCACATCCGTCACGGAGGATGCCGGGGCACCGACCGGCGCGGTCGGGACCCTGGTTTCGAGTCTCGTCGACTTTGCCAGTCCGTCGGGCCAGGTCGACAACGTCACGGATGCAGACGGCGGTGCCAGCCTGGGAATCGCCATCACGGGTGCAGACGCCACCAACGGAACGTGGTTCTACTCCATCGACAATGGCGCCAACTGGAGCGCGCTGGGCGCAGTCAGCGACGGCAGCGCGAGACTGCTGGCAGCGGACGCCGGCACTCGTCTGTACTTCCAGGGCAACGCCAACTTCTCCGGCACCATCGCCAATGCGATCACGTTCCACGCGTGGGACCGGACCAGCGGTACCAACGGAGGGATCGCCGACCTCAGTGACGACGCCGTCTCGGACCTGTTCAGCAGCGTCTCGTACAGCAACAACGACGGCACAGCCAACTGGACTTCGAACTGGGTAGAGACCGACGTCGATGGCGGCGGGGCGAGTGGCGGCCGCATCCTGGTGCGTCCGACGGGCGATCTCGAGATCCGTGCGAGAGCCCTGAACAACGCAATCTATCGTCAGGTCGATCTCAGCGGCGCCAGCGCGGCGACGCTGTCATTCGATTTCGTGAGCACGCTGTCTTCGGGTGACACAATCGTCATCCAGGCTTCCGGAAACGGCGGAGCCAGCTACACGACACTGACCGGCGGGACCTTCTCTTCGTCGTTGAACACCGGGAGTGGTACCTACAGTCTCGATATCTCGTCGTTCATCGCAGCGAACACCCGGATCCGATTCCTCGTTTCCTCCGTGGGCGGGGAAGACCGCCTTTACGTCGACAATGTGCAAGTGTCGTTCCCGAGCAGCCGGACTGGCGGCAGCAGCGCCTTCAGTTCGGCGTCCGACACGGCGTCCCTCACGGTCACCGCGGTCAACGATGCGCCGACCGCACACGCCGGCGGCCCCTACACCCTTGCCGAGGGTGCGACGCTAGTCCTGAATGGCTCCGGGTCTTCGGATCCGGACGGCGACACCCTGACGTACGCCTGGGACCTGGACAACGACGGCAACTACGGGGAGACCGGCGAGCCGACCACCGTGGGCCCCAGCGTGTCGTGGGCAACGCTGCAGTCTTTCGGGATCGACGACGACGGGAGCTACACCATCGGACTGCGTGTCGGCGACGGGACGGTGACGGCCACAACGACAACGACGCTCACGGTCACCAACGCCGCCCCCACCATCGCGGTGTCCGGCGCCGCGACGATTGCCGCAGGCCAGACCTACACGCTTACCGTGGGCGTCACCGATCCCGGCAACGATGCCGTGACCAGCTGGTCGGTCAACTGGGGCGACGGCACCGTCAGCACCTACGCGGGAACGCCCACGAGCGTTACGCACACCTTCGTGCA
>JALHRH010000350.1 GCA_022841565.1 Mycobacterium sp. | reverse complement strand
GTCGCGATGGCTCAACAGGGCCGGCAGGGTGGCCTCGATGGTGTAGTAGACGCCGTTGAGCATCACGTCAATCGAGTCCACAAAGGCGCTTATATCGAAGGACGGCTCACCGCCCCAGGGGGCTATTCCGGCATTCGCCAACACGAAATCGATCCGGCCCATCTCAGCGACAGCCTTGGCGACCGCCTCCCTTAGGTGCGCAAAATTGCGGACATCGGCCCGGAGGGCGACGATGCGCCGTCCGGTCTTCCTGACGAGATCGACGGTCTCTTCCAGGTCCTCCGAGCTCGCCAGAGAGTAAGCGACACTATCGATCTGGTCGCAAATGTCCAGAGCGATGACGTCGGCGCCTTCTTGGGCGAATCTCACCGCATGTGATCGGCCTTGCCCACGAGCGGCGCCGGTGACGAAGGCGACTTTACCGTCGAATTGCATCGGCGAACCTTATCTGCGGGGGGTTGATCGTGTCGGATAGGTCGATGGGCACGCACCTCGCCGGCTCAGCCGCCAGTTGGACGCCTGTCTGCATTCAGGGCTTGCCAGCCATGGGGGCCAAAGCGTCAGAAAGTGCGTCCACCGAGCCGCTCGCTGATCCGCAGCGCGGAGATCACGGCGGATTCTTGCGAATCCGCTTCGTACGTCCAGCCGCCGGCAAACCACAAGCCGTCACGCCCTTGGACCGTTTCCAGCCGCTGCTGGGCGCGAATCGTGTCCGGCGTGATCAACGGATGGTAAAACTCGGCAGTTGCGATGACCTCTGATGGCTGCCGAGAGCGGAACGTGGTCCAACTCTTGAAGACCTGCTCATCCGTTTTGCGTAAACCGCCGTACCAAACCGACGCTTCACAGTAGTCGCCGTGGCGAACGGCGTTGAAACAACGCCAATCGTCGCCACGACGCGGCATGTAAACGGGATCGGCGTGGATCGCGGTAGTCGCCCGGATCACCTCGAAGCCAGACAGATCGCGGTCGAGCACGCCCGCGAGTAGCTTCTGCGCTTCCGGTGGGTGCACCGCGAGCACCAGTTCATCGAAAACTTCTTCGCCGATGTGGAAGCCGTCCGGCCACCGCGAGACTTCGGTGACCTCGGAGCAGATCCGGGTGTCCGACATCTGTAATTTCTCGGCGATCGCACCCAGCCCGCCTTCGGCGTTGTAGTACGGCATCGTGAGGTGATCCAGCGCCCGAGTCATATAGATCAGGGCTGCGTAGGCAGATGTCTCCAGCGCCGCGGAGATCACGCAGTTGCCGTACACGGCAAGCCAAGGCAGCAGCACGCTATCGCGCACCGACACAGGCAGCCAGAACAGTCGTCTTGACAAGAACTCGGCAACGGTCATGTCCCACGGGCAGTTTCGGCCGGCGGCAATCATCGCGCCCATCGCCATGGTGCTCATCGGTGTCCGATAGGGCGGCACTGAATCCCATAGCAACATCTGGCCAGGCCCCCGCAACGCGGCTGTGCCTGCCACCCGGATGAACTTCAAGCCCAACACATCGTGCGCCAGCCGCCAGTACGTCGGTTGGCCGACGGGCGAGATGAATTGTGCTCCCAGATCGAAGCCACCGGCGACCGATTGCGCATGCCCACCAAGGTATGAATTCCGCTCGAAGAGCACCACCTCATGGACCGGCTGCAGCAGCCACGCCGTCACCATCCCTGCCACACCGCCCCCGACAACGGCGATGCGCTTGCGGGTGTTCCTCGCTTCCATGAGGTCAGTACGATAACGGAAATCTTCTGATATAACCAATCAATTGATTATTACTGTTACTGTCGGCTCATGCCGACATCGAGCCCAGCGCCCGAGCCGCCGATCGCACCGTACTCACCCCAGTTCGTCCAAGACCCCTATCCCACCTACGCGTGGTACCGCAAGCACGCTCCGGTGGCGAAAGTGCTTTACCCCAACACCGTCACCGACGTGTGGTGGGTCACCAGGCACGCCGACGTCAAGCGCATCCTGGCCAACCCGCGCGTCTTCAGCAGCGACCCGCAGCACGCCAATGCGGCGACGCTCGGGGCGAACCTACCCTTTTTCGACACATCCGAATTGATCCTCGGTGGCGTGGCATTCGTTGACCCGCCCTTACATACCCACCGACGCAAGCTGATTGGCAAGACCTTCAGCCCACATCGTGTCGAGGCGATGCGCCAGACCGTGCTCGACGTCACCACCACGCTCCTCGACACGATGGGCGCGACAGGCGACAGCACCGACCTGATGGATGCGTTCGCCAAGCCGCTACCGATGCGAGTGATCGCGGGTCAGCTCGGCGTGCCCGAGTCAGATCACAAGTACTTCCGGCGTTGGCTAGACACGATGATCACCACTGACCACGACGAGTTCGCTCGGGCCCCGGAGGCGGTCGCCGAAATGGTGGACTACCTCAGTGAGTTGGTTGTCGCCAAGCGCGCCCGCCCGGCCAACGACCTGGTTTCCGAGTTTGCCGCGACACGCGACCGCGATGGCGGCTTTAGCGAAGTGGAGCTCGTGGGCATCGTCTTCGCGCTTCTCGTCGCCGGCTATTCGACAAGCGCCGACCTCATCGGCAATGGCGTGCTGGCACTGCTGCAGCATCCCGCGCAGCTTGGCCTGCTACGTCGCCAACCGGCAGCGGTCGACACCGCGATCGAGGAAATGCTGCGCTACAACGGCCCGACCTCTTCGGTGTTGTGGCGCTTTCCCACCGAAGACGTCGAGATCGCCGGCGTATCAATCCCGGCCGGTGACGCGGTGCTGCCCCTCATCTCTGCGGCCAACCGCGATCCGGCAGCGTTCCGCGACCCCGACCGCTTCGACATCAGCCGCACCGACCTGGACCATGTTTCCTTCGGATACGGCCCACACTTCTGCTTAGGAGCCGCACTTGGCCGACTGGAAGCGCGTATCGCGATTCCCGCACTGTTGGCCCGCTTCCCGACCTTGGCACTGCCCGTTGCGCCGGAGGCGCTAACTTTCAACGGCCCCTTCATGAATCGCGGGCTACGCGGACTTCCGGTGACGTGGTGACCATGCGGAACTATGCCGATTGCGGGTGCCGAGGAGGCGCAGATGACTTTTTGAACCCGAAGAAGTTGCCGCCTACTAGGATCGCGTGACGCCTCTTCACGATGTCTTACTCAGCGGCACCCTCGCCTGACGCCTCGTTCGACGCGGCGTTCGCGCTGGAGTCGCTGCTGCACATGCCAGACCCGCGGGTTGCGCTGTAAGGCATCGCACGGGTTCTTCGATCGGGAGCACGGTTGTGCATCGCCGATTTCCTTCGCCTGACGATGTCCACAGAAGAGTCCCGGAGCGTCTCCGAGGCGTGGAAATCCAACTGCGACTGGTCGCTCGCGGAGTATTGCAGCCTGCTCGAAAGGGAGCGGTTTTCGGGTGCTTGAAGCCCTCGACATAACCAAGGAAACCGCGCCTTCTACGGAGCAAATCGGCGCGCGCATGGCTGAGCGCCGCGCGGAACTGGAGCAACATTGCGACGCTCCCCTGGTGGCAGATATTTCGGGCGCTGGCCTGCACTCAGCAGGCTCAGCGAAGCGACCACCGGATACGCGCTTTTCTGCGCCGAACGACCGTGAAGCGTGCAAACCGGGCCTCACCTCGGTTGCGCGAGCCCGCAGGCGTCAGGCCGTCTCGGTGATCGGGCGATCCACCCAGCTCATCAGGTCGCGTAGCTTCTTGCCGGTGACCTCGATGGGGTGCTCGGCGTTCTGCTTGCGCAACTGCTCGAGTTGTTTGTTGCCGCCCTCAACGTTGGCGACCAGCTTCTTGACGAACTCACCATTCTGGATGTCGCGCAGGATATCCCGCATCCGCTCCTTGGTGTCGGCGTCGATGACGCGCGGGCCCGACAAGTAGCCGCCGAACTCCGCGGTGTCAGACACCGAGTAATTCATCCGCGCGATGCCACCCTCATACATCAGGTCGACGATCAGCTTGAGTTCGTGCAACACCTCGAAGTACGCCATCTCCGGCGGATGGCCCGCCTCCACCATCACATCAAAACCGGTCTTCACCAATTCCTCAGTGCCACCGCACAACACGGCCTGCTCACCGAATAGGTCGGTTTCGGTCTCGTCCTTGAAGGTGGTGTTGATGACGCCGGAACCGGAGTCACGCAAGCTCAGCGAGTGGGCATGGCCCTGGCTGACAAAACCGATCACACCGACCTTGCGGCCCTGGATGATCGACACATCAGCGTCGTGGTAGAAAATCTCTAATGCCTGCGGCACGGGTACTACTCCTTCTTGTTTTAGCAGCGAAAAACTATCTGACGGTGCCGATGCCGCGCGGGCCGCGCGCCATCGACACCACACCCGACTGCACGATCTCGCGGATTCCGAACGGCTCCAAAACCCGCGACAGCGCCTCCAGCTTGCCCCGGTTGCCGGTAGCCTCGACCGTCAGCGACTCCGGGGATACGTCAATCACGTTGGCGGGGAACAGATTGACCGCTTCGATCACCTGGCTGCGGGTGCCCGCGTCGGCGCGCACCTTGATCAGCGTCGCCCCCCGGGCCAGCACACCCGGCTTGTCTTCCACCAACACCGACAGGGTGTGCGTCTTCGGCGAACCGTTGACCATCAGGCGTGCCCCTCGTTGATGTCGTCGAACAGCGGGCGAATGCCGCGCGCGGCCTGGATCTCGTCATTGCTGGTGCCGGCGGCCACCATCGGCCACACTTGCGCATCAGCGCCGACGATGAAGTCGATCACCACCGGCGCAAGGGGGTTGCCCGTTCGGTCTGCGCATAACGCTCTTGATGGAGCAGGGTTTGCCAGTGGCGCATCCATCTCCTGGGTTGCCGTTGTCGATCAGCGCCACCGTGATCGATTCCGGCCTCTCTGCATGTCGTGTCCTGATCAGATCGCAGCGCCCGAGGCGACGCACTGGCGCCGAGTTGACCGCGCCGAACGCGCCGGAACGGGCGAGGCAGCGAGCGGCGACATTGGCGAGCATCGGCGTTATCCACGAGGGCCCCAATGCCCGACGATCCGCGATCAGCGCGGTGGACATTGGACACCCGGTTCAATTGGACATTCGGTTGGACATCGGTGCCGACAATGCCGAGGGTTAGACAACTCCCGCACCGTGTCGATTCGGTGAACATTAACGCGGCACCAGTCGCAGATATTCCGCCTTAGCGCCGGGAACAGGGCCGACATCCCCATGGGATACACGAAATCGGCTGCCCAAGTGTCGGTTTCGAAGCTCCCCGCACGCCGACAATAACCCCGGTTAGCCATCTGCCCGCAAGATCAAGAATTCGACTGGCGACCGATCAGATAATCGCGAGAAACACCATTCAACGCCCGACCCGAAGCGATATCCTCGGCGCAGCCAGATGCACCTGCGGGAAGGACTGAAATGTCATTTGTGATCGTACTGTCGCAGGGGCTGGGGACAGCGGCAACAGACCTGGCAGGGGTGGGCTCGACACTCCACGCGGCCAACGCGGCCGCCGCGGCCTCCACCACGGGAGTGCTCGCCGCCGCCCAAGACGAGGTGTCGACGGCCATCGCGGAACTGTTTTCCACCCACGGACATAGCTATCAGACACTCAGCGCGCAGGCAGCGACCTTTCACACCCAATTCGTAACGGCGCTATCGGCGGGTGCGGCCTCCTACGGGGCCGCCGAGGCCGCCGCCGCCACCCCCCTACAGAGCCTGCTCGATGCCATCAACGCACCCGTGCAGGCCGCCACCGGGCGCCCGCTAATCGGCAACGGCACCAACGGCGCACCCGGAACAGGAGCCCCCGGCGGGGCCGGCGGCTGGCTGATCGGCAACGGCGGAGCCGGCGGATCCGGCGCCTCGGGCACCGGCGGAGCGGGCGGAGCCGGCGGGGCGGCCGGGCTGATCGGGTCCGGCGG
>JALHRH010000349.1 GCA_022841565.1 Mycobacterium sp. | reverse complement strand
GCGAACCAGGCGGCCACCGCTGACGTGCTCAACCTCGGTCGCGGCCGAGGCCACCACCGGCAGCGTCCACGGCGCGTCCTCGAAGACCAACGGGCCGAACGAAGTTTCGTACTCGACCGCTTCGTCCCAGGTCAGCCAGGATCCCTCCGGGGTACTCAGCTCGTCCACCGGTTGGAGGCCGCCGGCCACTTCGCGTTGCGCCTGCCGGCGCTGCAGGTGCAGAAACCGCACCACCAGGGTGATCGCTTGCGCGGAGTGGACCAGGAATTGTGCTGCCAGCACGTCGTCTTCGCCGAAGCCGCCCGCGGCCGCTCCGGGTGGCCCCAGAACGCCGAACTGCCAGCGGGATTGATTCTTGCTCGACGTTGCGCGGTAGGGGTACAACAGGTAGCCCTCGTAGAGCACCGCGTCGGCGACGGTGCGGGCCCGGTCCCAGCGCGACGTCCTTCCGGCAGTCATGGTGCGGCCTGCCGCTGCGTCGAGTCGGCCAGCAGCGCGGTCACCGCGTGGTCAAGGTCGAGCAGCCCGCGCGCCGATTTGTATCCGGCCAGTGCCGACACGGTCTCGTGTTGCAGCCGCACCCATCCCGTGTTGGGATAGTGCAGGGCGATCAGGTCGTGCCAGACGCTGACCGGCATGTCGTAGCGATCCTCGCAGTCCCACGACACCTGCTGCACGCAGAACCCGCGTGCTGACTTGACGAAAATCGTTCCACTGAACAGGAATTGCAGCGGCAGCGCACCGTGGTTGAGGGCGTGCAGGTATTTGGCCGCGGCGACTTCGAAGTCATAGGTGCAGTCCAGTGGCAGCGCAACCGTGGTGTTGCCGGCGAATCCCGGCACCATCGCGGCGCAGTGCTGCCATAGGAAGGTGCGCTGGGTGCTAGCCCAACGGTCCCGGGTGCCGAATAGGTCGGTGAGCCCGGCGGCCTCCTCGTCGCTATAGGAGCGTCGCAGCGGTTCGATGCGGACCTGGCAGCGCAGGGAAACCGCATGCACCGGGTGGTCGGGGCTGGCGAGCACGCCGATGCTCGCGGTCAGCATCGGCGTGACGGCATAGGGCTCGGGTGCCACGTCCAGCACTTCGAACGACATGTCCAACTGGTCGGTCATCGTGGCGTCTCGCGTGCTCGGGCCGCGACCTGTGCGAAGAATGCGTCGATGAACTCGCGCGCCTGCTGGCCGCCGTCGAAGCCGCGCCACAACATGCGCAGCCCTCCGACGAATTCGTAGCAGGCGTCGATCGGGACGAGAAACGTTTGGGGCGCGGTCAAGTCATCGTCGGGGTCATCGTCGAGCACCCGGACCAGCAGTGCCTCCACGTCTTCAGCGAGCAGCTCAGCCCGGCGATCGGCGGCCCGGATGGCGTCCCACATGTCCAGGTCCAGCTCGGACTCGCATGCCCCGGCCGGGCCGGGATAGAACGCCACCGTGCGGCCCAGCGCGGAGTTGGTGAACAAGAATGCCACCCCGACGGGAATCTGCATCGCCTCCCAGGCGCGGCGGTCCAGGGCGAAATCGGTGAACAACAGGTACCGGTCGGGTACCGCGCGGTAGCGCAGTTCGGCATGCGGGTCGGTGAACAGCAGATAGCAGCCACGGCAGACGCACATCAGTTGGCGACCGGCCACATTCACCACGTGCCGGTGTTCGTCGGCTATCGACTCGGCGCACATCTCGCAGCGCTCCCCGGCCGGCTCGGGCGCTCGCCGGCTGGTGATGCGGGTCAACACGTCGTAGGGACTGCTCATGCCGAAGCCCCCAACACCTCGCGCGGTAGCGCCACCGACAGCACCCCGTCGCGCGCCAGGAGCGGCAGCGGTTCCAGGTGCAGCGCGCTCGGTCCGGTACCGGCCCGCACGACGTCGAAAGGTGTTCCACAGCGCGGACATTGGAGCACGCTGTCGCTCAGTAGTGCGCCGGCCAGCGTGTCGTCACAGACCGGGCAGCGGTCCCGATAGGCTAGTAGCTGTTCGCCAACCCGGCAGGCGAGCACGGGGGTATCGGCGATCAGGAAGCCGGCGACCTCGCCGGAGATCAGGTCGCCCAGCTCGGGTGCCGGGTGCCATGCCGTGGCACCGTTCGAACGCAGCGACGCCAGCAGTGATTCCGCCGGAATGACATCGGCGCGTGCGGCCGCCACCAATTCGATGGAGGAGATCTCGGGCGCGGCACCGCGCACCGCGTCCTGCACCGCGAGTTCCAAGGTCACTGCGGAGGAAGGGCAGCTCTTGCAGCTGCCGGAGAAGGCGAGTCGCACCGTGCCGTCGGCGATGTCCACCAGCTCGACGTCACCGCCGTGCGAACCCAGGTAGGGGCGTACCCGGTCCAGTGCGTCACAGACCCGACGCCACACGTCGTGCGGGTGCAGGTCGTGCACCAGCAGCAAGCTGGCGACGAGGTCGTCGGTGGCCAGCCGCTCGGCCACCTCAGGTTCGGCCAGCGCCATGATCCGCCGCAACGCGGCTCCGTAAAGTGCGACCACCTCGCCGACCAGCTGTTGCGCGCGCTCAGCGGCGGCCGGCCCGCCCGCCGCACAGGAATCCAGCAGCGTCTGGATCCGATCGCCCGACGTGCGCCACTCTGCGTTTGGATCGGAGATGGCTTCGGGGGTGTCTGGGCGATCCACTCTCCTCACTCCCCGGCGGGTGACTGAGTGGGGGTGTGCAATCTCTCCAGCGTCTTGCCCTTGCCCAGGTACATGTGCACACCGCAGGGCAGGCACGGGTCGAAGCTGCGGACCGTGCGCATCACATCGATGCCCTTGAAGTTCTCCCGGTCGTTCTCCTCGAAGATCGGTTGTCCCTGCACGGCGTCCTCGTAGGGGCCCGGCGTGCCGTAGCTGTCGCGTGGGTTGGCATTCCACGGGGTGGGCGGATACGGGTGGTAGTTGGCGATCTTGCCGTCGCGGATCACCATGTGGTGGCTGAGCACTCCCCGTACCGCCTCGGTGAAGCCGCAGCCGATGCCCTCGTCGGGCACGTCGAACTTTTCCCACGTCTTGGTGCGCCCGGCGCGTATTTCGACCAATGCCTGCTCGGCGAAATGCAGCGCGCACGCCGCCGCGTAGGCCTGGAAGTAGGTCCGGGCGCGGTTGCGTTCGATGGTGTTGCTGCCGTGTTTGGGCACCTTCCATTCGAACTCGACCGGGCCCTTCAGCGCGGTCTTGGGCAGGTTGATCTTCACGCTGTTGCCGGTCGCCTTGACGTAGCCGATGTCGACCAGTCCGGCCAGCGCCGTCGCCCACAGCCGGGCCAGCGGGCCGCCGCCGGTGTCCAGCGCCAGGTGATCCTTGCCGTCGAACCAGCGCGGCGACATCACCCAGCTGTACTTACCGCCGTCCAGCTCGCGCTTTTGCGGGTGCGGATTCGTGTGCTGGTTCCACGGGTGCCGCCGGTCCACCGGGTTGCCCAGCGGATCGGTCTTGACGAACATCTCCTGGTCGGTCCAGTCGTCGTAATACGAACTGCCCAAGAGGATTCGAATGCCGAGGTTGATGTCGACCAGCGAGTGGGTGACCAGCTTGCCGTCCACCACCACACCCGGCGTGACGAACATCGCGTTGCCCCAACGCTCCATGTCCTTGTATTCGAAGTTGCACACTTCGGGGTCCTGGAAGGAGCCCCAGCAGCCGAGCAGCGTGCGACGCAGGCCGACCTTCTCGTAGCCGGGCAGGGCGTCGTAGAAGAAGTCGAACAGGTCGTCGTGCATGGGGACGACCTTTTTCATGAACTCCACGTAGCGCATCAGTCGGGTCATGTAGTCGGTCATCAGCTGGATGGTGGCCACCGTGCCGACCCCGCCGGGGTACAGGGTGGAGGGATGGACGTGGCGACCTTCCATGAGGCAGAACATCTCTCGCGTATACCGGCTTACCTGCAGTGCCTCGCGATAGAACTCACCGCTGAACGGGTTGAGCGACCGCATGATGTCGGCGATCGTTTTGTACCCATGCGCGTCGGCGTGCGGCGCGGCGGTCTTCTCCGCCTGGGCGAGCACGCCCGGGTTGGTCTCGGCGACCATCTTCTCGCAGAAGTCCACCCCCACCAGGTTTTCCTGGAAGATGTTGTGGTCGAACATGTATTCCGCGGCCTCGCCGAGGTTGACGATCCACTCACCGAGGTGCGGGGGCTTGACACCGTAGGCCATGTTTTGCGCGTAGCAGGAACAGGTGGCGTGGTTGTCGCCGCAGATGCCGCAGATGCGGCTGGTGATGAAGTGGGCGTCGCGAGGGTCCTTGCCCTTCATGAAGATCGAGTAGCCGCGGAAGATTGACGAGGTGCTGCGGCATTCGACCACTTCCCGGTTCTCGAAGTCGATCTTGGTGTAGATGCCGAGGCTACCGACGATCCGGGTGATGGGGTCCCAAGCCATTTCGACGAGCTGGCCGGGTTCCCGCTTGGACGTTGACGGTTCGGGAATGATGGTTGTCATTGCAAATGCTGCGCTTCCGTCTAGACGGCTCTGGGAATGGTGGACTCGGTCGGGTGCTCACCAGGTCCGGCGAGCCCCGGTGGTCAGTTCGGTGCCCTTATGGCGCCAGCGCGGTTCCTTGTCGAGGGTGCGACCCGTGATACCCCGCAAGCTTCGGATCACGGTCCCGTACAGACCCGATGCAGTGCTGGACAGTTTGCCGCCCGGCGGTTCGTCCATGAAGGGCATGAACTTGTCCGGGAAGCCGGGCATCGTGCACCCGATGCAGATGCCGCCGACGTTCGGGCAACCCCCGATGCCGTTGATCCAGCCCCGCTTGGGCACGTTGCACTTCACCACGGGACCCCAACAGCCAAGTTTGACAATACATTTCGGGGAGCCGTATTCGGTGGCGAAGTCACCCTGCTCGTAATAGCCGGCCCGGTCACAACCCTCATGCACTGTCTGGCCGAACAACCACTTGGGACGCAGAGCATCGTCGAGCGGGATCATGGGCGCCTGGCCGGTCGCCATGTAGAGCAGGTAGGTCAGCGTCTCGGCGAGGTTGTCCGGTTGAATGGGACAGCCGGGCACGCAGACAATCGGTATGCCGGCCTTGCTCTTCCAATCCCAGCCAAGGTAATCGGGCACCCCCATCGCCCCGGTTGGATTGCCGGCCATGGCGTGGATTCCGCCATACGTGGCGCAGGTCCCGACGGCGACGATTGCGGTGGCTTTGGGTGCCAACCGATCCAGCCATTCGCTGGTGGTCATCGGCTGACCCGTGGCCGGGTCGTTGCCGAACCCGCACCAGTAGCCTTCGCTCTTGATCTGCTCGTTGGGGATGGATCCCTCGACGACCAGCACAAAGGGTTCCAACTCGCCTCTATCGGCCTTGAAGAACCATTCTAGGAAGTCGTCCGCGCCACCGGTGGGCCCGCATTCGAAATCGATCAACGGCCAGTGGACGGCGACCTGCGGGAGACCGGGCAGTGCACCGAGGGCGATTTCCTCGATACTGGGCTGGGTGGCGGCAGTCAATGCCACCGAATCGCCATCGCAACTGAGGCCGGCGTTGATCCATAGCACGTGAATCAGCGATTGTTCTGCCTTCACCGCTGCTTCTGTTGGCATAGTGCAGCTTTCCGGGGCCGGGTTGGAAGCCCCTACGCCGCCGGAGTCGACCGTCGGCCCACTTGCGCGGCGTTGGTTCTGGGTCTACTCGCGCCATCGGACAATGTCAACGCTTGGTAGTGAGAATACAGTTGAGAAAGATGATTCTTAGTGTGGTGATTGTTGAAGTGTTTTATGCAAATCTGGATTGCAAACTCAGCCGGAGTGCGCAGTGCCACCCGTCCCGATCGATTTCTATTGGCGGCTGCATTAGCCTCAAACCACCGATGGACCGTGTGGCGTGAACTGTTGATTGTTTGATCTTGATTAAGTGGGCTGGGGTATGACTGTT
>JALHRH010000348.1 GCA_022841565.1 Mycobacterium sp. | reverse complement strand
ATTAATCGCGACCCTGTAGATAAGCTCGCCGTCCTTATTGCTTATCGGCCGACTGTGCGAGATCAAGTCTTTGAACACATCGGGGTTGGTCACACCATGTTTGTGAAATATCTTGTCCCATCCGAATCCCTTCCTCCCATCGTAGTAACCGCGTCGGAGAAGAACATGGTTGCCGTCGAGGTCGGTCGCTTCGGCAATCACCTCGTTGACAGGGTACGGGGGTGGGGGTGGATCTTGTTTGAAGGTGTGGTTGTCGACGGCCTGGATCTGAGGTTTGGGGTCGTGGGGTGTTTTCGGGAAGGCGGTGGTGGCCAGTCCAGCCGTGGTGGCGGTGATGTTGGCGGCTACTTCGTGTTCAAGGCTGACGAGTTGGGTGGTGCGTTGGCGTATGTCCCCCGCGAACGCTACTGCCTGGGCCTGCCGAGTTGCGTTTTCGACGGCGCTGCGGCTGGTCTGGGTGTCGGTAACCGCGAGGTCTTCGCCGACGGTGAATCCGGCGGCATGCGCGTCCTGGACGGCATAGATGACCCTCCGCTGGGCCGCGCCGATGGCTCCTGCGCCGCCGCGTGCAATCTGGGCGGCCTGAAGCAACATCTCGGCTTTGGTACTGACGATTGGCAGGTCGGCGCCGGTTCGGGTTCGCAGCCCATCACCGCCGGCGCCTTCCCAGACGAGGGTGTGGGCTTGGTTGCGCATCCGCAGGAAGACTTCTTGCCACCGATCCGCGGTCGTCGTCCAATAGATGGCTGCCTCGATCAGGTGCTCGGTATCCCAGGAGCGGATTTGCGACAGGGTCGGCAGCACCTACCCCACCCTCCTGCGCGGCACTGCCGCCATCTCGGCGACCGCGGTCGCCTCATTGGTGACATACCCTGCAGCGCCCGCCTCGACCGCCCCGGTCGTCGCCTGAGTTCGCGCGGCCAATGTCGCTGCGGCGAGGCCAACCGCTGTGTGGACACCGCCCACCGCTGCCGCGGTGGGTTGAAACGGCCGCCCCTGCGAAGGTGGTGCAAGCACGGCGAGTTCAGTGCTGAACTCACGCCATTGGCGGGCCGTGGCTCCTAGCTGACGGACATCGACCCGCAGCTCACCAGATTCCATGCGCCGGAAGTTTAATGGCCGGGCAGTGATTAGCAATTCATAGCAGGCGGGGCCATCCCGCGCTGACGCTCGCTGACATGGCAACCCGCTGCCCTGCCTGTTGTCCGTGTTTGCGGCATATGCTTCTCGCCGCATGGCGCAACAGCAATTTCGACCGATGGTTGCAAGTGGTCATTGCATCCTCACGGACATCCACACGGCCCGGCACTGGATCCCAAGCGGCCTTATCTGTTCGAGCGTCGGAAGTGGCACCGCCACAACCAGACCCAGAAGCAGCCACCGCGGAGGTGCCGGTCATCACAGGCATGAGTTTCGACCCGTCTCGGACCGGACGGATTAGCTTCGACCCCGCCGCCAGCACGCGATCGACCCCTGCTGCCGGCAAGAACCGAGCCAACCAGAAAACCGTCAGGCCTCATCAGTCACCACCACCGGACCCGGCTGCGAGCGAACCCAATCCGATGACTTCATCCCGGTCAAGGGTCAAGCCGGCGCTCGAACACCTCCCCGGTTTTGCCATCCAGACGCGCCAAGACCGGTCGTGCGTGCACAGCTAACCCGACACTCGGACGCTGCAACTCCGCTGGGCCACCCTCATCTATCGTCTCTACGGCCAGGACCAATTCCTAACCGCGGCCGAGACGTTCACATGTATATGAGAGCTCCAGCCCTCCACGCCGCTAGCCCGACTGCGGCGCGGACATCGCCTGCTGGATCTCTTCCATGCTGACCTCGCGGACCGGTTGGCCCAGGGACCAATTGTGCCCGAACGGATCGGCGACCATGCCGTAGCGGTCGCCCCAGAACTGGTCGTCCAGCGGCATGACCACCGTGGCGCCGGCGTCGAGCGCCCGCTGAAACTTGGTGTCGACGTCGGTGACCGTGAGGTGGATGGTGACCGGAGTGCCGCCCAACGCCTTCGGAGTCATCGATTTGCCACCGGACATCTCCGGAAAGTCGTCGTTGAGCATCACCATCGAGCCGTTGATCTGCACCGCGGCGTGAACGAGTCGCCCGTCCGGTCCGGGCACCCTGCCCATTTCGACCGCATCGAAGGCCTTGACGTAGAAATCGATCGCGGCAGCGGCGTCGTCGACGACTAGGTGGGGGATCACTGCGGGTTCGATGTTGATGGCCATGGGTCACTCCTTTAGTTGATGGTATCGCCCGCCCGGGCTTACCAATACTGACCAACCTAGGCGGCAAATCTCATCGCGGACTGTATCGCGGGCTACCGACAGCAGCCGGGCGCCGATGCGCCCTTTGCGGGTAAACGGGTCCCACGTGATCATTGTTGCCTGCTGACACACCTGATGATACGGTCGTCTCAACACTCGATGAGGTAGCTGTATCAGCAGCTTGGCTGGTTGGGATGCAAGGGATGATCGCGTGAGCCCCACGACTTTGACGATTCACCGCACGCTGGACGCGCGGCAGCGTGACGTACGCCAACGACTGCTCACGGCCGCTCGGCAGCTGATTCGTCAGCACGGCCACGAAGCCGTGGGGATGGAGCAGATCGCTACCACCGCCAGTGTTTCTAGGGCCACCACCTACCGCTACTTCGCGTCCAAAGAGCATGTGGTTTGTGAAGCGGCCCTGGCCTGGGGCCACGAAGTCGCGCAACGCATTCCGCAGGCCATCGCAGCGGCCGCGGACTCGGCCAATGTAATCGACTTAGCCATTGACTTAGCCATCGACGTAGCCATCGAGCAGGTCGTCCGAGAAGCCGCGTCGGACTTGGCCATGGTTCGTGCCACCATGGCCTCGGTGCTGGCGCAGGGCCCAGTCGCCGACGAGTTCCGAGTTGGTGTTCGCCAGATGTTCCTGGACTTGCTGGGCGGTGCTACGAACGTGCCGGAATCGCTGTCCCTGGATCCGGCAATGACGGTGCTCGGGAGGGTGTTCTTCGCCGATCTGGCGTTGCTCGGAGTCGGCGACATCACCGTTGAGCAATGCATCTCCGAATTGCGACTCGCCGCCGGGCGCCTGCTTACCGACACCTCTCACGACTAGGAGCGAAACCATGAATCACACAGCGCTGCAGCCGATTTGGGACTGGATGTTGCGCTACTTGGGCGCCGGGTTTTTCGAGTTCCCGTTGTATTTCCTGCCCGTGGTCGTCGCGGTCGTGCTGGTGACCGGTGTCGTGTATTCGGTCTTCGACGTCGCTGTCTACGAAAGGATCTCAGCCAAAGCGGCCACCAAGCTCGGGTTGCGGATCATGTCGACTTATGTCGGTGCTGCGGTGGTGTTCTTCATCCTGCACCGCATGTTCCATCCCTGGATAGCCGAAGTGCCTACCGCGGCACCGACGTTGGTGGCATTCGTCACCCAGCTCGTTTGCTTCATGGTGATCGGTGAATTCCTGACCTATTGGTGGCACCGATTGGAACACGGCAGCCGCTTTGTTTTCCAGAAGGTGCATTACATGCACCACCGGGTCCAGTCGCCGCTGACCATCTGGACGAACTTCGTGGTCCATCCGGTCGAGGGCCTGATGGTGATGCTGTGCCTTTATGTGCCGCCGCTGGTGTTCGGGGCACACCCGATGATCGTGGTCGCGTACGCGGTGGCCAACACCACCGCCATGGTGATCACGCACAGTGGCTATGACATGACGTTCTATCCCCGCTGGCTGCTGCCTGCGGCGTCCGGGCACGAATTGCACCACTCAGAAAAGCGTCCCACCAACCTGTCCGTCGTGATGACATACGGCGACAAGCTGTTTGGTACGTACAAGAAGCCGGTTGCGGTTATGCAGTCGTGAGCACCCGGTCCCAGCCTTCGACGGACTCGACGGTGCGGGGTTCCGGGCCCACATAGATGGCCGACGGGCGGACCAGCTTGCCCAGCCGCTTCTGCTCGAGGATGTGGGCACACCATCCGGCGGTGCGCCCGCAGGTGAACATCGCCGGCATCATGTTGGCCGGCACTTGTGCGAAGTCCAGAATGACCGCGGCCCAAAACTCGACATTGGTCTCGATCGCCCGGTCCGGCCGGCGCTCCCGCAACTCGGCCAGCGCCGCCTGCTCCAGCGCGACCGCAACCTCATAGCGCGGTGCCTTCAGCCGCTCGGCCGTGGCCCGCAGCACCCGCGCCCGCGGGTCCTCGGCGCGGTAGACCCGGTGTCCGAAGCCCATCAGTTTTTCGCGGCGGTCCAGGATGCCCTTGACCAGGCCGCGGGCGTCGCCGGTGCGTTCTACCTCCTCGATCATCGGTAGCACGCGGGCCGGTGCACCGCCGTGCAGTGGGCCGCTCATCGCTCCGATCGCGCCGGACAGTGCCGCGGCCACGTCCGCACCGGTCGACGCGATGACCCGGGCGGTGAAGGTCGAGGCGTTCAGGCCGTGCTCGGCGGCCGAGACCCAGTAGGCGTCGATCGCTTCGATGTGCCGGGGATCCGGCTCGCCCTGCCATCGGGTCATGAATCGTGCCGTGACGGTTGAGCATTCGTCGATGACCCGCTGGGGGACGGCCGGTTGATAGATGCCGCGCGCGGACTGCGCGACGTAGGACAACGCCATGACCGACGCCCGGGCCAGTTGATCGCGTGCGATGGCCTCGTCGGTGTCGAGCAGCGGCTGGTATCCCCAGATGGGTGCCAGCATCGCCAGGCCGGCTTGCACGTCCACTCGCACGTCGCCGGTGTGGATCGGCAGCGGGAACGGCTCGGCGGGCGGCAACCCGTGGCCGAACTTGCCGTCGACCAGCAGCGCCCAGACGTCTCCGAACGGAACCTGCTGACTGACCAGGTCCTGGATGTCGACGCCGCGGTAGCGCAGCGCGCCGCCGTTTTTGTCCGGTTCGGCGATTTCGGTGGTGAACGCTACGACGCCTTCCAGGCCAGGGACAAAATCCTCCGGGACCACAGTCATGGGCAGATTCTCGCACTTCTGCCCGAAGCGGCTGCTACCGGCCGGTAACGTCCTCCGGGTAGCTTTGGAACGGTGACCGACCCTGACGAGCAACGCCTGGCTGGGATGCGGGTGGAGTACGGCTCTGCCGAGAAGGACGGCAGCCCAGACCTCGACGTCGACTGGCTGGCTGACGGATGGCTTGCGTTGTTCCGCAAATGGATTGACGACGCGCAGCACGCGGGCATCGCCGAACCGAACGCTATGGTGGTGGCCACCGTCGCCGATGGCAGGCCGGTCAGCCGTTCGGTGCTGTGCAAGAGCGCCGACGAGTCCGGTGTCACGTTCTTCACCAACTACGACTCGGCCAAGGGGCTGGAGTTGGCGGCGACGCCGTACGCCTCGGCAACCTTCCCGTGGTACCTGCTGGGCCGCCAGATCCATATTCGCGGCGCGGTGAGCAAGGTCGACCCGCAGGCCACCGAGGACTATTGGTCCAAGCGGCCGCGCGGGTCGCAGCTGGGCGCCTGGGCCTCACACCAATCGCAGCCGATCACCTCCCGCGCGGCGCTGCTGGACCAGCTCGCCGAGGTGACCACGCGGTTCGCCGGCACCGAGCAGATCCCGGTGCCGCCGAACTGGGGCGGGTACCTGATAGCGCCGGAGGTTGTGGAGTTCTGGCAGGGCCGGGAAAGCCGGTTGCACAACCGGATCCGGGTGATCGGCGGGGTGGTCGAGCGGTTGCAGCCGTAGGATTCGTCTCTGCGCAGGAGCCTGATCGGGTGCTCGGCGCAGTCCGTCATGGCAAACCCGCTGAGCCCGTCCAATCCGCGAGATAGCCGGCCGTTGCCGCTGGCCCCGCCGCTGCCGAGGGTGGGTCCCCGCCCGCCGTTCCCGCCGTTGCCGCCGCTGCCGATAAAG
>JALHRH010000347.1 GCA_022841565.1 Mycobacterium sp. | reverse complement strand
GCTGATCGGCAACGGGGGCAACGGTGGTGCCGGCGGGACTGGCACGCCGGCGGGCAAAGCCGGCGCTGGCGGCACCGGCGGGCTGCTCGGCCTGGACGGCGGGGCCGGGTCGCCGTAACCGCCGCGCCCGCGGGGCCGAAGGGCGGTAAACCTAATCCACCGTCAGTCCGGACCGACGGTGGCTCCCTGCAACACTTTTGCCAGACTCAAGAGCGCCGGCCGGCCTCTTGGGCAAGTTGTAGCCGCGAGTTGAATCCGAGTTTGGTGTAGACGTGCGTGAGGTGCGTTTGCGCGGTGCGCGGCGAGATGAATAGCCGTGCGGCGATGTCCTTGTTCGAAAGACCCTCGCCTACCAGCCGAACCACGTCGAGTTCGGCCGGCGTGAGGGATTCCCAGCCGCTGGTCGCCCGTTTACGTTCCCCGCGGCCGCGTCGTGCGTAGGCGATCGCTTCCGGGGTGGACAACGCAGCGCCTTCCGCCCAGACGCTGTCGAACTCTGCATCACCCAGCGCGGCGCGCAGCATCGCAACCGACGCTGCGAACGTCGCCTCGTAGATCTTGAGGCGCGTCCTGCCCGTGCGCAGTCGGTGCGCCTCGGCCGCGCCGAAAAGGCGACCGGCCTCGCGGTGGCTGGCGTTGTCGACGGCCAGACGGGCCAGGCACTCCAGAATCGCGGGGACGCAGTTGTAAGCGCCGACGTCCGCGGCGCAGGCGAGCGCGTCATAGGCGTCGCGTTCGGCCTGTTCAGGCTCGCCCTGGGCCATCGCCACGCGGGCGCGCGTCGTCAGCGCCAGCGCCCGGTGCCAACCCGACGTCACCTGGACCGCCTCATCGGAGCACTCGCGGGCCCCGACCAGATCCCCGTCCGCGAGTAACACCTGGGCCTTGAAGGCCCGCCAGAAATTCACCGTATGTGGCTGGACGCTCAAATTCTGCCAAGCCGCGCTGCTCGCTTCGCGAGCCGTGCCGATGTCGCCGGCGGCGAGCGCCGCGGTCGCCAGGGTCGCGTAGCCAAGTCCCAGGAAGTACTCGCCGAATTCGGCGGCACCCTCGATGGCCGCCTCACCAGCGGCCCGCGCGCCGCTGACATCCCCCTGGTAGGCCAGGGCATCGCCCAGGCCTTTCATGCTGAGCCAGGTGAGGATGTCGTCATCAGCACCCTCGCCCTCTTCCACGATTCCGCCGAACTGGTCAACGGCCCCGGCCAGATCACCCTGCCACAGCTGGGCGAACGCGAGGCTCAGCCGGCACTGACGTGAGCTGACCCGGTCGCCGATCCCATCCGCCACCTCCCGTCCTTCGGCGCCGGTCGCGTGCGCCGCAGTCGCGTCGCCCGCCACCATCGCGGCGTTGCTCTGCCAGCCCAGAATCTGGCTGAGCCGCCAACGATCGTCTAGGGCTCGGGCATATTCGGCCGCCTCGGCGAAGTATTGCTGGACCACATCGGACGGGTAGTTGAAGCCCGCGGTCAAACCGCAAGCCGTCAGCGCTCGGGCCGACAAGGCCGGGTCGCCGATGTCGCGTGCGATCGCTAGCGCCTGTTGCGCCTGCTTCATGCTCGCTTCTGAGTCGATGAACATGTCGAGGACGGACTTGTCGGCGAGGGCTCGGGCGCGCACCGCGGGGGTGACCTCGATGGCGCGCGAATCCGGCTCGAGAAATGAGTCGAACCAGGCGCGCCCTTCGCTGATGCGGCCCCGACTGAGCCATAACGGTTGCAGCGATGACGTCAGCATCAATGCGGCCTCGGAATCGGAGTTGTCCCGGCACCACGCGAACGCGCTGCGCAGGTTGTCGATCTCGGTCTCCGCCTGGTCCAGCAATTGTGGATAGTCCATCCGCCCCGGACTGTCGAGCCGCGCGGCCAGCGCCATGTAATGGTCACAGTGGCGTTTGCGCACGACGTCGACCTCACCCGATTCGTGCAGCTTTTCCATCGCGAACTGGCCGATCCCCTCAAGTCGGCGGTATCGGGTGCGACCCTGGGAGCTGTCCGCCACCACCAGCGACTTATCGACCAGCAGGGTCAGTTCGTCGAGTACCTGGTAACGCGGCAGCGCCCCGAAGCCGGCCACCGCTTGCGCCGTGTCGAGGTCGAACCCGCCGACGAATACTCCGAGCCGGCGGAACAGTACCCGTTCGGGTTCGCTCAACAATTCATGCGACCAGTCCAGCGATGCCCGCAAGGTCTGGTGGCGGCGTAGCCCGGTGCGCGCACCACCGGTCAGCAACCGGATCTTGTCGTCGAGACCGGCCATGATCTCGGGTAGCGATAGCGACCGAATCCGAGCGGCCGCGAGTCCGATGCCCAGCGGCATGCCGTCCAACCGCTCGCAGATCCGGCTGACCAGTTGGGCGTTGTCTGCGGTAATGGCGAAGTCGGGTCGGGCAAGGCGGGCGCGGTCGGCGAAGAATTCGATTGCATCGTCGGCGTACGACAGTGGCGGCACGCGCCAGATCACTTCGCCAGCCACGGCCATCGGCTCGCGGCTGGTGGCCAGTAACGTCACGCCGGGGCAGGAGCGCACCAGCACACTGATGGGCGCGGCGGCGCCATCCAGCAGGTGCTCGCAATTGTCCAGCACGATGAGCACCCGACGTTCGGCGAGGTGATGGAGCAGGGCGTCCAAAGTGGAGCGTCCGGGCTGATCGGCCAGACCGAGCGAACGAGCCAGCCTGATCGGCGCCATATCGGGATCGGTGACCGGCTCCAGATCGGTGTAGTACACGCCGTCGGCAAAGTCGGCAGCCACTTCCGCCGCGACCTGCACGGCAAGCCGACTCTTGCCCACGCCGCCCCCACCGATCAGGGTCACCAGCCGGTTCTCGGTCAGGATCCGCACCACCTCCGCTTTCTCGATAGCGCGGCCCACGAAGCTATCCAGTTGCACCGGGAGATTGGGTGTCGGTGCCGCACCGCGCCTCCGCGTGCGAAGCGGCGGAAAGTCGTTGCGCAGGTCCGGGTGGCATAGCTGCGAGACCTGGTCCGGGCGGGGCAGATCGCGCAGTTGATGAGACCCGCAATCGAGCAGCCAGGCATCGACCGGGAGCTGGTCTACCACCATGTCGCTGGTGGTGGCCGACAACAGTGTTTGGCCGCCGTGCGCGAGATCGCGCAGCCGCCCGGTGCGGCTGATCGTTGGACCGACGTAATTGTTGTCGTCGCGCAGCTGCACGTCACCGGTGTGCATGCCGATACGCAGGCGAATCGGGGCGAGCGGCGCCTGCTGCAACTGCAGAGCACACGCGACGGCGTCGGCGGCGCATCCGAAGGCGATCACGAAGCTGTCGCCTTCGCCCTGCTCGATCGGGCGAATACCGCGGTGCGCCGCCACGGCGTCGGCGAGGGTGCTGTCCAGTAGGGCGATCGCGGCGGTCATATCGCGGGGCTGGCTCTGCCACAGCCGCGTCGACCCCTCGATATCGGCCAACAGCAGCGTCACCGTGCCAGTCAGCAGCAACTCGCTCACGCTCCCGTCCAACGATGGCCGGCCGCAATAGTGGATCGATCTGGCTCATGCTAACCAGCATCGAGACGCCCAGGACACCCAAACCTCAGCGAAAGTACGTACCGGTTCGCGATACGTCTCGCAAACGTACGACCCCGGCGGTGCGGATCTACGCGCTGCTACCGATGGATGGCGCCGCCGGAAGTAGGACAGTCAGGTTGTCCAGATTTTTCAGCAGCCAACAAGGAGCCTGACATGAAGTACCTGACTCGCATCGCCTCGACCTTCGACCGCAGCGCCAGCTCGTCGGAGCGCGGCACCAGCCCCGACCCGGGCGCCTCGAAGCGCTATTCATACCTGGAGGACGCCGCAATGTCTCGGGCGATGCGCCGCCTCTGACCCTGTCCGCACCTGCGGCGCCCGCACACCCAGAAGGTTTACCTTTGCCCGTTATCGACTTCGCCCTGGCGTGGGATTTCATCGACCCAACCGACGGCGTGCCCAGACAACTGCGGTTCGAGAGCAATTTCGAGAGCAATTTCGAGAGCAATGAGGCACTGTTCGACGAACCCGGTTCGGACGGCATCGGCCAGCTCGTCGCCGTCGTCACCGATAACCGACGTCCCGACCATGGCCACACCGTCGCCATCAGCCAGCCCGACGTCCGGCAATCCGACGTGGACCGCGCCCTCGATGGATGGCAAACCTGGGCGATGATCACCGCCACCGACGTCGACCTCGCCCACATCAGCCGACGCATCCACAGGGCGGGGCTTGCCCCGGGGCAGGGCGACGTGCGGGTGGTCGGGCCCTCCGCGTGCTCTAGAGCCGCCAGTGCGGTTCAGGCCAACGGAAAGAGCGATCCCAAGAACGCCACCGGCAGGTAGAACGCGAGTGCGAGGTAAATCGGGATCAGCAACAGGAAGAACAGGTAGTAGAGATAGGCGAGCGTTTGCCAGAGCAGTGGCGTCAAGTCGCTAATCAGTGATGTGAACAGCTGGTCGAGCGAGGGAACGGCGGCAGCGACAGGATGCAAACGGGACGCGTTCGCGGCATCGGCTGCGGCATACGAGCCCGCCGCCGCACTCAGGTATTGGACGAACTGCTGGTGGTACGTCGCGGCCTGCGAAGCCGCGGCTTGATAATCCTGGCCGAAACGGGAAAACAGTTGCGCGACAGCCCCGGAAACCTCATCGGCGGCCGCGGGCAGCAACTCTTGGATCGGGGTTTTCGCGGCCAAATGTGCGGCGTCCAGTGTCGAACCAATGGTCGCCAGTTGCCTTGCCGCCTGGTCAAGGAGCTCCGGCACGACGAACACAGCGGGCATGAACCATCAGGTATCAGTGTCGCGATGTCGGTGACAAGCGCCGCGCCAGCTCACTACTCAGATGTAGTGCGACTGTGATCGTCCCGAGATTGCCGTGAGGGTCGTGATCAGCGCCCTACCCGCGACCGCTGTGGCAATCTCGGCGCAAGCAGGAAAGCCGCGCTATTCGCGCCGCAGCCGCGACTCCACGAACGCCTCGAGCTTTTCCCAGGTCCGCACCGCCGCGGCATACGGCCCGCCGGGTTTACTCACCGAGTCGGGCTCCAGTACGTAGCCGATCAACTTGCCCAGCGGCTTGCCCTTGTCCAGCGCCTTATCGACAGTGCTCTCTTCGGAGTAGTCCCCGATGTCGCGCAGCAGCTCGACGGCCAGGTCGAGCTGCTCACGGTCCACCGCCTCCGGCCCGTCGGCGAAGTCGTCGGCCAGCCCGCTGAGCACGTAGACGTTCTCGTCGGTGATGTCGATCTTGAGCGAACCGTCGGTGGCCGCGGTGCGGATGTCGTCGTAGGTGGCCAGATCCGACAGGTCGTGGTCGTGCTCGTCGGCAAGGTAGCGGGCAAGGGCGCGTTCCGAGGTGAACACGCTGATGCGGCCGTTGCGGCCCAGGAATATCGGGCGGTCATCAAGGTAGCAGCGCAGCGTGTAGAAAGTGCCGGCGCTGGTCATGATCCGGATCGGGTCGATGCCGACCTGCGCCCAGAAGTCTTCATCACCGCCGAGCACGACGGTGTCCCCCTCGGCGCGTTCTTCTTCCTCGTCTTCCGCGTGCTCGTCTTCTTCGTCGTCCCCCTCGCTGTCGTCCGCTTCCTCGCTGGACTCCTCAGCGCTCTCGTCGGCCCCGTCGGTCTCCTCGTCGGTCTCCTCGACCTCCTCTTCCTCGACTTCCTCGTCGAGCTCCTCGGCGGCCTGCTCCGACAGCTTCTCATCCACCTCGGGTGTGCTGACCACGTCGTCGATGGCCTTGAGCACGTCGTCCCAGCTGCGTCCGATGATCTCGGCGATGGCGTCCCAGCGCTTCTGGCCGGCCCTGCCGGTGAAGTGATCGATACCGCCGGACACCGTGCCCAGGGTCGGGTTGCCGTTGAAGAACTTCGAGATCGCCGGCAGCTCGCACACCGACCCGATGGACG
>JALHRH010000346.1 GCA_022841565.1 Mycobacterium sp. | reverse complement strand
CTTGCAGCAGCAGCCCGACCCGCCGGTCGTGGATGGCAACCTGGACCCCTGCCGCGGTATCGGTCAACACGCGGGTTCCCAGCCGCACCGCACCCGAGTCCGGCCGAACCAGCCCAGCGATGACATGTAGAACGGTTGACTTGCCCGCGCCGTTGGGGCCGAGGACGGCCAGCACCTCGCCGGCGGCCACTGAGAACTGCACGTCCAAACCTCGATCGGTGACCACCGCACGCACCAGCAGATCGCTCATCCCGGCTACCTCGCGTCGGCACCGGTGAGGCGTCGCACGCCCAGGCCCAACACCACCACCGCCGCTACCGCCACCAGCAGAAGCGACAGGGCCACAGCCGCGTCCGGATCACCCACCCGCTGCAGGTAGATCTCCAGCGGCAGGGTGCGGGTTACGCCCTGCAGCGAGCCGGCAAACGTCAGCGTCGCGCCGAACTCCCCCAGCGACCGCGCGAACGCCAACACCGCCCCAGCAGCCAGGCCCGGCAACAGCAGCGGCAGGGTGACCCGCCACCAAATAGTGGTCGGCCGCGCGCCGAGCGTAGCTGCCACCACTTCGTACTCGGCTCCGGCGCTGCGCGCCGCGCCTTCCAGCGAAATCACCAGGAACGGTAACGAGACAAAGGTTTGCGCCAGCACGACAGCCGCGGTGCTGAACGCAATGCTGATGCCCGCTGCTTCGAGATAGTGTCCGACGAGGCCGAGTCGACCGAACGCGTAGAGCAGCGCGATGCCGCCGACCACCGGGGGCAGCACCAGGGGCAGCAGGATCAGCGGCCGCAGGACCCGCACCAGTCGCAGCCGGCTGCGGGCCAGTACCAACGCCATCGGAACCCCTAGCAGCACGCACAGCAGGGTGCTGGCCGCGGCCGTTCTCAGGCTAAGCAGCAGCGCCGTCGTGGAGGAATCACTGCTGATCAGCGACCAGAAGTGCGCCCAATCGACTTTTATCGCGATTGCCAACAGCGGGAGTCCGACGAAAAGCGTCCCTACGGCGGCCGGAAGGTAGACCCAGCGAGGGAGAAGGGATAGTTGGCAGGGTGTGGTCATCAGAGCTCAGGGCTTGGCGAACCCAGCCCGGTCCAGGATCTCGCGTCCGGCCGCACCCGTCACTGCCGCCTGGAACTTCTGGGCCAACGCGGCATGCGGCGCCTTCTTGAGCACGGCGATCGAGTAGACGTTCACCGCCTGCGCAGATTCCGGGAACTTGACCGTCGCGACCTTGCTTCCTGCACTGGACGCATCGGTGACATAAACCAGGGCGGCATCGGCCTGCCCGGTGGTCACTTTGTTGAGCGCGTCGCTGACGCTCGGTTCCTCGCTGACCGGGCGCAGCTGCACTCCGGTGGCCTTCTCGATGCGGTGGGTGGCTGAGCCGCAGGGCACCGGTCGTTGGCAGACCACAACGCTAAGCCCCGGTCGGGCGAGATCTGCGAAGGATCCGATGTTTTTGGGATTACCCGGTGCTGTGACGATGACCAGGGTGTTGGCGGCGAAATCGGTCGCGTCAGCGGCCAACAGGTCCGCCTTGGCGACGCTGCCCATTTGCGCGCTATCCGCCGAAGCGAAGACGTCGCCGCTGGCGCCCTGCATCAGCTGCGTCGCTAACTCCGAGGATCCCGAGAAATTGAATGCGACCGTCGCACCTGGGTTGTAGGACTTGAATTGCTCGCCGATCGAGGTGAAGACCTGCTTCAGCGAGGCGGCTGCGAACACCACGATGGACCGGTAATCCCGGCCCGGCTGTGCACCCGAACTACACGCCGTCAGACTGCCGACCAGCAACATCGTCACACAACCGGTCAGCACCTGAAAGCGACGCATCGCTCAAACCTAGCGCCGAGGCGACGCGGCCGAATAGTTATGCAGATGATCCGCGCGTCGCCGCGGTGCGTGGTTTCGTCGAATTGCTACTGTCCAGTAACATGGCCCGTAATGACGCCATAGCACGAGGAGGTCGTGGCAGTGGAGGTTGTGGTCACCGGCGGAGACACCGATCTAGGACGTGCAGTAGCCGAGAGCTTTCGTGACGAGGGGCACAAGGTCACCCTGGTGGGGGCTCGCGGCGGCGACCTCGAGGTCGTTGCCAAAGAGCTCGATGTCGATGCAATAGTCTGCGACACCACCGATCCGGCCAGCCTCAAAGAGGCACGAGCGCTGTTTCCGCACCACCTCGACACCATCGTCAATATCCCCGCGCCTACCTGGGACGCCGGCAACCCGCGCACCTACTCGCTGTCCGACACGGCCTCCGCATGGCGTCGGACACTGGACGCGACCCTGCTCTCGGCGGTGCTGACCGTGCAATGCGTGGGTGACCACCTGCGCTCCGGCGGCCACATCATCACCGTGCTGACCGAGAGCCCGCCGGCCGGCAGCGTCGACGCCTCGATCAAGGCCGCCGTGTCCAGCTGGGTCGGTGGGCAGGCCGAGGTTTACGGCACCCGCGGCATCACCGTCAACGCCGTCGCAACGGGTCGCAGCGTCCAACCTGGCTACGAAGGCCTTTCGCGCACACCGGCCCCCGTCGCAGCGGAAATCGCACGGCTGTCGCTGTTTCTGACCACGCCGGCGGCCCGCCACATCACCGGCCAGACGCTGCACGTCAGCCACGGCGCGCTCGCCCAGTTCGCCTGAATCGCAGCGAAAGTCCAGCCACCGAAGGCAATTCGCTGAGTGTGGCTAATTACACAGGCTCGCGGCTGGGTTTGAGGCAGTGGGTTGACTAGGCTCAAATGGGTACTAGCTAACTGTATTCGCCCGTCGAGGAGCCCCGTCAGGAGCAGCGGAACATGAGCCTCCAGCAAGAATCCACAGTTGAACCGCGTCATCGGCACCGTGTGGTAATCATCGGGTCGGGGTTCGGCGGTCTCACTGCGGCAAAGAAGCTGAAGCGCGCAGACGTCGACGTTAAGCTAATCGCCCGCACCACTCACCACCTGTTCCAGCCTTTGCTGTACCAGGTGGCCACCGGGATCATCTCCGAGGGCGAGATCGCCCCGACCACCCGCGTCATCCTGCGCAAGCAGCGCAACGTGCAGGTGTTGCTGGGCAATGTCACGCACATCGACCTGGCCCGCAAGGTTGTCATCTCGGAGTTGCTCGGACACACCTACGAGACCCCCTACGACAGTCTGATCGTCGCCGCGGGCGCCGGCCAGTCGTACTTCGGCAACGACCACTTCGCCGAGTTTGCCCCCGGCATGAAGACCATCGACGACGCGCTGGAGTTGCGGGGTCGGATCCTGAGCGCTTTCGAGCAGGCCGAACGGTCGAGCGATCCGGAACGCCGCGCCAAGCTGCTCACGTTCACCGTCGTGGGGGCCGGTCCGACCGGTGTCGAAATGGCCGGACAGATCGCCGAGTTGGCCGAGCACACCTTGAAAGGCGCCTTCCGGCATATTGATTCGACGAAGGCGCGGGTGATCCTGCTCGACGCCGCGCCGGCCGTGTTGCCACCGTTCGGCGAAAGGCTGGGTGAGCGGGCGGCCGCGCGGCTGGAGAAGCTCGGCGTGGAGATCCAGTTGGGCGCGATGGTCACCGACGTGGACCGCAACGGCATCACGGTCAAGGACGCCGACGGCACTGAGCGGCGCATCGAGTCGGCCTGCAAAGTGTGGTCAGCTGGGGTGTCCGCGAGCCGGCTGGGCCGTGAGCTCGCCGAGCAGTCCGACGCCGAACTCGACCGGGCCGGCCGAGTCCAGGTACTGCCCGACCTATCTATCCCGGGCTATCCCAACGTCTTCGTCATCGGCGACATGGCCGCAGTGGAGGGCGTCCCCGGCGTGGCGCAGGGCGCCATTCAAGGCGGTAAATACGTCGCCAACAACATCAAAGCCGAACTTGCCGGTGCCGATCCGGCCGAGCGGGAGCCTTTCCAGTACTTCGACAAGGGCTCGATGGCTACTGTGTCGCGCTTCTCTGCGGTCGCCAAGATCGGTCCGCTGGAGTTCAGCGGGTTCATCGCCTGGCTGATGTGGCTGGTCCTGCACCTGGTCTACCTGGTCGGCTTCAAGACGAAGGTCGCCACGCTTTTGTCCTGGACAGTGACCTTCCTGAGCACGCGCCGAGGCCAGTTGACCATCACCGACCAGCAGGCGTACGCGCGAACACGGCTCGAACAGCTCGCTGAGGCGGCCGCCGAGGCGCAGAGTTCCGGGGCAGTCACCCGAAAAGCCAGCTAGCCGGTGGGCCTGTCCGGACTTCGCATGAGGGCGCCCTCCGGCGCGGTGAGTGCTATCAAGCTTCGAGGTTTTGCAGTCGCACCTGGCCCCTCGCTACCAGCCGGTCTTCGTCGTCGGTGATGGTGACCAGCCACAACTGCTGGCGGCGGCCGCGGTGCACGGGCTCGGCCTTGCCGTAGACCGTGCCCGACGTGATGGCGCGCAGAAAGTCTGTGTTGTTGTTGACCCCGACCACGTTCCCGCCACCGTTGGCGGCGAGCCAGGTGTAAGCCGCCACGCTGGCCATGCTCTCGATTATCGAGCAATAGACGCCACCGTGTACCAGGCCCATCGGCTGCAGCAGCTTCGGCGTGACCTCGAGTTGCGCACGGGCGCCGTCGGGCGTCAGTTCGGTGAATTGCAGACCGAGCTCACTGTCGAACGGTGCAACGATTTCCGGCTCATGCGCTGACGACACGTTCTCGTGTCTACACCATGAGCAGAAGCGTCTGTATAAACAGGCGAGCCCCGTGCGGAAGGCACGGGGCTCGCCGATCGAGTAGGCGGCGGGGTCACTGCAGCCCTCAGGACACTCCGCAGACCATCTACGCTCGACCGACTTCAGCATAGGCAAGCCTGCCCTAATTTCGCAAGCCATTGGGGATTGCGAGGGTTCGGCCTGCGCCTGGCGTATGCCCATCGGATGAAACATCGATCCGATCGGTACGACACTCGGTAGTAACCCGGAGTACGCTAGTTTCAACGCTCAGGAGATGAATTATGGCCAAGCTGACGCGGCTGGGGGATCTGGAACGCGCCGTGATGGATCACTTGTGGTCCATGCCGGAGCCTCAGACTGTTCGCCAAGTCCACGAAGCGTTGTCGGCGCGACGCGACCTTGCCTATACGACCGTCATGACCGTGCTGCAACGGTTAGCGAAGAAGAACCTGGTCTCCCAGCTCAGGGATGACAGGGCGCATCGCTACGCGCCGGTGCACGGCCGCGACGAACTGGTAGCCGGACTGATGGTCGACGCACTCGCCCAAGCAGAAGACTCGGGCGGCCGTCAAGCGGCGCTGGTGCACTTCGTCGAGCGGGTCGGTGCGGACGAGGCCGACGCACTGCGCCGCGCGCTCGCCGAACTGGAAGCACATCAACGCGATTCGCTAACTGCTGGACCTCCAGCCGACGCCTGAGGGAGACTAGCAGCGTGTCCGCGCTGGCCTTCACCATCCTTGCGGTGCTGCTGGCTGGCCCGACACCGGCCGCACTGGCACGCGCCCGGTGGCCGCTGCGCGCTCCTCGGGCCGCAATGGTGCTCTGGCAGGCGGTTGCCCTAGCGGCGGTCCTGTCGTCGTTCAGCGCGGGCATCGCCATCGCCAGCCGCCTGCTCATGCCCGGCCCAGACGGGCACCCCACCGCCGGCGTCGTCGATGCCGAGAGTCGTCTGGGATGGCCGCTGTGGGCGGCCTACATTGCCGTGTTCGCACTGACTGTTCTGATCGGGGTGCGGCTAATGGTGGCTGTTGTACGGGTGGCCATCGCGACCCGTCGGCGCCGCGCGCGCCACCGCATGGTCGTCGACCTGATCGGGGTCGGACACGATTCTGCGCTGGCCCAAGCCTGCACCAGGACGCGCGACCTGAGGATCTTGGACGTCGCCCAACCCCTCGCCTACTGCCTGCCCGGAGTGCGCAGCCGGGTCGTGGTCAGCGAGGGGGCCCATATCACGCTCGCCGATGCCGAAGT
>JALHRH010000345.1 GCA_022841565.1 Mycobacterium sp. | reverse complement strand
ATGCGGGTCAGCGCATGCGCCGAGGGCCAGCGCCGCCAGGAGCGCCAAAGTCATCCACCATCTGCCGGTCATCGTTGCGGTGGATGCGGACCGTAGAGAACTCCGTGCCCCCCCGTTGGCTCGCATCCGGTAGTCCATTCCCTCCGGCGTTAGAGACCCGCTCACGCCTACCAGACTGCCTCGTGATCGTTTGGCTCGATTGTCCGAGCTCGGCTAGCTGTCGGAGCGCAGCAGTCGTCCGACTAGAGATCGGTTCGGGTCGGATTCGCGCTCGGCAAGCATCAGTTCGATGCCGTGTTCGATCGCCGCGGCGGTGCGCTCACGCACCTTGCGTGCGGCGTTGTCGTTGGCTTCCTGGCCTTGAAATTCCGTTGTGTCGATCGGTTCGCCGAACCAGTAGTACTGCCGTTCGGGTCGCGGTACGGGGCTCAAACCCACTCCGCGGACCAGCATTGGGCCGTCGGGCGTGCCGAGCAGCTTCTCGGCGAGGAATTTTGTCGGCGCCAACAACGGGGAGTCATTGTCCAAGATGATGTCGATGCCATGTTCGGCGCCCACTGAAGCGAACGGCACGATTGGATAGCTGTACTGAATCGCCATGCGCGCGAACCCGAGTCGGTTTTTCCAGACCAACTTGTACTGCTCGTTCTTGCGCTTGGCCACTTCTCGGCCGCCGCCGGGAAACACCATCACCAGATCGCCGCGCCGCATCAGTTCGGATGCGTTTTCTCGGGTGCCGTCGACGACGCCCATGCGGGTGAGCGCATCGCCCCAACCGGGAATCTTGAAATGCGCGTGGTCGCCCAGCGATCGGACCATCCTCCCCCGCTCCCACAGCTCGGCGGCCAGCAAGGGTGCGTCGACCAGGCCGAGCGTGTTGTGGTTACCCACCAGCAACGCGCGTTCGGTCGGCACGTTATCAATGCCATAGACCTTGGGCTTGATCAGCCTTCGTAGCGGCTTCATCATGTTCAGCGCCGCGGCGACGTCAGCCTTGGCGGGTGTGGGTGGAACGGATGTGGTGTCGGCGTTTGGCACACCGCGAGTATGCCCCCGTCCGCGGTCGCGCGGAATGATTTTCGCGGGTCAGATCCCCAGCGGGGTCGACATGGTCCGGCCCGGTAGGGTTACCCGGCAGCACAGTTGCGGGCGTTCGTCACAGTGGGAGTCAGGCATGTCGGGTCGGAAGTTCACGTTCGAGGTCAACAAGACCACCAGCGCGCCTGCCGCGACAGTCTTCCGGCTGGTGGCCGATGGCGGCAACTGGTCGTCCTGGGCGAAGCCGATCGTCGCTTCATCGAGTTGGGTGCGCCAGGGTGACCCGGCTCCCGGCGGAGTCGGTGCTGTCCGCAAGCTGGGGATGTGGCCGGTCTTCGTCCTGGAAGAGACCGTCGAATACGAACAGGACCGTCGCCACGCCTACAAACTGGTAGGTCCGCGCCAACCCGTCGACGACTACCGCGCCGAGGTCGTTCTCACGCCCACCGCATCGGGCGGCACCAACATCCGTTGGAGCGGGTCGTTCATCGAAAGGGCCAAAGGCACCGGCCCGGCGGCGCGTGCGGCGCTGGGTGGCGCGGTCAAGTTCTTCGCCGGCCAGCTGGTGAAGGCGGCCGAACGCGAGTCCGGGACCGCCCGATAACGTTCTGGCGCAACTATTTTGCGCCGATCTCGTCCTGGTACTTCTTGGTCATGTGCTCGATGGCCTGCAGCTGCGTCGCAGCCAAATCGTCGCGCATCTGGCCGGCGCGCGTCGCGGCGTCCAGGGTCGGCTGAGCCTGCCCCTGGAAATGCGGCATCACTTCGGCGGCGAACAGTTCGGCGGACCGTCTGGTCGCCGCCGGGTTGGCCCATTCGTGAGCCATCTGCAGCATGCAGCCGAAACCGCCCGACTGATCCCACAGGCGCTGCACCTGCTCGCGGGCGCGCTCGGGCGTGCCGATTACTCCGGCGCCATTTTCGTTGATCATGTCGATCATCTCGTCGAGCTGGTCCCCCGGCATCGTCATCTGTGGGAAGGCGGCGACCTTCTGGAAATAGCGGAACCACGGCACGATGCCGAATTTCACGTCGGCGCGAGCCTGTTCGTCGGTCTCGGCGATGTGCATGGGACCGACCAGGCTCCAATTGCTGCGATCGACGCGGGTGCCGAAGGCTTTGGCCCGCTCTTCGACGATGCCCCAGTGGTAGGCCAGCGCGTCGAAACCCTCGATGGTCAGCGTCGCGCCGATGGAGAGCAGTCCGATGCCGTGCTTGCCTGCCAGTCGCGCTCCGGTCGGTGACGCGACCGCCGCGACCGCCAGCGGGATCCCGCCGTCGGAATACGGAGCGAGCTGCAACTTCGCGTCATAGAGCTGGTGGGTGGCGGTCTTGGCAGAGACCGTCTCCCCAGCCAGCAAGCGGACGACGATGTCCAGGTTGGTTTCGAGCAACTCGCGGGTGTCGGTCGGAGTAAGCCCAATCATCGACGAGTCGGTGGGCAGCGAGCCCGGCCCGACCCCGCCGATGATGCGGCCGTGGGTGAGGTGATCGAGCAGCATCAGCCGGTCGGCGACCCAAAGCGGATTGTGGTAGGACAGCGAGATCACGCCGGTGCCAAACCGGATTCGCTTGGCGCGCTGGGCCGCTGCGCCGATGAACACCTCCGGGGAGCTGATGATTTCGCTGCCGGCAGAGTGATGCTCACCTATCCACGCCTCGTCGAAACCGAGGGCATCGAGGTGCTCGACGAACTCCAGGTCACGTTGCAGGGCGAGCGTCGGGTTAGTGCCCGCGCGGTGAAACGGCGCGATGAAGTATCCGAACCTAAGCTTCGCCATCTGGGGCTCCCTTGCGATCGGCGCTGATCGAACCATAGCCCCGGCCAACAGCAGACGAGGACTGGCGGGTCCCAGTCCTCGTCCACATTCAGTTATGGCGTGAGATCACGGAATGCTGCCGCAGACATTGCCGATGCAGCCGCCGCCGCCACCCGGTCCGCCGCCGCCACCGCCGACGCCGGGAATCGTGCCGCCTCCGCCGCCGGGTCCGCCGCCGCCGGTGGGACCACCGGGAACGCTGCCGCCACCGCCGCCGGGTCCGCCGCCACCGGTGGGACCACCCGGGACACTGCCGCCTCCGCCATTCGACCCGCCGGTGCCGCTTGGGCCCGGTGCGCCGCCTGGTCGGGTCTCTGACGGTGCAGCACCGCTGGAGGGAACGGCGCTGGACATCGTAGTCGGCGTCGTCGTGCTCGGGGTGGTGCTGCTGCTCGGTCCTTTGTTATCTCCGCCGCCGCAGGCGACGGCCATGACCAGCATGGCGCCACCGCCGAACAACGCGAAGGCCGTCCTGGCTTCAGTTCTCATGACTCCCAAATCTCCAATCTGCCACTCGGGTGTGCTGGGGCACATACCCCCAATTGGCGGATGGAAACTGGTCCGATCCGAAAATGGACGGCTGAGTGAATCGCCCTGGCGACGCGTCGGGGCGCGGGGCGGGACCAGCGATTGGGGCGCGGCGAAGCAAATGATTCGCGCGCCATGCCGCTATGCCGTAACTTCGCCCCAAGAGGGGATCCGGGTGACCGGGCCAGCTTTCCGCAACCGCCTGCCGGGGCGCTCGACAAACTCAACCGGCCCGTCCGAACCGGAGCCCATCATGACCGTGGTGCGCAGTGCTGGCGATGTCTTGTCCGATCACACCGTCTTCGTAACCAACCACGGTCGTGTAAATGAGCCCAGGCCATCGACGCGCGGATTCCTGGTGAATCTTTGCAGTCCGCAAAGCCGCGAGCGTTAACCGTTACCGCGCAAGAGGTTTCGGACACGATCACCGGATTGGCCGCTTTGGGAGTTACCGAGCTCGTGTACCAGCCGGCCGGTTCCGGTGTCGTCCAGCGAGCTGGAGACCATTGCCGCCGCGGCCGGCTTTTCAGCTTCATTGGGCGCTGGCGCTAAGAAATCGGTAAATCATGCGCAACCTAATCAAATTGTTTTTGGCCGATCTAATGAGGTCGGTGCGGATTATTTCTTGCCTTGTCAGACCGTTCTTGAATCGCCCACCCACACTGGTACTCGCCGAATAATGTTGTCAACATGTGGAACCCGCGTGTCCGCGGTGTTGATCTACTTGACACTCACGGTGAAAATAGGGCTTCGATAGCCGTATGTAAAGCGTCTGGTCACGGAGCCTCCTTTTGTTATAACAAATAGATAACGATTTAATTTCATTTACATTAAATGCACCATTCGACCGAATAGTCGCCGTACGTTGACCCCTACGACATCAGCTTGACGAGAACCGTGGGACTGGGGGCCTTCCGGTTGCCGTCAGCCGCCAAAGGCGTTGACGCCAAATCAAACTCAACTGAGTATGCAATCAAGAGAGGTTGACGATGAACTTTTCGGTGCTGCCCCCCGAGATCAACTCGGCACTGATCTACGCCGGCGCCGGGTCGGAGCCCATGCTGTCGGCTGCAGCGGCGTGGAAGGCGCTGGCCGGCGAATTAGTCTCGGCGGCAGAGTCTTTCGGCTCCATCACGTCGGTCTTGGCCAACGAGGCATGGCAGGGTGCGGCGGCGACCGCGATGGCAGCGGCCGCCACCCCCTATGCGGGATGGCTTACTGCCGCGGCATCTCAGGCCACTCAGTCGGCGACGCAGGCCGGCGCCATGGCCGCCGAGTTTGATGCGGTCCGGCAGGCGGTGGTTCATCCAGAGTTGGTGGCAGCCAACCGCAACAAATTCGTATCACTAGTGCTGTCCAACGTTTTCGGGCAGAATGCTCCCGCTATCGCGACCGCAGAGTCGCTGTACGAAGAGATGTGGGCGCTGGATGTGTCGGCGATGTCGGCCTACCATGTCGGTGCCTCGACGGTCGCCGCGGCACTGAAGCCGTTTACTCAACCGCTGCAAGCCCTAACCGGTCTCCCAGCACAGATCGCCGGCGTCGCCGCGGGCGTTCCCAGCGCGGCCGCGACGCCAGCGGTCACCGCGAACAGATTGCTGACCGTCAGCTTGGGACTGGCCAACATCGGAGGCGGAAACGTCGGCAATGGCAACTTCGGCTATAACAATGTCGGCGGCGGCAACCTCGGAAACTTGAACCTGGGTTGGGGGAATTCCGGCGGATCGAACGTCGGGTTCGCAAACCTGGGGAGCGGCAACTTCGGCCTCGGCAACCTCGGTAGCAACAACTTCGGCTTCGGCAACGCCGGCGTCGGCAATTTCGGTTTCGGCAACAGCGGGAACGGCAACATCGGCATCGGACTGACTGGCACCGGTCAGATCGGTATCAGTGGGTTGAACTCGGGCACCGGGAACCTCGGCCTGTTCAACTCGGGCAACGGCAACATCGGCTTTTTCAACTCCGGCAACGGAAACTTCGGCATCGGGAACTCGGGCAGCTTCAACACCGGGCTGTGGAGCTCGGGATCGGGCAACACCGGTCTGTTCAACACAGGCTCATTCAACACCGGCGCCTTGAACGTCGGCCATGCCAACACCGGCACCCTCAACGTCGGCAGCTTCAACATGGGCAATGTCAACCCGGCATCGTCGAATACCGGTTCTTTTAACACCGGCTCCGCGAACACCGGCTTCCTCAATGCCGGAAATATCAACACCGGCATCATGAACTTCGGTGACATGAATAACGGCCTCTTCAACACGGGCCAGATGAACAACGGCGTCTTCTACCGCGGCGTAGGGCAAGGCAGCCTCACCTTCGCGATTACGACGCCAGATTTGATGCTGCCCCCCCTCGAGATCCCCGGCACCACCATTCCAGCGTTCAACCTGCCGGCACTGAGTATTCCGCCGATTAATGTGCCGCCGATTTCGATTCCGGCGGGCACGGCGCTGGGTGCGTTCAACCTGCCGACCTTGACGGTGCCGCCGATTAATGTGCCGCCGATTTCGATTCCGGCGGGCACCGCGCTGGGTGCGTTCAACCTGCCGACCTTGACGGTGCCGGCGATCAATGTGCCGCC
>JALHRH010000344.1 GCA_022841565.1 Mycobacterium sp. | reverse complement strand
CATCCCGACCACTCCGGCCACCCCGACCACCCCGACCACTCCCACCACCCCGACCACCCCGACCACCCCGACCGGGCTGTCCGCGACGTACACGACGGCATCGCAATGGGACGGCGGTTTCATCGGGAAGTACACGATCACCAATTCCGGTGCTACGCCGATAAACAATTGGCAGTTGCAATTCAATATGCCCACCGGCTCTTCGGTCACGAATGCATGGGGCGGCCAACTCGCCTCGACGGGAGCTCAGCAGTACAGCGTGACCCCGACGAGCTACAACGCCACGATCCAGCCCGGTACGTCGGTCGAAGTCGGCTTCCAGGCCGCCCAGACGGGGAGTTACTCCCCGCCGACAAACGTCTCGATCAACGGAAACCCCGTCACCGTCCAGCCCCCGCCACCGCCGCCCCCCACACCGCCGACCACGCCACCGACCACGCCGCCGACCGGCGGAACGGTGATCTCCACTCAGTACGGGACGACGACCGTCACCGGCGGCTATGTGGTGCAGAACAACGCGTGGAACAATCCCGCTGGTCAGACGATCAACGTCACGCCCACCGGGTTCTCCATTGCCCAGATGAATGGTTCGGCGCCCACCAACGGGGCTCCGCTGGGTTACCCGTCGATCTTTGAGGGTGTCCATTACGGCACCTCGTCAACCGGCACCAACCTGCCCATCCAGCTGGGTCAGATCAACTCCGCAGTGACCAGCATCGACTACAACTACGTCCCGACCGGTACCTGGAACGCCTCCTACGACATCTGGCTGGACTCCAGCTACACCACGACTGGGGTCAACGATCAGGAGATCATGATCTGGTTCAACCACCAGGGGCCGATTCAGCCGGTGGGGTCGCCGGTGGGCAACACCACGATCAACGGCAAGACCTTCGTGGTCTGGGACGGCAGCAACGGGCAGAACAACGTCATGTCCTACGTGGCCACCCAGCCCATCGAAGTATGGACCTTCGACGTGATGGACTTCGTCGACCACACCAGCACCATGGAGTCGATCAACGACTCGTGGTACCTGACGAGTATCCAAGCCGGCTTCGAGCCGTGGAGCGGCGGCGTCGGACTGGGTGTCGAGTCGTTCTCCGCCGACGTTAACTAGAACGACCCGAACCGCAGCCAACCCGTTACGCTCGCGCCTGAGACGCGCGACGAAGCAGGGGAGCGGGCAATGCGGCGACTGGACGGTCAACGGATCCTGGTGACCGGCGCCGGGTCGGGGATCGGCCAGGCGACCGCGCTGCGCCTGCTCGATGAGGGTGCCGTCGTGGTGGGCGCCGACATTGCGGTGGCTGGCCTGGTCGCTACGCGGGATCGGGCGGCGGCGGCCGCCGAGCGGTTCACCACCGGCGTCATCGACGTCGGCGATGAGCGTTCGGTCATTGCCGGGGTGCGCAGCGCCATCGATACCCTCGGGGGGCTGGACTCACTGGTCAACGCCGCCGGCATCCTGCGCGCCGCACACACCCACCAGACCGGTCTCGAGCTGTGGAACAGCATCATCACCGTCAACCTGACCGGCACGTTCCTGGTGGTCCGCGAGGCGTTGCCAGCCCTGCTGGACAACCCGCGCAGCACCATCGTGAACTTCAGCTCGACGTCAGCGAGCTTCGCCCACCCCTACATGGCGGCCTACGCTGCCAGCAAGGGCGGCGTGCAGGCGTTCACGCACTCGCTGGCACTGGAATACGCCGGTGCCGGGCTGCGCGCGGTCTGTGTGGCTCCCGGCAGCATCAAGTCCGGTATCACCGACGCCACCGGCGGCTACATCCCGAAAGACGCCAACTGGTCGCTGCTGCGTCGGTTGATGCCGATCCTGCCCACCACGGAGAAATCCAGCGGCGCCGGAATGGCGGACCCGTCGGTGATCGCCGGCGTCATCGCCATGCTGGTGTCCAAGGATGGGCAATTCATCACCGGGACCGAGATCCGCATCGACGGCGGAACCCACGCCTGAGCGCGCCTAATTAACGCAGGGCACCCCGCCGCCGTCGATCGGCTTTCCCTGATCGGGCGTCGGGTAGCTGGTGAAGGTGCCGTTGTAGTAGTAGCCGTTGCTGCTGGGCTTGGTGGTGGACGTCATGGTGGGGGTCGTGGGGGGGGTCGTGGTGCTGGTCGAGTCCAGGGTTTCATCGGGGGCCGGCAGGGAGAAGCTGGTGTCCACGGTCAGCCGGATGTGCCCAGGCGCGATCGACGAATCCGGCTGTCGGGGCGCGTCGACGCCGAGCATCGTGGCCATGTTCTGGGCGTCGGCTTCCGCGCCCGCGCCGTATTGGATGGTGGTGGTCGCCGGGTCGCCCGATTCGCGGTCGCGGACCTGCCCGGCGGTGTAGCCGCGTTTCTTGAGCGCGTTGGATACCTGGGTCGCCATGCCGCCGATGCTGCCGGCGTTGACGACGTCGACGACGGTCGACGCGTTCGGCTTGGTGCTTGAGGTGGTCGGTGCCGCCGACGGTGACGCCGTCCCGAGCGCCGCCGCGATCTCAGCCTTGATCGCCGCCGGGTCGATGATGTTGACGTCCTGGCCGTCGATGTTGTCGTAGCGCACTACGGGCAGCGTCCGGAACTCGACGTTCCCGCCCGCCAGGTCGCCCATCCGCCGGAACAACTCCTCATCCCAACCGGCGGACAGCACGACGTCCTTGCGCGCGACGGCCATCAGGCTGTTCAGCCGGTCGAAATTGGTGAAGGTGCCGGAGTCCTGCAGCTCATGCATGACCGAGGACAGGAAAGCCTGCTGGCGGTGGGTCCGGTCGAGGTCGCCATTTTCCAGGCCGTGTCGCTGCCGGACGAACGAGAGAGCCTGCGAGGCGTCCAGGCGCTGGCGACCGGCCGGAAAGTCGGCCCCGGAATACGAGTCGTAGACGGGATGGTTCAAACACACCTCGACGCCGCCGAGCGTCTGGGCCAGGTCGTAAAAGCCGGCTAGGTTGACTTCGGCGAAATAGTCGATCGGAACGCCGGTCAGGCTGCGTACCGCGCGCAGGGTGGCGGCCCGCCCGGCTTCGCGGCCCCGGGCCTCGAGTTCGTGCTGGGAACTGACGCCCTGGTTGGCGAGTTGGTTGGCGACGTACTGCTTGGTCAGCCCGTACGCCTCCTTGATCTTGATGTGGTTGTAGCCCGGCACGCCGTTGAAGGGCACCCAGTCGTCTCGGGGGATGGAGAACGCGACGACTTTGCCGTCCGCGCTGACGTGCACCACGATCAGGGTGTTGGTGTTGTAACCGCCCTGGTCGGAATCACCGGCGTGCAGATGCTTCAAGATCGACCAGGGCAGGTCGTTGCCCTCCTGGTCTTTACGGGAGTCCAGTCCGATCAACAGGATGTTCATCGTGTTGCCGGTGGACCGAGGGTCTTCGGCGGTCAGGGCCTGCGAGATGGTGATGCCGCCGAGTGCGCCGTGCGCCACGTAGTAGCCCGCGCCGGTCATGCCCAGTGCCACCGCCGACACCAACGTCATCAAGCCCCGCGATAGCCGTGTTCGGAGCCGCGAGGGCGGCCTTGTAGCACGTTGATTCTTTTGCAGGCGGTGCGCGCCGCCCGAACGCCCCACTAGCGGCCCCGACTAAACACCAGCTCACCGGCCAGCGCCGGGCCGGCGATTTGCGGTGGGGTCGTGCGGCACATGCGGTCTAGTATGCGGTAGCTTGCTGCGAACCCCCCAAAAAAAGTTGCTGATGTGGGCAGATTCACCCGGACATGCCGCCCGCGAGCGCCTCGTTAAAATGTCGCTACCAGCTGTTTCAGGCTACAATCCGCCAAGCTCGGCGGGCGTGGAGAGCTGTTGAGGCACGATCTGGTCGGAAGGGTCTGTTCAGGGATGGTTGCTGAGGAGGTCGACCCGGACTGGCCGCCGCCGGCCGAGAACCCGTCCGATGACCTGGACACCGGCCCGCCCGCCTCGCGACGCACCGTCTGGCTGGTCGCCGCGCTAGCGGTACTGATGTGCTTGGGCGCCGCGGCGGTGTTCGCTTTCGGAGGTGACGATCGCGACCCCCGGGCCGCCAGATCTTCACCTGCAACGACAACGGCCTCGTCGCCGCCGCCGACGACCACCGGCACGGGCAACACGCCGTCGGCCGCATGCGGACCGGACGAAGCGGCCGCGCTGTCCGCGGCGCTCGGTCAGGTTCCGCCGGACCGCAAAACCGGGAAGCAATGGGACCGCAAAGCGTCATCGAGCAACTACAACGCGTGCGCCGACCTGTCCGCGATCGTAGTGACGGTGCAGGACGGAACCAGCAGTTCACCCGACCTTGCATTGATGTTTCACCGCGGCGCATTCGTCGGTACCGCCACACCCAAGGCCTACCCGTTCACCGAGCTGGAGCTGCCGGCCTCCACCAACGACATCGTGGTTCTTACTTATCGGACCGGGCAGAGCTGTTCCACCTGCACCGACGGCACCCTGACCATAGTCGGGTTCCAGTGGAAGGGGGATGGCGTGCAGATGCTTGACTCGCCGCCGGAATCGCTGGATTCGCCGCCGTAGCCTCCGGGTTGCCCACCCTTTGACTTCCGCCGATCGAATGGAGCATGAGCGTGCCGACTGCACCACCGTCAGGCTGGTACGCCGATCCCGACGGTTCCGGGGGTCAGCGCTATTGGGACGGTGAGCACTGGACGACGCGTCGGCAGCCGAAGCAGCCGACGCCGCGGTCCGGGTTACGCCAGCGCTGGGGTGCCCTGCCGGTCCCGGTTCGGGTGACACTGGCGGTGGTGCTGGTGGCGGCGTTGACCGGAATCGGATGGACCCTTTTCTCGGAGCCGCCAAGGAACGAATGGGCGGGCTTGCCGAGTCGGCTGACCTGCCAGACTCAGGACGGGCCGAGACCCCCCGACGGCATCACCGTGTCCGGGGTTGAGGTGAAGCACCCTCGAAGCAGCGTGCTGCAACTGACAGTGCGCTTCGCCAAGCCGCTGCCGCCGTCGCCAACGGGAACGCAGTCAACCAAATTTGTCGGTTACGTGCTGACCTACAGCGTCGCCAATAACGGCAAGAAGTTCGCCCAACTCGGTCCCGAACACGACACCGACGACCTGGCCATTACCAGCACGCTTGCCGCCGAAGGGAACGACTCACGGATGCGGCCGGACCGCGACACCAACGCCCGCAGGGTGGCGCCGGATACCGTTCAGATCCTGCTCGACCTCACGCGGCTGGGCATCGAAAACGAACCGGTGCAACCCGACCTCACGCTCAACGCTCAATTCGACACTCCGTCCACGACGACCGTGCGCTTCGCGACGCAGGTGTGCCGCGGCTGAGCAAGGCCGAGAGTCAGCAGTACTGGTAGTCGATGTGCCAGCGGCCGTTGACGTAGTCGGCGACGAAGTGGCCGCCGAGCTGCGGATTGGAGTCGTTGATGGTGCCCGACCCCCCGGTATTGGGCGTGAACCCGGGCGGATCCCAGGTGACCGATTGCGGGTCAGCCGGTAGGTCAGGTGTGCAACCCGCCTGCTTGGAGACATAGCCGTCGGTGATCCGGCGTTCCGCGGTGGCCTGGTCGCCGCCGTCGGGCGCGGGATCTGTGGGGCACAGATAGCTGAACCCGCAGAAGTTCTCGTGCGCGGTGACCAGTGCGATATCGGTGACCGGTACCGACGCAATGGCGCCGCCGATCAACATCGCCGACCCAACGAGTGCAGCCATGCGCGCATGCCCTGCCATTTCAGCGGACCCTCACGATCTCCTCGCCGGACGCGTAATACAACGGGATATTCGAACCAATAACACTTTCGATAATAAATATTCCGAACGGTTCCACTTCGTAGAAATAGTGTACGTCGCCATTGGCATCTACTGCGGTGGCGCAGGATCGGCCCGGGGCCCCGCATCGTTGCTTGATCGGCATTGCCAGCGCCGCAATCACCAGCAGCATGGAGATTCCGATCACCAACGGCTTAGCCTCGATCCACGGATGAATTGATTCCGCGTGGGGGGTGTCGGAATGAGGAAAGTGCCCTCTGAGCTGGGATGATTGATGTTGTCAAGGCATTAACC
>JALHRH010000343.1 GCA_022841565.1 Mycobacterium sp. | reverse complement strand
GTCGCGGTGCCGCCGGCCCCACCGGCCCCGCCGCTACCGAACAGCCCGCCGGCCCCGCCGGCACCGCCCGCCCCGCCGTCGGCGCCCGCGGTCGAGGTACCGGACCCGCCGGCCCCGCCATTGCCGATCAACCAGCCGCCGGCCCCACCGTTTTGTCCCGTCCCCGGAGCGCCGTTGGCGCCGTTGCCCACCAGCGGGCGCCCGGTCTGTGCCACGAATTGTGCGTTGACCACGTCGAGCAGGCTCTGCAGGGGCTGCGCGGCGGCGGATTCGGCCATCGCATACGAGCCCGCACTCCCGGACAGGGCCTGCACGAACTGCTGATGGAACGCCGCCGCCTGCGCGCTCAGGCTCTGATACCCCTGACCGAATGTCCCGAACAGCTCGGAAATGGCGATCGAAACCTCATCCTGAGCGGCGGCCAACACGCTTGTAGTGTGGACCGCCGCGGCGGCGTTGGCCTCGTGCAGCGCAGCACCGATTCCCGCTAAATCTGTTGCGGCCGTGCTCATTACCTCCGGCAGTGCGGTGACAAAGGACATTTCGAGACCTCCCTATGCGTCGTGACCCGGAAGTCGTGACGGTTGGTTTGATCGCCAGACCGCGATCGGTCTGGTGAGCTTTGGAAACTAGGCGCTACAGCCCGGCCGGCAGTGCACTGCCACTGACTGCCGCAACCTCGTTAAGTTGATGCGGCTCAGGTGATTTCGTTGGGTGTCGTCGTTATCGCGGTGGCGCCGATAGCAGGCCGACTAAGCAGGCCGAATGTTCTGGTTGATGTGAAAGACGTTGCGCGGATCGTATTCCGCCTTGATCTCGCTGAGCCGGCGGTAGTTCGGGCCGTAGGTGGCGCGAACTCGCTCCTGTCCCTCGTCCATCATGAAGTTCACGTAGGCACCACCCGCCGAATACGGGTGGGTCGCGTCCCAGTAGTCGCCGGTCCAGCGCTTCAACATCTCCGCGTTGGCCGGGTCCGGATCAACCCCGGCGATGACCTGCGAGAAGTTGGCGTCCCGGTAGGCCCACGCCGTGTCGGTCTGGCCGACCCGATGAACCGCACCGTTGATCGGATACAGGTGCATGGTGGAGTGCATGGTCGGCAACTCCGCACCGAACCGGGCATGGGCCGCCACCGCGCCGTCGGCGATGGTCCGGAAGAAGTCGCCCCGCCAATACCATTGCAGCCCTTTGGGATACAGCGCATCAAAGGTGGACTGCAGCGCGGGATAAGGGGCCTCGCCGAGGCCGTCGAAGGCCGGCTTCAGCTGCCGCACCGGCGCGAACGCTTCATCGGCGCGTGCGGGATCTCCGGTGTAGCACCAGACGATTGCGCACGCCTTGTGCAGGTGGAAGGCCTCGGGGAAAGGCGGCGCCGGCGGGACGGTCATGGTTGCGAAGAACCCGTACAGATCCTCATCTTGGGTGGGCAGGTAGTCCCGGAACCAGCCGAGTATGTCCGCGGTTTCCGAAACCGGCCACGCCGTGGGTCCGCAGATCACGCTGTGGACGGGATGCAGGCGGAACGTGAACGAGGTGACCACACCGAAGTTGCCGCCGCCGCCGCGCAGCGCCCAGAACAAGTCAGGATGCTCGGATTCGGACGCAGTCACCTCGCGGCCGTCGGCCAACACGACCTCCGCCGACAACAGATTGTCGATGGTCAGGCCGTGCTTGCGGGACAGGTACCCGTGACCACCGCCCAGGGTGAGGCCGCCGACGCCGGTGCTGGAGATGATGCCGCTCGGTGTCGCCAGACCGTGTGCGTGGGTCGCGGCGTCCACCTGCCCCCACGTCGCACCGCCCTGAACGCGGACGGTGCGCCGGTCGGGGTCCACCTCGATCCGGTTCATCCGCGACAGATCAATGACCAGGCCACCCTCGACGCTTCCGAAGCCGGGACCGTTGTGGCCGCCCCCGCGCACAGCGACCGCCAGGTTGGACGTCCGGGCGAATTCCAGAGCGCCTGCGACGTCGGCGGCGGATCCGCAGCGCACGATCACTGCCGGCCGCTTGTCGATCATCGCGTTGTGCAGCGCTCTGGCTTCGTCGTATCCCGGGTCGCTGGGCAGGATCACCTCGGCGCCCAGCCGGTTGCGCAGTTCGTCGGTCGGGTGGCTTGCATCCCGGCCCTGTGTTGCCATGCTGGTCATCATGCCTCGACGCTATGGGGCGAGGTAGTGGGCCGTCATGACCACAACTAGGCATCTTCGGCCGCACCTGGTCATAGTCAGATCTGACTATCGACCGGCCGGTCGCGCCGCGGCTACGTTATGGACATGGCGCAGTGGATGCCGCCGCCCCTCCCCGCAGAGCTGATCGCTCGTCGCGGCGGTCCGCTGGTCGGCCGTGCCGCCGAGCTCGCGGCGTTCGAGCAGGCCTGGGAGCGGGTCGAGGGCGGTAAGCGTCAGGCGGTGTTCATCGGCGGCGAGCCAGGAGCCGGTAAGTCGCGCCTGGCCGCCGAGGTCGCCGGGAGGCTGGCCGATCACGGTGTCGCGGTGCTCGTCGGGAGCTCGACGGCCGATGCTGACGTCCCGTACGCGCCGTTCGCCGAGGCGCTGGATCGTCTGCTGATCGCCAGTTCGCCGGGTTCGCTCGCCGACGCGCTGGCCGGCGCGGGACCACAGCTGCGGCGGCTGACAACCCAGGTGGGCCGGCATCTGCCCGACATCGACCCGGCCGACGATGTCGACGCGCTGCGGCGTGCCCTCTTCGACGCGGTGACGGGTTTCCTGCGCCGGCTGGCCTCCGACCGCCCGATCGCGCTGGTTCTCGAGGACATGCACTGGGCGCAGGTGCCAGCGTTGGCAATGCTCGAACACGTGCTCATCGGCTGCACGGACGTGCGGATGCTGGTGATGGCCACCTTCCGCACCACCGAACCGGACCGATCCGAGGACCTGGTCACCCGCCTGGCCGAACTGCACCGGTTCGACGGTGTGCGGCGCCTCGATCTGGGCGGCCTGGACACCGAGGCGATCGCCGAGTACGTCGTCCAAACCCAGCAATTGCGACCGCCGTCGGCGCGCACGGCCGCGGCGTTGCTGCGGGACAAGACCGGTGGCAATCCGTTCTTTCTGACCGAGCTCTGCAACCACCTGGAAATCCGGGGTGGCTGGGATGGGTTAGCCACACTGAGTTCACGCCAGACCGTTCCGGCGTCGATTGGAGATGCCATCTCCCGCCGGCTGCGCGGGCTCGGAGCCGGCGTCCGCAGCATGATCGAACAGGCGGCGGTGTTGGGCGAGGCGTTCGACCTGCCGGCACTGATCGCGACCAGCGAGGCCGATCTCGCGGCCACGTTGGCCGCAATCGACGCGGCCGAAGCCGTCGGGCTGATCCGGGCGGTTCCCGGCTCGGACGGCGAGTTCGCGTTCGTGCATGCGCTGACCCGGCAGGCCGTGCTGGACGGGATGGCGGCGTCGCGGCAACGGATCATGCACGCTCGGGCCGCCGAAGCGCTGGAGGGCCGCGCCGATCCCTCGGTGGTTCCCCGCGTGGCCAACCATTACCTGCTTGCGCACGTGCTGGGCTACCACGACAAGGCGTTGCACTATTCGCGGAAGGCGGCTCGGGTAGCCGAGCAGAGCCTGGCTTACGAGGATGCGGCGAAATGGTTCGAGCGGGCGGCGTCGCTGCCCGAACTGAGTCCCGGGGATCGGGCCCGGCTAAGTTTCGGCGCGGCCACAAACCACGTGCGCTCCGGCGATTTCGCGCGCGCCCGGACCATCTATGAACGCGTCAGTGCGATGGACGATCCGTTCATCCGGCTGGAGGCGGCCGTGGGCTACGAGGACGCGAGTTGGCGTCCCGGGCTGGCCGACCCGAAAACGGCCGATCTGCTGGATTCGGCGCTGGAAACGTGCGGCCTGGGCGCCGACGACCCGCGCTACGTGCAGGCGCTCGCCAGTTTCGGACGCGCGCTGACCTTCTCCGGGGAGGCGGCACGCGCTCGGGAGGTCGGTGGCCGCGCCATTGATCGCGCGCGGGCCATCGGTGACCCGGCGGTGATGCTGCACGCGCTGCACGCCAGCCTGTGGCACGGCGTTACCCCGGAGATGTCCGACATCCAACTGGAGCGGTCTGCCGAGCTGCTGCGGGTGGCGCAATCCTCCCGCGACTACGACGCGCTCGGCTCGGTGACACATTTCCGCGCCTTGGTCAGCTATGTCGTCGGCCGGCCCGACGACCTGGCCGCCTCGGCGGCCGAGCTGCAGCGAGCCGTCCAAGCCAGCGGCCAGCCCTTCTTCGGTTTCATCAGCGCGTGCGTCAGTCAGGCGCTGACGTATCTGCGCGGCGACTTCGCCGGCGCCGAACGGTGGGCGGACATCGCGTTGCGCACCGGTCAGCTTCTCACCGGAGACGAGACCGAGGGCTCGTACGGGGTTCAGATGTTCATGATTCGCCGCGAAACCGGCGACCTGAAGAGATTCGCCGGGTTCGTGGACGGCAGCGAGACGTTCGCCGGCCGGTGGGTTCCCGGATTACTTGCGCTGTATACCGAGCTTGGGTGCGAACAAGGCATGACCCGCGCGCTGAATCACCTGCTCAACCGCAATCTCGGCGATCACACTGACGAGGCGCAGTGGGCGATGGAGCTGGTGTTCATGCTGGATGCGGCCTTGAAGCTGGGAAATCGGGACGCCGCGCACACGCTGCGCCCGTTCGTCGCCCGGTATGCCGGCAAGAACCTCGCCGCCGGACAGTTCGTCGCGCTGTTCGGCAGTGCCGACCGGTATCTGGCCCGGATCGCGGCACTTACCGGTGACACCGATGCCGCCGAACGTCACTTCGCCACCGCGCTGGAGATGGACCGGCGAATGGGTGCGACGGTTCACGTCGCGGAGACACTGGCCCGACACGCGCTTTTTGCCGCCGCTGTCGGTCGCACTGACGAAGCCCGAAGCCTTGCCGACAGGGCACGCGACATCGCCGCGCCGAACGGCCAATCCCGGGTCCTCGACTTGGTGGACTCACTACTCGCGGTAGATCAGGGGGGCCCGAATGGCCTGACCGACCGGGAGATTGAAGTGCTGCGGCTACTGGCCGAGGGGCTGAGCAATCGCGCGATCGGCGAGCGGCTCTACATCAGCACCAACACCGCCGCCAATCATGTGCGCAGCATTTTGCTCAAGACCGGTGCCGCGAATCGGACGCAAGCGGCGATGTACGCCACCGAGCACGAGCTGCTCTAAGCATCAGATGTTGGTGAACGCACCATCCGGCAGGATGCGATCGGTGACCTGGACGACGACGTCAGCGGGAAGACCGGCGCGCGCGGCCGCGGTCCGGATGGCCTCCGGCGAGGGAGCCTCGTAAAGGCAGTACGTCTTTCGCTTGTCCGCCGACAGAAACGAGTACAGCCAGCGAACGCCCTCCTCCGCATTGATGCGATTGATCCCATCCACGGTGTCGAGGGTGGGTTCTAGGATGTCCGCGTAGTTGCGCTCGACCATGAATATCGGCACGGTGAACTCCTACTGATCAGATCGTCTTGCCGTCGGAACTCCGGCTTTGCTCAAGCTAGTGTCCACGCACTCGGCTAGAAACCCAAGGTCGCGTCGGGTGGGAGCATGAGGCATGGCAGGCCGCGCTGTCCTGGTGGCCAGTGTGTGCATCGTGGAGACCGTCTGGGTGAGACTGCGGTAGCTCGAGTAGGTGGCCAATTCGGCTGTCCCGCTTGGTCATTGATGGCGGTCCCGGTCGGGTCGTGCCGGCTCTTGGTGGGGTCATGTCCGTCCTCAATGGCGTGAACAAGCACGCACCACGCACGACGGACAGATCTAGTCAAAGACAGCCCAGCAGGGCGTCAGTCATACCCGGAGTCACGACCTACGCGATAACGCTCTTCCATCATCGATGTCGTACCCCACTGCGATGATGAGGTTATGTCGGTGACCGCCTCGTTGGGTTGTGTCCCAACCAGCCCTGAGCAGCGCCTGGAGGTGTTGTTTGAGGAGTTGGCGGAGTTGGCGGGTCAGCGCAATGCGATCGATGGGCGCATCGTGGAGATCGTCGCGGAGC
>JALHRH010000342.1 GCA_022841565.1 Mycobacterium sp. | reverse complement strand
CGGCAATTTGACCCCTGCTGGATTCCCAGAACGTCGTATGTCCGCCATCGGTTCGCTAAATCCACTGGTGAAGGCGCTAATCTGGGACATTCGTGCCCGAGCTGAATGGTTTGAATTCATATCCGACAAATCTGGATTGGTGTGCAAAAATTGAAAACAAGCGGATGACGTGGCAACGTATGCCCGGCGCACAGGACTGACCGGAGGATGCCATGCCATGTCGTTCGTGATCACCGAGCCCGAGATGTTGGTCGCGGCGGCGTACGACCTGCATGACATCGGTTCCGCCGTGGCAGGCGCCAGTGTGGCCGCGAGGCTTGCGGGGGGGCTTGCACCGGCCGCGGCCGACGAGGTGTCCGCGGCGATCGCGGGGATGTTCGATGCCTACGGCCGCGAGTATCAGGCGCTCAGCGCCCACGTGGAGGCGTATCACGCGAGGTTTGTGCAGGCTATGGTCGCCAGCGCGGGTACGTTTGCCAGCGCCGAGGCGGCCAACGCCTCGATTTTGCAGACCATTGAACAGCAGGTGCTGAAGCTGGTGAACGCGCCCACCCAACTGCTGTTGGGGCGCCCCCTGATCGGCGACGGGGCCGACGCGTCGGTGGCCGGAGGTCGTGGCGCGAACGGCGGCCTGCTGTTCGGAAACGGAGGCAGAGGGGCTGCGGGTGCGAGCGGACAGGTCGGCGGTGCCGGTGGCGACGCCGGGCTGATCGGCAACGGCGGCGGAGGCGGGAACGGCGGCGCCGGAGCGGCCGGCGGCACCGGCGGCAACGCCTGGCTGTTCGGCAATGGAGGCGTAGGCGGCACGGGCGGATCGGCAGTATCGGGCGTCGGTGGCGGCATACCCGGGCTCGGCGGGGGCGGAGGGCGGGCCGGATTGCTCGCTGGGTTGCCGGGCATTGCCGGGCAGAACGGCGCCACACTCCCGACGCCGACTCCCACACCCACACCTACCCCGACTCCGACCCCCACCCCTACGCCGACGCCGACCCCGACTCCGACCCCCACCCCTACGCCGACGCCGACCCCGACTCCCACCCCTACGCCGACGCCGACCCCGACTCCCACCCCTCCGGGCTTCGACCAAGTCTTTTCTCCCTACGTCGACATGACGTTGTGGCCGCAGTTCGATTTCGCGGGTGCGGGCAGCGTCGGCAGCATCGAGGACGTCACGCTGGGCTTCATCACGGCCAACTCCAATGGCCAACCGGCCTGGGGCGGTTTCGACGCCTACACGATCGGCAACGGCGGCACGCTGGCTGATGGCAACCTGATCTACCAGATCAACGATCAGATCACCGCGATGCGCGGTGCCGGCATCGACGCAACCATCTCCTTCGGCGGCGCGGCGAACCAGGAACTCGCATTAACTACTGCGACCCCGGAGCAACTAGCCGCCAAATATGCCTCGGTGATGAAAGCCTACGGATTTCACAAGCTGGATTTTGATATCGAAGGCTCGGCCCTTGGCGACACGGCCTCGCTGACCCGTCGCTCGCAAGCCATCGCGATGTTACAAGCGGACGGCATCGCCAGCGGCACCCCGGTCGAAGTGTCCTTCACACTTCCCGTGATGCCCACCGGTCTGACCGCCGACGGTGTGCGCGTCGTGCAGAACGCCGTCGACAACGGAGTGCAGGTCGGCCGCGTCAACATCATGGCGATGGATTACTTCGACCCGAACTTGGCGCCGTACGACGGAAGAATGGGGGACTACGCGATTCAGGCGGCCACGGCGGTCCACGATCAACTGGTGCCGCTTTATCCCTCGAAAACCGACGCAGAAATCTGGGCGATGATCGATGTGACACCCATGATCGGGGTGAATGACAACCCCCTCGAAGTCTTTACCCTCGCCGACGCCCAGAAGCTGACCGATTTCGCCGAGCAGAAGGGTCTCGGCGGCCTGCACATGTGGTCGGCTAACCGCGACTTCCCGGGGCCGCTGGGCGTGCTGTCGAACACCAGCAGCGGAGTGGCGCAAGAACCGTGGGAGTTCTCTCAAACGTTCGAGGAATTCGACGACGACTGATCCAGACGTGGACCAGACGTGGTGATCCGGGACACAACGGGCCATGACTTATGATCGGCAGTTGCGTCATACCCGTGCCGTGAACCCTCCCGCTGACCAAGCGGGCCGCGCTCGAGCCCATCGCGCGGGGTAGAGGCCGGGCAGCCCGACCAGCCTCAGCAAGGAGAGTGCCGCCGCGTGGGTGATCAACCCGTTGACCTGTCGCCGCAAGCTCTGGCAAACGCGGTCGAGGCTGCCCAGCAGGCGATCGCGGCCGCCGACAGTTTGGATGCGCTTGCGCACACCAAGACCGAGTACCTGGGGGATCGCTCGCCGTTGGCTCTGGCACGTCAAGCTCTGGGCAGCCTGCCGAAGGACGAACGCGCCGACGCGGGCAAGCGGGTCAATGTCGCGCGCGGCGAGGTGCAGCGCAGCTACGACGGTCGCCTGGCGGAGCTGCGCGCCCAGCGCGACGCGGCAGTGCTGGTGGCCGAACGTATTGACGTGACGCTGCCCTCGACCCGCCAACCGACCGGCGCGCGGCATCCCATCACCATCCTGGCCGAGCACATCGCCGACACGTTTATCGCCATGGGATGGGAACTGGCCGAGGGCCCCGAGGTCGAAACCGAGCAATTCAACTTCGACGCCCTCAACTTCCCGCCGGATCACCCCGCGCGCAGCGAGCAGGACACTTTCTACATCGCGCCGGAGGACTCGCGGCAACTACTGCGCACCCACACGTCGCCGGTGCAGGTGCGAACCCTGCTGGAGCGCGAACTGCCCGTCTACATCATTTCAATCGGACGTACCTTCCGCACCGACGAACTCGACGCCACCCACACGCCCGTCTTCCACCAGGTCGAGGGGCTGGCGGTGGACCGGGGACTGACCATGGCGCACCTGCGCGGCACCCTCGACGCGTTCGCCCGCGCCGAATTCGGGCCGCTCGCGCGCACCCGGATGCGCCCGCATTTCTTTCCGTTCACCGAACCGTCCGCCGAGGTCGACGTCTGGTTCGAGGGCAAAAAGGGTGGTGCCGACTGGGTGGAGTGGGGCGGCTGCGGAATGGTGCACCCCAACGTGTTGCGGGCCGCCGGCATCGACCCGGAAATCTACTCGGGCTTCGCCTTCGGGATGGGACTGGAACGGACGCTACAGTTCCGCAACGGCATACCGGACATGCGCGACATGGTTGAAGGCGACATCCGGTTCTCGCTGCCATTCGGGGTGGGCGCCTGATGCGCGTTCCGTACAGTTGGCTGCGCGAGGTCGTCTCGGCCGGTGCACCGGGATGGGACGTGGGGCCCGCGGAACTCGAGCAGGCTCTGGTGCGCATCGGCCATGAGGTGGAAGAAGTGGCCAGGCTCGGTCCGGTCGAGGGCCCGCTGGCCGTAGGCCGGGTGACCGAGATCGAGGAACTAAGCGGATTCAAGAAACCCATCCGCGCCTGTCTGGTCGACGTAGGCGGCCCAGAACCACAAGAAATCGTCTGTGGTGCAACGAATTTCGTTGTTGGCGAGCTGGTGGTGGTGGCGTTGCCGGGAGCCACCCTGCCCGGGAATTTCATGATCGCCGCGCGCAAGACCTATGGCCGCAACTCCAACGGGATGATCTGTTCGGCAGCCGAACTTGGCCTGGGGACCGATCATTCCGGGATTCTGGTTCTGCCGCCAGGGACCGCCGAGCCCGGCACCGACGGCGCCGCCGTGCTTGGCCTGGACGACATCGTTTTCCACCTGGCAATAACCCCCGACCGCGGCTACGGCCTTTCGGTACGCGGATTGGCCCGCGAGATCGCGTGCGCCTACGACCTGGACTTCGTCGATCCCGCTGACGTGCCGCCATTGCCGGCCCAGAACGAGGCGTGGCCGCTCACGGTGGACCCAGACACCGGGGTGCGCCGGTTCGCGTTGCGCCCGGTCACCGGGATCGATCCAGCGGCGGTGTCACCGTGGTGGCTGCAGCGGCGGCTGCTGTTATGCGGCATCCGCGCCACCTCGCCGGCGGTCGATGTCACCAATTACGTGATGCTCGAACTCGGCCACCCCATGCACGCCCATGACCGCGCCCGCATCACCGGCGGCTTGCAGGTGCGCTTCGCGCGGCCTGACGAGACCGTGGTCACCCTCGATGACATCGAACGCAAGCTGGAACCGGTCGATGTCCTGATCGTCGACCAGGTTGCGACCGCGGCCGTTGGCGGTGTGATGGGCGCCGCCAGTACCGAAGTGCGTGCCGACTCCACCGATGTCCTGTTGGAGGCCGCTGTCTGGGATCCCGCCGCGATATCGCGCACCCAACGACGACTGCACCTGCCCAGCGAGGCGGCGCGCCGGTATGAACGCGCTGTGGACCCGGCTATTTCGATATCCGTGTTGGACCGGAGCGCCCGGCTGCTCGTCGACATCGCGGGCGGGATTGTCGAATCCGCCCTGACGGACTGGCGGGGCGATCCACCGCGCGCCGACTGGTCGCCACCGCCCATCCAGATCCCGGCCGACCTGCCGGACCGCGTTGCCGGAGTGGCCTACGCTCCGGGCACCACCGTGCGGCGCTTGACCCAGGTCGGGGCCCGAGTGCGCCAGGACGACGACACGCTGACCGTCACGCCGCCGAGCTGGCGTCCGGACCTGCGCCAGCCCGCCGACCTCGTCGAGGAGGTGCTTCGGCTGGAGGGGCTCGAGATGATCCCGTCAGTGTTGCCGTCGGCGCCGGCGGGCCGCGGGCTCACCGACACCCAGCGGCGCCGTCGCGCTATCGGCAGATCGCTGGCGTTGTCGGGTTACGTCGAGATCCTGCCGACACCGTTCCTGCCGGCTGGTGCGTTCGATGTGTGGGGACTGCCGGCCGACGATCCGCGGCGCAACACCACCAACGTGGTCAACCCGCTGGAAGCCGATCGCCCGCAGCTGGCCACCACGTTGTTGCCGGCATTGCTGGAGGCGTTGCACCGCAACGTCTCTCGTGGACTGGTCGACGTCGCGCTGTTCGCTGTCGCGCAAGTGGTGCAACCGACCGAGCAGACCCGCGCCGTCGACCTCATCCCGGTCGATCGGCGGCCCACCGATGCCGAGATCGCTACCCTGGACGCATCCCTGCCCCGGCAACCCCAGCACGTCGCTGCCGTGCTGGCGGGATTGCGCGAGCCGCGCGGTCCCTGGGGACCGGGTCGAGCCGTGCACGCCGCCGATGCGTTCGAGGCGGTCCGGATCGTCGCGCGCGCCAGTGGTGTGGACGTGACGCTTCGGGCCGCCCAGTATCTGCCGTGGCATCCGGGTCGGTGCGCCGAGGTTCTTGCTGCGGGCACCGTCGTCGGGCATGCGGGGCAGCTTCATCCGGCCGTGATTGAGCGTGCCGGGTTGCCGAAGGGGACCTGCGCGGTCGAGTTGGACCTGGATGCCATCCCACTCGGTGGGGTACTGCCCGCGCCGCGAGTGTCGCCCTATCCGGCCGTGTTCCAAGACGTCAGCTTGGTGGTACCTGCCGATGTGTCCGCTCAGGCGGTCGAGGCTGCCGTGCGTGAGGGCGCCGGCGACCTGCTCGAGCATCTGCAGTTGTTCGACGTCTTTGTCGGCCCGCAGATCGGGGCGGATAGCAAATCGCTGACGTTCGCCCTGAGGTTTCGGGCGCCGGATCGCACGCTCACCGAGGACGATGCCACCGCGGCCCGCGATGCCGCGGTGCGATGCGCTGCCGAGCGCGTCGGCGCCGAACTGCGTAGCTGAAAAGGTGGCAACTACTGCAGTTGTGATGGAGACAACACAATCGCGCATCGTGAAACAACAAATCTTGTGCGGCGGTAGCGGAAGCCGCGTGTGCGATGTCACCGAGACGGTAGGAAAGATTGGTCAACCGGATCGAATGAGGGTTCGGGCACCCCTGTTCTATCAATGTTTGGCATCCGGCCATAGGCTCGCAACCCTACGGTCAACTGTCAGCATGGTTACCAAACCTGTTGACTCACCTGAGATTTCGTCTCATGCGAGGTTGTTCGAGAGCTGCTACGCTCTCCCACTGTGCGCGGGATTGGTGCGCT
>JALHRH010000341.1 GCA_022841565.1 Mycobacterium sp. | reverse complement strand
CACCCCAGGCGCCGGAGGCCCCGGCGGGCGGCCGGGCCACGGCAGCTCCCCCGACCTTGACGGCGCGCCCGGCAACCACGGCTCCAGCGGCTTCCTGTAAGCCAGGCCCTGCTGGCAGCCCGCGAGCGCCGGTCAGGCCATCAAGCCGGTGGCGGCGAAGTTCACTTCCGGGTCGCGGTCGGCGAAGTAGCCCTGCAGCGTGGCGCTCAGCCGCGCCGGCTCCCAGGCCGGCGCACCCGCGTCGAACTGGTGCTCTGCGGTGGGCGCAGCCACCAATGTCACTCGGGGGCCGTAGACGATGAATACCTGGCCGTTGACCGCGGCGGCCTCCGGCGACGCCAGGAACTGCACCAGGCTCACCACGTGGTCGGGCGACAGGGGGTCTACGGCGCCCGCCTCCAGAGTGGGTGCCGCACCGAACACATCGGCCGTCATCGCGGTGCGCGCCCGGGGGCAAATCGCGTTGGCGCACACGCCATATCGGCCCAGCGCCCGCGCCGCGGACAAGGTCAGCGCGGTGATGCCGGCTTTGGCGGCGCCGTAGTTGGCCTGCCCCACCGGGCCGACCAGACCGGCCTCCGATGAGGTGTTGACGATCCTGCCGAAGATCCGGCCCTCCTTGGCTTCTTTGGCCTTGGTGCGCCAGTACGTGGCGGCGTTGCGGGTGAGCAGGAAATGACCGCGCAGATGCACGGCAATCACCTGATCCCAGTCCTCGTCGCTCATGTTGAACAGCATCCGGTCGCGGGTGATCCCGGCGTTGTTCACCACGACGTTCAGTCCGCCCAGACCGTCGGCCGTGGCCACGAGTTCGTCGGCGGTGTCGCGCTGGCTGATGTCGCCGGCCACCGCCACCGCCTTGGCACCCGCCGAGCTGATCTCGTCCAGGACGTCGGAAGCGTTCAGGCCGGAAGCGATGTCGTTGACGACGACGGTGGCGCCCAGTCGCGCCAAGCCGATCGCCTCGGCGCGCCCCAGGCCGGCGGCGGCACCGGTCACCACCGCGACCTTCCCGGACAGATCGGTCACGTTCGTGCTGCTACTCAATATGAATACCTCTAGTTTCTGATTAGTCCTCACGCAGCAGTGCCGCACGCGGGCATTCCGCGATCGCCTGCTCGGCCAGATCCTCCTGATCCGGCGGGATCGGATCGGTCTTCACGACGGCATAGTCCTCGTCGTCCAGGTCGAAGATATCCGGTGCAATTCCCAGGCACACCGCGTTACCTTCGCACCGGTCACGGTCGACAATCACTCGCACGGCACCCTCCTTGAAAGCTGGGCTGAGTAGTGGGTTGCTGGTACAAATACGCCTCGTCGGAACTCGCTCAGTATGTAGCACCACCATAGGGCCTCGATGCACGTGACCATAGGGTCGCTGGATTCCCAGACTAGAACGTGTTACAACCGGGGGAACGAATGGGTGGCCGCCGGCGTGTTTCGGCGGCCGGCACACAGAAACGATCGCTTGATCGGAGGCGGCGGCAATGCGCATCAGTTACACCCCCGAACAGGAGGAGCTGCGTCGCGAACTGCGGTCGTACTTCACCCAGCTGATGACACCGGAGCGGCGCGAGGCGCTGAGTTCGGTGCAAGGGGAATACGGCACCGGCAACGTGTACCGCGAGACCGTCGCCCAGATGGGCAAGGACGGGTGGCTCACCCTGAACTGGCCCAAGGAGTACGGCGGTCAGGATCGCTCCCCGATGGACTCGCTCATCTTCACCGACGAAGCCGCCATCGCCGGCGCCCCGGTGCCGTTCCTGACGATCAACAGCGTGGCGCCCACCATCATGGCGTTCGGCACCGAGGAGCAGAAGAAGTTCTTCCTGCCCAAGATCGCCGCCGGTGACCTGCACTTCTCGATCGGTTATTCCGAGCCGGGCGCGGGCACCGACCTGGCCAACCTGCGCACCACGGCGGTCCGCGACGGCGACGACTACGTGATCAACGGCCAGAAGATGTGGACCAGCCTGATCGCCTACGCGGACTGGGTCTGGCTGGCGGTGCGCACCAACCCCGAAGCCAAGAAACACCGCGGCATCTCGATGCTGGTGGTGCCCACCACCGCCGCGGGCTTCTCGTGGACGCCGGTGCACACCATGGCCGGTCCCGACACCAGCGCCACCTACTACTCCGACGTGCGGGTGCCGGTGACCAACCTGATCGGCGAGGAGAACGCCGGCTGGAAGCTGGTGACCAACCAGCTCAACCACGAACGGGTCGCACTCGTCTCGCCGGCACCGATCTTCATGTGCCTGCGGGATGTTCGGGAGTGGGCCCAGAACACCAAGGACGCCGGCGGCGGGCGGCTCATCGACTCCGAATGGGTGCAGCTCAACCTGGCCCGGGTGCACGCCCAGGTCGAAGTGCTCAAGCTGATCAACTGGGAACTCGCATCAGCGTCGGGCGAAAACCTGTCACCGGCGGATGCGTCGGCCGCCAAGGTATTCGGGACCGAGCTGGCCACTGAGGCCTACCGGCTGCTGATGGAGGTGCTGGGCACCGCGGCAACGCTTCGCCAGGACTCCCCCGGCGCCCTGCTGCGAGGCCGCGTCGAGCGGATGCATCGGGCATGCCTGATCCTGACCTTCGGCGGCGGCACCAACGAAGTTCAGCGCGACATCATCGGCATGGTTGCGCTCGGGCTGCCCCGGGCCAGCCGCTGATCTTTCCTGTAGGAGAGGGATATTCATGGATTTCTCGACAACCGAAGCGGCACAGGACCTCGGCGGTCTGGTCGACACCATCGTCGACTCGGTGTGCACTCCCGAACATCAACGCGAGCTGGACAAGCTCGACCAGCGAGTCGACCGCGACCTGTGGCGCAAACTCGTCGACAGCGACATTTTGACCAGCGCCGCCGCCACCGCGGTGGGCGGCGACGGTTTCGGGGTTCTCGAGCAGGTGGCGATCCTGGTCGCCCTCGGCCACCAGTTGGCGGCGGTGCCCTACCTGGAGTCGATCGTGCTGGGCTCGGGCGCTCTGGCTCGGTTCGGCTCCGAGGAGTTGCAGCAGAGCTGGGCCTCCCAGGCGGTACGCGGGGAGAAAATACTGACCATCGCGCTGGACGGCGAGATGGGCGACGGGCCCGTGCAGGCCGTTGACGGCCGGCTGACGGGCAGTCGTACCCAGGTGTTCTACGGCCCCGTCGCCGACGCTTTCCTGGTGCCCGCCGAAACCGCTTCCGGCACAGTCGTTTTCCTGGTCGCTGCTGGTGAACCCGGGGTGACCGTGACGCCGCTGCAGACCACCGGGCTCGGCAGCGTCGGCCATCTGGCACTCGACGGAGTCTCGGTGGACGCTGCGTGCCGCGTTGGCGGCCCTGAGGTGGTCGCCTGGCTGCGCACCATTTCGACCCTGGGCCGCAGCGCCTACCAGCTCGGTGTGCTGGAGCGCGGCTTGCAGATGACGGCCGAATATGCCCGCACCCGTGAGCAATTCGACCGCCCGATCGGCAGCTTCCAGGCAGTTGGTCAACGGCTGGCCGACGGCTACATCGACGTCAAGGGCCTGCGGTTGACGTTGACCCAGGCCGCGTGGAAGGTCTCCGAGGACATTCCGGCCGAGATCGATGTGGCGTCCGCGGCATTCTGGGCTGCCGACGCCGGGCATCGGGTGGCGCACACCATCGTGCACGTGCACGGCGGAGTCGGCGTCGACACCGATCACCCGGTGCACCGATACTTCCTGTCCGCCAAGGAAACCGAGTTCGCCTTGGGCGGCGCCACCGGGCAGCTGCGGCAGATCGGCCGCGAACTGGCGGAGACACCCGCTTGACCGGCTTGCTGCGTCGAACGTGACGCTGGCGTCACACTCGACGCCGAACGTGACGCTGGGTTCACATTCGAGAGGATAAGGAGTGAGTTGACCGAACCGACCGTCACCGCCTTGCTGCGGCCGCTGGCCGAGATCGACGACCGCGGCATTTATTTCGAGGACGCGTTCACAAGCTGGCGTCAGCACCTCCGCGACGCTGCGGCAGTGGTGGCCGCGCTGCGGGAACGCCTCGACCCAGCCGGACCGCCGCACATCGGCGTGCTGCTGGAGAACACGCCCTTCTTCTCGGCGGTGCTGGTCGCGGCCGGGCTGTCGGGAATCGTGCCGGTAGGCCTGAACCCGGTGCGCCGCGGCGCGGCGCTGGCCCGCGACATCAAGCACGCTGACTGCCAGCTGGTGCTCGCCGATACGAATTCCGCTGTGGCGTTGGACGGTATCGATCACCTCAACGTCGACTCACCCGAGTGGGCCGACGAGATTGCCGCGCATCGGGATACCGAGCTTACGTTTCAATCCTCCTCTCCCACCGACCTGTTCATGCTCATCTTCACTTCTGGAACCAGCGGCGAGCCCAAGGCGGTCAAGTGCAGCCACGGCAAGGTCGCCGGAGCCGGCCTGGGGATGGTCCAGCGCTTCGGGCTGAGCGCCGAGGACGTCTGCTATGTGTCGATGCCGTTGTTCCATTCCAACGCGATCCTGGTCGGCTGGGCGGTGGCCGCTGCCTGTCAGGGTTCGATGGCGTTGCGTCGCCGGTTCTCGGCGTCCGGGTTCTTGCCGGATGTGCGCCGGTACGGCGCCACCTACGCCAACTACGTGGGCAAGCCGTTGTCCTACGTGCTGGCCACCCCCGCGCAACCCGACGACGCGGACAACCCGTTGCGGGCCGTCTACGGCAACGAGGGCGTGCCACGCGACATCGAGCGGTTCGGTCGTCGATTCGGTTGCCGCGTCCAGGACGGCTTCGGCTCGACCGAACTCGGCATTGCGATCGCCCGGACGCCGGACACCCCGCCGGGTTCACTGGGGCCGCTGCCGGACGGAGTCGCGATCCTGGATCCCGAAACCGGCGCGTCCTGCCCGCCGGGGACGGTCGGCGAACTGGTGAACACCACCGGGCCCGGCGGATTCGAGGGCTACTACAACGACGCCGCCGCCGAGGCCGAACGGATGGCCGGCGGCGTCTATCACAGCGGCGATCTCGCCTACCGGGACGAAGCGGGCTACGCCTATTTCGCCGGCCGGCTTGGTGACTGGATGCGGGTCGACGGCGAGAACCTGGGCACCGCCCCGATCGAACGGGTGCTGCTACGCCACCCGGCGGTGACCGAGGTGGCCGTCTACCCCGTGCCAGATCCGGTGGTCGGCGACCAGGTGATGGCGGCCGTCGTGATGGCACCGGGCACACAGTTCGACGCGCACGAATTCCGGGCCTTCCTGACCGAGCAGGCCGACCTCGGGCGCAAGCAGTGGCCGTCATACGTGCGGGTGAGCACCGGACTGCCCGGCACGATGACCTTCAAGGTGCTCAAACGACAACTCTCGGCCGAGGGCCTTGACTGCGGCGAACCGGTTTTCACCATTCCCCGCTAGGGGCGCGGTGCCCCGGAGCGTCAGCCGCTAATCCGACTGTAATCCGTTCTAATACGTTCTAATCCGGCTCTAATCTCCAATACCTCCGTCGCTAGCTCGCGGCGCCCCCTCCCAGCAGCATTTTCCACCCAAATCCCGTTATTACGCCTGAATCCAACAACGGGCCGCCAAGACGCGATACTATCCGCGCCTAACCGCTTGCATCGATGCTTGCCTGGCCGCCGCCGGGCCGCCTTAATTATCGCGAGGTGCCGGATGTCATATCTGCTCGCAGTGCCGGAAACAATCACGTCGGTGGCCACCAATCTGGCCGGTGTCGGATCAACCATCAGCGCCGCAACCCAGGCAGCAGCCGCACCCACCGCAGGTCTGGTGTCGGCCGCCGCCGACGAGGTGTCGGCCGCCATCACCGCCCTGTTCTCGCAGCACGCGCAGGAATACCAGGCACTCGCCGGCCAGGTCGAGACCTTCCATCAGCAATTCGTGACGGCGCTGACCTCCGGCGCGGGGTCCTACGCCGCCGCAGAGGCGGTCAACACGCAGTTGGCCGCGGCCGCGGCGGCCGACCCCATCCAGACCCTGCTGTCTCGCCCGATCATCGGCAACGGCGCTAACGCGACGACGCCGGGCGGCAACGGCGGCGACGGCGGGTGGTTGTTCGGTAGCGGCGGCAGTGGCGCCGCGGGCGCGGCGGGCC
>JALHRH010000340.1 GCA_022841565.1 Mycobacterium sp. | reverse complement strand
CGCCGGCGAGTCCGGCAGTGGTTTGGGAGTAGCCGTTACCGCCGTTGCCCCACAGCAGGCCGCCGGCCCCGCCATGGGGCGTGGTGGCGGTGCCGTTGGCGCCACTGCCGATCAGCGGACGCCCCAGCAGAGCCTGGGTGGGGGCGTTGATGGCCTGTTCGAGGAGTTGCAGGGGTGAGGCGTTGGCTGCGTCGGCGCCGACGTAGGCCAGTCCTGCGCCACTCACTGCTCGGACGAACTGGTCCTGGTAGGCAGCAGCCTGGCCACTGAGTGTCTGGAACTGGTGGCCATAGTTGCTGAAGTGAGCCGCGATCGCCGCGGACACTTCATCGGCTGCGGCCGCGAGGACCCCGCTGGTCGGCGCCGCTGCGGCCGCACCCGCCTGGGTGACCGCCGTACGAATCGCCGCTAGATCGTCGGCCGCTGCGCTGAGGGCTTCGGGTGAGGCCGTCATGAACATTCGAAATTCCTCCACAATAACCAAAAGTGATGAATTATTTGGGGCTTGCAATGAAATTCTACTCAGTTTCCGAAACCGGAAATAGAGTGCAAATCGACAAGAATGGCGCGTAATCGTGCGGCGCGGCCCATCTGACCGCTTTCAGGCTGATCAAAATAGGTATGGCGGCGACGCCGAACTGTCAGAAACAGGCCATATCCTATGTCTTTACCTGTTATCGGGAACCATTGCGCGGTCTGAGTTGAGTGGTGCGTGGCACCGCCTACGAATGGTCACGGCGCGCAGTGATGAATTTCCGCGGGCTGGTCCGACTAGAGCAGGCGTTGGTGCCAGGACTCGTCAGACCGCCGCGGCGTCGGGCCTTTCCGTCGGCGCGGGTGCCTTCATCGGGGGTACACAACTCTCGTCGTCGCACAACGCCACCAGCGCTGTCGCGACGTCATCGGTGCCCGCGGTCGCCGCTCGTCGTGCAGCGCGATGGCTTCCACTTTCGGGGGCCGTCAACGGTTGCCTGGCACCGAGACATCGGCAGGTGCCAGTGGAATACCTCCGGATCAGGCCGTAGTCCAGGTGCAGCATCAAGCTTCCGTGATTTTCACGTACCCCTTCCGGACCAGCTGTGTCAGGCGCGCCATGGCGTTCCGGTTGATCTTGATCCCGGGGATCAAATCAGTGTTGCCCCAACCCATGGCTTTGGCTGTGGCGCCGCACAGCTCGAATTGCGCGCCTTTCGCGATCAGGTCGACGATCACCGGCTTGTACGGATTGCCCGTGGCGACGTGCCGGTTGGTGTTGTAGGACTGGTCATCCAGCGTGACGTGCCCGGCGTTGGTGTGGAACACGGTGACCACGTCCGGCTGCACGCTCCAGGCCGTGGCATCGGCGACGACGATTCCCACGTGGAACAGGACGGCCGGCATGTCACCCTCGAAAGTCAGTGACGCGACACTGAACACGACTTTCGTTTCATCGAGTTCGACAGGAATGTCGATATTCAGCGACCCTTCTGAACCTGACACCTAGCTCCTCCTCAGTTAGTCGCTGCGGGCTAAGGCAGCTGCGGTCGGACCGCAACCCGACAGGCAGACGCTACTCAGATCTGCCGCACCGAAATAGGGTTTTCACCAACCAAGACGCGGTTCTGGTAGGGAGTTTGTGGGTCACCACCCCAACTGCCGAGATCTTGTTGTGCGTGATCGGCCAGCAGGGACGCGGCTGGGCCCACCCGGCGCCGACTCGCAGCGCTGATTTTGTCCTGTGATTCGGTTGTGACCTGGCCGGATTCTCGATTAGGTAGCGACTACAGATACTCTGTTGGGGATGGTCCCACTCTGGTTCACGCTCTCCGCGCTGTGCTTCGTCGGTGCGGCGGTGTTGTTGTACGTCGATATCGATCGACGCCGTGGACGCAGCCGACGCCGCAGGTCATGGGCGCGCTCGCATGGCTTCGACTACGAGCGCGAGTCAACCGACATCCTCGACCGCTGGACGCGTGGCGTGATGTCGACGGTCGGCAACGTCCCGGCCTACAACGTCGTGCTGGGCCAGATCCGCGGTGAAGCCGTTTACATCTTCGACCTGGAAGAGGTCGCCACGGTGATCGCGCTGCACCGCAAGGTGGGCACCAACGTCGTGGTGGACCTGCGGCTCAAGGGGCTCAAGGAGCCGCGCGAGAGCGATATTTGGCTGCTGGGCGCGATCGGTCCGCGCATGGTGTACTCCACCAACCTCGATGCCGCCCGCCGGGCGTGCGACCGGCGCATGGTCACCTTCGCCCACACGGCTCCCGACTGCGCGGAGATCATGTGGAACGAGCAGAACTGGACGCTGGTCGCCATGCCGATCGCCAGCACGCGCGCCCAGTGGGACGAAGGCCTGCGCACCGTGCGTCAGTTCAACGACCTACTGCGGGTGCTGCCACCGCTGCCTGCCGAAACCCCGCAGGAAGAAGGCGAGTCCGGTGGGCTGCGCACCGCGGCGCCGGGCCGTCCGCTGGCTTCGGCCGCCCGCCCAGAGTTGCCGCAGCGTCGCGCGCAGGCAGATCCGGCCGGCGGGGTGATGCCCGATCCGGCTCGGCGCGCGCCCGAGCCCGAAGGCGTTCGACGTGCGCCGCAGACCGAACGCAATGGCCATCAGGCCAGCAACTACCAGCACTGAGAGCACATGCCTCGACCTGTTGCGCTGATTACTGGGCCCACGTCCGGCATTGGTGCCGGATACGCGCGCCGCTATGCCCGAGACGGCTATGACCTGGTCCTGGTGGCCCGCGACGTCGAACGGCTCGAGCAACTGGCCGGCGAGCTGGAATCCGAGGCTGGCCACATCGATATCCTGCCGGCCGACCTCGCCGACGCGGGTGACCGCGACAAGGTGGCCGACCGGCTTGCCGGCGGAGTGCGGGTGCTGGTCAACAACGCTGGATTCGGCATGTCCGGCGAGTTCTGGGCGACTGATCCCGCCGACCTGCAGCGGCAGCTCGACGTCAACGTCGCCGCCGTCATGCATCTGACCCGCGCCGCGCTGCCGGCCATGATGGACGCCGGAACGGGCACCGTGATCAACATAGCCAGCGTCGCCGGCCTGCTGCCCGGTCGGGGATCGACGTACTCGGCGTCCAAGGCATGGGTGATCTCGTTCAGCGAAGGACTCGCAAACGGGTTGCAGGGCACCGGCGTTGGCGTGCACGCGGTGTGTCCGGGCTACGTACGTACCGAGTTTCACAGCCGGGCGGGGCTGGACATGGCCGGTGTCCCGTCGTTCCTGTGGCTCGAGGTCGACGACGTGGTTCGCGAAAGCCTGGCCGACGTTGCCCGCGGCAAGGTCGTCATCGTCCCGGGCGCACAGTACAAGTTCCTGGTCGCTACGGGTCGCGCCATGCCGCGGCGGTTGGCGCGGTTGGCCACCAAGCGGTTTGGCGGCGGTCGTGGGCGAACCTGAGCGGACCGAGCTCGCCGAACTGGTTCGCCGGCTGTCGGTGGTGCACGGCCGGGTCACGCTGTCCTCGGGCAAGGAAGCCGACTACTACGTCGACCTGCGCCGAGCCACCCTGCACCATCGGGCGTCCGCGCTGATCGGTCGACTGATGCGCGAACTCACCGCCGACTGGGACTACGCCCTGGTCGGCGGCCTGACATTGGGCGCCGATCCCGTAGCGACCGCCATCATGCATGCACCCGGTCGCCCGATCGACGCGTTCGTTGTTCGCAAGTCGGTGAAAAACCATGGGATGCAACGACTTATCGAAGGCGCCGAGGTGTCCGGCAAGCGGGTGCTGGTGGTCGAGGACACCAGCACCACCGGCGGCTCCGCACTGACGGCGGTGCGCGCCGTCCGCGACGCCGGAGGTGACGTGATCGGCGTGGCGACCGTGGTAGACCGCGCCACCGGTGCCGCCGAGGCAATCGAAGCCGAGGGTGTACCGTATCGCAGCGTGCTGGGCCTCGCCGATCTGGGGCTGGGCTAGGGCGCGTGCGCTGTCGGGTTGCGCTCATTTCCGCACTAGCGTTGTGCTGTCTGGTGGGCTGCTCGGATTCGGACGGTGGCGGCCGAATTTTCGGAGCTCAGCGCGCCCGGATCGGCGAGTCGCTGGCCGTGCTGGGTTGGAACATGTCGGTGTCGAATCTTCGGTGGGCGCAGGACTACGTGCTGGTCGACGTCGACGGCTCCCCGACTGATCCCAAGGCGCCCCGTGCGAAGGCCGAAGACGTTCGCTTCGGTCTCTACGGCGCCCTGTCGCATCCGATGGAAGCCAACGCCCTGGGCAGCTGCGACGACGCCATGACCAAGGCGCCCGAGATCAGGTCGCCGCTGAAGGCGCTCCCGGACCGGCTGACCGGCACGGTCTGTTTGGGCCCGCTGAAGGAGCGCAGCGCTGCGCGGGGTGTCTACATCTACTCGCCCCACGAGCGGATTGCCGGCACCTCGGCCGCCTACGCGGCGGCGTTTCCGGTGGGGCTGCCGCCCACCAATGTCAACGACACCGGGCTGGTGGTCAAGTCCACCAATTTGTCAGCGTGGCGGGCCGACGGCCTGCCGATCAGCAAGGCGCAGTTGGGTGATCCGGCGGCGTTCCGCGGCAACGGCTACATGCTGCTGAATCTGGAGGCCGGGGCGATCGGGGCCCAGTATCGTGACGATGCCGCCAGCCGTGGTGGACCCCTGATGCTGGTGGCCGCACCGACGCTGCCCGGCCGCGGGCTTAGCCCGGCCTGCGCGGCCTACGGATCGTCGGTGCTGATCCTGCCTGACGCGTCTCGGGACGCGGTCCAGGTCAACGCCTCGCTGTGCACTCAGGGCGAGATCAGTCAGGCGCTGTTGTATGCGACCGTGTCGATCGAAGGCACCCACGCCGCGGTGTGGACCGCGCGGTGAGCGAGCCCGAACCCGGACCCACCGAATGGGGTGCCCCGGCCGCGGGTGTCGGTCCTTGGGGCGGTGCGATGCCCGACGATCCACGCTACGACCGGGATCTGTTGCGCGACGGCGACTCTCGCAATGTCGTCGATGCCTACCGGTACTGGACCCGAGAAGCCATCATCGCCGACATCGACCGCCGCCGGCACCCGCTGCACATCGCGATCGAGAACTTCGGCCACGACGCCAACATCGGTTCGGTGGTGCGCACCGCCAACGCGTTCGCTGTGCACACTGTGCACATCGTGGGCCGGCGCCGGTGGAACCGGCGTGGGGCGATGGTGACCGACCGGTACCAGCGGTTGTGTCACCACGACAGCGCCGCCGAGCTGATGGAGTTCGCGGGCGGAGCCGGTCTGATGGTGGTCGCCGTGGACAACGTGCCGGGCGCCGCGCGGCTGGAAGAGACCTCGCTACCGCGGGAATGCCTGTTGGTATTCGGGCAGGAAGGGCCGGGCATTACCGACGACACCCGGGTGGCCGCGGCGATCACGGTGTCGATCGCCCAGTACGGCTCGACGCGCAGCATTAACGCCGCTGTAGCAGCGGGGATAGCGATGCATGCCTGGATTCGGCAGCACGGCGACCTGACACAAGCGTGGTGAACTCTTAACCGGGAAGGCCGTTGAGTCCGGCCGCCCCGACGGCGCCCGGCTGCCCGGACACACCGAAAGCGCCTATTCTGTTCCCAGACCCGCCTCTGCCACCGAGCCCGGCAAGTCCGCCGGTCCCCCCGCCGCCGCCGATCCCGCCCGCACCAGCAGCCCCCGACTTGCCGAACAGCCCGCCGGCCCCACCGGCGCCGCCGTTGCCCCCGTCGCCTCCGTCGCCTCCGTCGCCTCCGTCGCCTCCGACTCCACCGGAACCGCCATTACCGCCCAAGCCCGTGGCTACGTTGCCTCCGCTTCCGCCGGCGCCGCCGCTACCGCCGCCAGCGCCGGCACCGCCAGTGCCTCCAACTCCGCCAATCCCCCCCGTCCCTCCATCGCCGACGAATAAACCGCCGCGACCTCCCGCGCCCCCGGCGCCTCCGCTGCCAGCGGCACCGCCGGTTGCGCCAACTCCGCCCGATCCGCCCGTACCGCCGGTCCCGCCAGCCGAGGTGAAAGAGGTGGGGCCGCTACCGGTGCCGCCGTTTCCGCCCGGTCCGCCGGCAGCACCGACACCACCGGTTCCGCCGGTGCCGCCCGTCCCGCCGACGGCGGCGGCGGCCC
>JALHRH010000339.1:2803-6128 GCA_022841565.1 Mycobacterium sp. | reverse complement strand
CCATGGCGGACGCCGACCGCGACCGGGCGGTGCTGCACGACGGCGCCGCGCCGGCGCGCACGGAAATCGTGTTCGTGGACACCTCGGTCGAGGGCTACCAGACGCTGCTGGCGGACGTCAATCCGGACGCGAGGGTCGTGTTGCTCGATGCCTCGCGCGACGGCCTGCAGCAGATCGCCGATTACCTGGCGAACCAGCAGAACGTGGATGCAATTCATATCGTGTCGCACGGCGCCGAAGGACGGCTCGAGATCGGCAGCGCGACACTCGACGCGGATTCTATGCGCCAGCAGTACGCGTCGTTGCTGATCGAGATCGGCAGCCATCTCTCCGAGGACGCGGACATCCTGGTCTACGGCTGCGATTTCGCCAAGGGCGAGGCGGGCCTGGACGCCGTGGTTCGACTGGCCAACCTGACCGGCGCCGACGTTGCGGGTTCGGAAGACCTGACCGGATCGGCGCTGCTCGGCGGCGACTGGAACCTGGAACAGGCCTTCGGCAGCATCGAGACCAGCATCGCGTTCCGCGAGCGCGCGCAGGAGATGTTCCAGCACGTCCTCGCGACGCTTGACTGGGACGCCGTCCAGTCGGGCCCCGGGTGGAGCGGAACCAGCGGCACCTACTCGGTTGGGGGCGCCAACGTCACCGTGAGCGTGAGCGATCCGGGCGGCGATCTTGCTGCTACCCCCGGGCTGGTGAGGGACGTGGCCGCGGGCGGGCTGACGGCAAACACCGGAGGGCTCACGCCGGCGCAGTACACGCTGGGCCTGCGCGCCGACTTCGAGGCGCAGGGCAGCATCGCGCCGCCGACCGAGCAGATCGCGGTCACGATGAACTTCGCCCACGTCGGCGGCGTGAGCAACGTCAGCTTCACCATCTTCGACATCGACAACGGCAGCTGGACCGACCGCCTGGTCATCACCGCGAACAACGGCGCGACCATTACTCCTACGTCGGTCACGTTTGGTACTTCTGTCAACTACAACAGCGGCACGAACGTGATCACCGGCGTCGCCGGGTCCGATGCCACCGCCAGTACCGGCAACGCGACCATCACCTTCGCGCAGAGCGGCATTACCAGCGTCACCGTGCTGTACCAGTCCGGCCAGACCAGTGACGCGGCGGTTCAGCAGATCAATTTGCACGACGTCAATTTCAACGTCACTCCGTTGAACACGGTGCCGGGGCCGCTGCTCGCCGTGGAGGACGCGGCGCTCAGCATCGCCGGGGTCAGCGTGAATGACGCCGATGGCAACATCTCTTCCACGCAACTGACCGTAGGCAACGGCACCGTCAACGTCGACACTTCTGGCGGCGCGACCATCAGCGCGGGCGCCAACGGCAGCGGCACGCTCACGCTCTCGGGCACGCAGGCGCAGATCAATGCGGCGCTCGCCACGATCACCTACCAGGGAAACCTGAATTTCACGGGTGCGGACACCCTCGCGGTGCTCAGCACCGACGCCAATGGCCGGGCGGATTCCGACACGGTGGCGATCACGGTGATTGCCGACACGATTCTCGACCTGAATTCCACGCCGACCCCTTCGGTCTCCAGCAGCAGCACCACGGGCGATGCGCTGGGTGGCATCGGCGCCATGACCGGTTCGGACGGAAACACTCCGGCGGGTTGGACTGAATCAGGTGCGGACACCGGCAGCGGCGAGATCAGGAACAATCGCTACGCATGGGATGGTGGTTTGGGAACTCTCTCCGCCGCCGTTTCGATTCCGGACTCGAGCACCACCAGCTACTCGTCGACTGCTTCGACGCTGACGAAGACCGTGACGGACGTCGTCAACACGATTGCGTCGATCGACCTCGATCTTGCGTGGCAGAACGCCGACGGCACGCGTGACAATATCCTGGAGGTCTGGTTTGGCGGGACCAAGTACGCGCAGTTCCAGACCGGCGCGAACACGACCACGGGCAGCTGGACGTATTTCTCCAGTTCCGGAACCGCGACCAATGTCACGGCGGTGGGGAACGAGCGCAGCGATGCGCTGACGCACAACACGATCACCTTCAATGCGCCGGTTGCAGCCAGCGGTACGCTCGAGTTCCGCTTTGTCGATGGCCCCTCGACAGGCACGGGCAGCGACGACATCGCGATCGACAACGTAGTGCTCAACCGGCAGACGATTACGACGACGACGACAACGACTGTCGATCTCGCGGACAACGGCTGGACGGCGACCTATAGCGGAGCCCCGGTCTCGATTGCGGACACGGATAGCTCGATTTTCGACGATGACAGCACGACGCTGGCGGGCGCGACCATCTCGCTCACCAATTTCAAGACGGGCGATGAGCTGCTTGTCAATGGCAGCACGGGATCCAGCGGGACGCTGACCATGTCGGGTGGGAACATCGGCTGGGTTCGGTCCGGGACGAACGGGGAAACCATCACGCTGTCGACCGCGTCGGGTGCGCCGACCAAGGCCGATTACGCCGACGCCATCGAGCTGGTGACGTTCCGGAACCTGCAGGCCAGCCCGGACCTTGCCGACCGCACGATCTCGGTCACTGCGACGGACGGCACCGGCAATTCGAACATCGCGGTGGCCACGATCCATGTGACCGACGCGGTTGCGCCGACGGCGACGATCACGATGTCGGACACTGCGCTGAGGATCGGCGACACCTCGACGGTGACCATCACCTTTACCGAGGCGGTGACGGGGTTCTCGAACGCGGACGTGACGGTGCAGAACGGCACCTTGTCGGCCCTGAGCTCCTCGGACGGCGGGATCACCTGGACCGGGACCTTCACGCCCACCGCGAGCATCGAGGATGCGACGAACGTGGTGAGCCTGGCGACCACGTACACCGACGTTGCGGGGAACACGGGCACGGCGGCGACCAGCGCCAATTACACGGTCGACACTACCGCGCCGGCGCCGACGGTGGTGCTGACCTCGGCGATTACGGCCGATGACGTGATCAACGCGGCCGAAGCCGGCGCTCCGGTGGCGATCACCGGGACGGTGGGCGGGGATGCGCAGGTGGGCGACACGGTGACCCTGGTGGTGAACGGGGTGAATTACACCGGCACGGTGGCCGCGGGCAACACGTTCTCGATCAACGTGAACGGGTCGGACCTGGTGGCCGATGCGGACTTCACGATCCAGGCCTCGGTGAGCTCGACGGATGCGGCGGGCAACGTGGGCACGGGCGCGGATACGGAAAGCTACACGGTGGATGTGACCGCGCCGGCGCCGACGGTGGTGCTGACCTCGGCGATTACGGCCGATGACGTGATCAACGCGGCCGAAGCCGGCGCTCCGGTGGCGATCACCGGGACGGTGGGCGGGGATGCGCAGGT
>JALHRH010000339.1:0-2793 GCA_022841565.1 Mycobacterium sp. | reverse complement strand
ACCGCGCCGGCGCCGACGGTGGTGCTGACCTCGGCGATTACGGCCGATGACGTGATCAACGCGGCCGAAGCCGGCGCTCCGGTGGCGATCACCGGGACGGTGGGCGGGGATGCGCAGGTGGGCGACACGGTGACCCTGGTGGTGAACGGGGTGAATTACACCGGCACGGTGGCCGCGGGCAACACGTTCTCGATCAACGTGAACGGGTCGGACCTGGTGGCCGATGCGGACTTCACGATCCAGGCCTCGGTGAGCTCGACGGATGCGGCGGGCAACGTGGGCACGGGCGCGGATACGGAAAGCTACACGGTGGATGTGACCGCGCCGGCGCCGACGATCACGCTGACCTCGAACATCACGCCGGACGACGTCATCAATGCCGCCGAATCGGGCGCGCTGGTGGCGATCACCGGGACGGTGGGCGGGGATGCGCAGGTGGGCGACACGGTGACCCTGGTGGTGAACGGGGTGACGTACACCGGCACGGTGGCCGCGGGCAACACGTTCTCGATCAACGTACCGGGCGCCGGCCTGGCCACCGACGGGGATTTCACCATCGAGGCGTCGATCTCGAAGGCCGATGCCGCAGGCAACCTGGGCACGGGCGCGGATACGGAGAGCTACATGGTGGACCTGATCGCACCCGCGCCGACGATCACGCTGACCTCGAACATCACGGCCGATGACGTGATCAACGCGGCCGAAGCGGGCGCGGCGGTGGCGATCACCGGCACGGTGGGCGGGGATGCGCAGGTGGGCGACACGGTGACCCTGGTGGTGAACGGGGTGAGCTACAGCGGCACGGTGGCCGCGGGCAACACGTTCTCGATCAACGTGAACGGGTCGGACCTGGTGGCCGATGCGGACTTCACGATCCAGGTGAGTGTGAGCTCGACCGATGCCGCGGGCAACGTGGGCACGGGCGCGGATACGGAAAGCTACACGGTGGATGTGACCGCGCCGGCGCCCGGAATCACGCTGACCTCGAACATCACGGCCGATGACCTGATCGACGCCGCTGAAGCCGGCGGCACGGTGACGATCACCGGCACGGTGGGCGGGGATGCGCAGGTGGGCGACACGGTGACCCTGGTGGTGAACGGAACAAATTACACCGGGACTGTGGCGGCGGGCAACACATTCGCCATCGGTGTGCCGGGGTCGCAGCTGGTGGCCGATGCGGACTTCACGATCGAAGCAAGCGTCCGCTCGTCGGATGCTGCCGGGAATGCCGGCATCGCGGCGGCGAGCGAGAGCTATCTGGTGAACGTGACCGCGCCGGTCACCGTACTGCCGCCGGTGCTCCCGGTGCCGCCGACTCCCCCGGCGCCCGAGCCCGGCCCGACGGCGACCGGCACCAGCGCGCCGCCCATAACAGTACCCACTTCCGGCACCAGCGCGCCGCCCATAACAGTACCCACTTCCGGCACCAGCGGTACGCCGCTGCCCTCGCCGATCGGCATCGACGCCACCGTCGCGCCTTCGAACCTGACGGGCACTGTGGGCGCGGGAACAGCCGAAACCGGGGGCAGCAGCCCGGACCTGGCCTGGATCAATGCTCTGCCCCCGACCGCGGCCACCGGCCCGGCTGTCCAGGCTCAGGAAGGCTTCCCCGTGGCGGTCGTTCCCGTTGTTTCCGACCAGACCGGCCAGATCCACGGACCAAACGACCAGCTCTATGTGTACCGCGGGGTGCCGGATGCCCGGCTGGCCGCGGACGGAACTTTGGATGTCAAGGTGCCGGCGGACGCATTCGCACATACCAGCGGCGCGGCGGTGATCCGGCTGTCGGCGACCCTGGCTGACGGCTCGCCGCTGCCCGGCTGGATGTCGTTCGACCAGCGGACCGGCGAATTCACCGGTACACCCCCGACCCAGGCGGCCGCGGAGCTCGAGGTACGCCTCATCGCCCGCGACGATGCAGGACGTGAGGCATCGGTCGTGTTCCGGCCGCAAAACGGGCCGATCCAGTCGGCCTCGGGCGCGCCCGGGCCGATGGAGAGCGCCGGCGGCAGCCTGTCGACGACCGCGAAGGTTCTGCCCGATGGCGGACTCTCGACCAGCACCGACCTCGGACAAAAGCCCGTGGCGCCGGAAACGCTGCGTGCGTTCCTGGCGGAAGCGAGCGGCGCTTCGGCCGGATTCCCGGTCGCTCGCGTACAGGCCGCGGACGCGCCGCTGATTGCCGCGGGCATGCCAGGCGCGGGCGAGCATCGCCTGTTCGTTTTCCAGGGCATTTCGAGCGATCGCCTCGGACGCGACGGCTCCGGGGTGCTGCGGATACCGGGCGACGCATTCGCGCATACCGACCCGCTGGCGGTGGTGGTGCTCGAAGCGCGCCTCACCGACGGCCGGCCGCTGCCGGACTGGCTGAAGTTCGACCGCGTGCAGGGCATCCTGACCGGTGAGCCGCCGGCCGGACTGGCCGGTGAGATCGAGATCGAGGTGGTCGCGCGCGATGCCGAGGGGCGCGAGGCGCGTACGGTATTCAGGCTCTCGATCGAGGCGATCCGTGCAGGCGCAGACGCCGCCGAGCCGCTCGCGCAGGAGACCGAGCTTGGTCTCGACGTCGACGAGAAGGAAGCCGAGAAGGAGCGCGCTGCGGCGGCACGTGCCGCGGCCGAGGCCGCCATCGGTGGCGACAAGGCCGCCAAGGACAAGGCGCGGCCACAGCCGTCGGCCGGGTTCAGCGAGCAGTTGCGCGGAGGCAAGGCGGCTCGCGATCCGTTGCTCGACCGGCTTTCCAAGGCCGAGGAGACGCCGCGGCGCGGGCGCTGACCGGGGCCGTCGCCG
>JALHRH010000338.1 GCA_022841565.1 Mycobacterium sp. | reverse complement strand
AGCGTAGCGGCGTGAGGTCCGCGGGGTGTATAGCCGCCGCGGCGTTTGCGACTTGCTCACAACGCATCACCGGACCGTGGCGGCCTGCCGGCGGGATCGAGCTGCTGGACGTCCACCCGCCAATCATGCGGTAGCAGATGGTCCAGCAAGTCATCCACCGTCACCGCGCCCAACAGGTGGTTCTGGTCGTCGACCACCGGACCGCACACCAAGTTATAGGCGGCGAAGTACCGGGTGACCGCGCCCAGCTGGGTCTCCGGCGACAGGGTGAACAGGTCGGTGTCGACGATGCCGCCGACCAGTTCGGCCGGTGGGTCGCGCAGCAGCCGTTGAAGATGCACACAGCCCAGGTAATGGCCGGTCGGAGTGGCGGTCGGCGGGCGCGCCACGAACACCATCGACGCGAGCGCGGGGGTCAGGTCGGGATCGCGGAGTCGGGCCAGCGCCTCGGCGACCGAGGTGTCCGGGGTGAGCACCACCGGATCGGATGTCATCAAGCCGCCGGCGGTGTCGGGTGAGTGCGTCAGCAGCCTTCGCACCGGATCGGAGTCGTCGGGATCCATTCTGGTCAACAACATCTCGGCGTCGGTCGGATTGAGCACGCCCAGCACATCGGCCGCGTCATCGGGATCCATCTCTTCGAGCACGTCGGCCGCGCGTTCGGTACCCAGCTGCGTCAAGACCTCCGCTTGGTCGAGTTCCGGCAGCTCCTGCAGGATATCGGCCAGCCGATTGTCGTCGAGCGCCTTAAACACCTCGTAGCGGCGTTTGGCGGGAAGCCCGCGGATGGCGTCGGCGACGTCGACGGCCCGTCGTCCCTCGAACTGATCGAGGAGTTGTGCCACGCCCTGACCCGGCATGGCCAAGGCCGACGGAGTCAACCCCTGCACGTTCTGCCAGTCCACGACATGCACCGGACCGCGCCGTCCCAGCCGACGTTGCGTGCGCACCGCCACCCGGGTCACCACCCAGTCGCGGGTCCGGGTCTGCTCAATACCCAGGTCGGTGACCACGACGTCGACGCCAGCTAGGTCCGGTAGGTCGGGGTCGTTGACCCTGACCTGGGTGTCAAGCACCTGTCCCATCGCCAGCACCTCGCCCGGCCGCTGTTCGAAGTGGCGCAACGACACGTTGCCACTGCGCAGTGTGACCGCGTTGGGCTCGATCGCGGCGACGCGCAGGATCGGTATGAAGATGCTGCGCCGCGTCGCCAGGTCGACGACCAGGCCCAGCAAACGCGGTTGTTGACGGACAATGCTGATGCTGATCACCACGTCGCGGACGCGTCCGAAGGATTCGCCGAGTGGGCCGAGCACCATCATCCGCGGCAGCCGTGCCACGTACACCCTGTTAACCGACGCCATAGACAGAGCGTAGGCAGCGGGGGCCTGCGGTGCCGATCAGCATGCTGGAACGCTGCTTCGGCGGGCGTGGCGCCGCGGCTTATGAGCGCGGGCATCAGCTTGGCGACGATTGATTCCTCGACGCCATCCGGAGGCACCTGACGCGCGGGGCCATGGAATGACAGACGGATGCCGGTACCCCCAGTCGGCTGGCTGCGTGACGACAGACCGCAACCATTCGGCTCATCTTCGACGCGAGCGCGCTCCGACGTCTGATGCGGGGATGACGTCGGTGCCTGGGCACCATGATGCGGCAACTCGCTTGCCGGCTTTGCCGGCGCGACTATGATGCCGATGCACCGGGCGCGATTCGGCCGGCAACCGAATGCCCAATGCATGACGGATGGGAGACCACAGATGCCTGAGAGGCCATCCGCGTTTTTCGATGACGTCGCGGTCGCGGCGCTGGCTGAACCCGGGGTCGCACCCGGCACGATGATGGGCTTTCCCTGCTTGCGGGTGGATGGCGAGTTCTTCGCCTCGTGCGACCATCGCACCGGCGACCTCATCGTCAAACTACCGCGACATCGGGTCGAAGAACTCATCGGCGCCGGCGTGGGCAAGCCGTTTGCCCCTGCCGGCCGTACCTTCCGGGAGTGGGTCCTCGTCGATGATCGCGATGAGGCGAGATGGACCGCGCTGATGAACGAGGCTCGCCTCTTCGTAAGCCGTCTTAAATGACATTCGGCGGCTTTGCACCAGCCGGGCTGGCGCTGCTCGCTCGGCTCCCCACCCTGGACGCGGCCGGCTTTGCCGCTGCGCGGTCCGATTGGCAGACCTATGTGCTGGACCCCGCCCGCGATCTGGTCGAGGATCTGGGCGCACGCCTGACCCAGCAGGTCTCGGCTGGCCTCATTGCCGAACCGAAGGTCAACGGCTCCATCGCTCCCATTCAGCGCGACCTGCGTTTCGACCCACACGGCCCGCGCTATAAGGACCACCTGTTGTTCCGCTGGTGGGAAGGGACACCTAAAAAGACGGCGCCCACCCTGTTCCTGCGGCTTGACCCCGGCCAAATCGGTTTCGCGGCCGGCGTATCTTTCGCGTCGACCAGCCACTGGCGCACGGTGGTCGGCGACAGCCCCGCCGGAGCAGATTTACCCCGGCTGATCGGCGACATCAAACGCGCCACCGCCGACGTCGAGATCGCCGGCGCCGACCTCAAACGCGTTCCCGCCCCGTTCCCGCCCCATCACCCGGGCGCCGACCTGTTGCGGCACAAGGCGATGTTTCAGCTCCGATGGGCTGAACCGCTGCCCGAGGAGGTATCGACGGGCGGTCTGACGGATTTCTGCGCGGCGCGACTGAGCAGGCTTGCGGGCCTGCACCGCTGGCTGGTAGCGGAGATCGGCGCCCGCTGAGCCAGGTGGTTGCGGTATCTCAGCGCGAGCCGATGCTGAACATCACCGCGATGAAGTAGACCATCAGGGTTGCCGCGCTGATCACGATGCCGGCTACCGCGAGGCCAAAGCCTTCTTCGCGGGTTTGCTTGATCTGGTTGATTCCGACGATGCCGCACCCAACGCCCACGATCGAGCCGATGCAAGCAGAAGACCCCGACAATGCCGGCGACCAGCGAAATGATCGCCATGGTGTTCGTGCCGGTCTGCATCGCACCATAACCGCTGCCGTAGTCCGGCCCCGGGTGGTAGCCGCCCGGATACGCCCCGTAGGGGCCCGGCATGGGTGGCGGCGCCGGAAAGGGTGCGGGTCCACTGTAGCCGGCAAATCCCTGGGGTGGCGCGCCGTACGGCTGGTACCCGGGCGGTGGGTGGCCGAATGACGGGTAGCCAGCCGGGCCAGGCGGGTAGCCGGCCGGCGGATAGCTAGTCGCCGGGTCGGGCGGGTAGCCGGCCGCCGGGCCAGGTGGGTAGTCAGCCGCCGAGTCCGGGTAGCCGGGCAGCGAGCCCTCCTGGCTGGGCGGGTAATCCGCCGGAGGCGGGTAGTCCACGACGGGGTAGGACGACGGCGACGCCCACGGAGCGTCAGAAACCGGCTGCTCAGCGGGTTGCGAGCCGCCTGACGGGGGCTCGGGCGGGCGGTCGTTGCCCTCGCCGGTGGAGTCGCCGGGAGCTGTCATGGTGATGAACGTATCGTATGGACCGGCGCCGGGGAGGGCGGCGACGTGGGGCCTGGGCAGGCGCCGGCGGGGTGAAATGTGTGGCTCGCGCCGGTGTGGAAGGTGCGCCCTGGTTGCCGAGATGCAACGATGGCTAGCGTAAAGGCGGGCGGAGGAGAATCAGGAAAAGAATGAGGTACCGATGACTAGCCCATTCCAACCCGGACAACCACCCGCCGGTGGAGCTGCGGGTCGGCGCAACGTGCCCGGATTGCCGACGCCGCCCAAGGGCTGGCCGGTCGGCTCGTACCCCACCTACGCCGAGGCCCAGCGCGCTGTCGACTACCTCTCCGAGCAGGAGTTTCCGGTTCAGCAGGTGACCATTGTCGGTGTCGATCTGATGCAGGTGGAACGCGTGACCGGCCGGTTGACCTGGGGCAAGGTGCTCGGAGGTGGAGTGCTCAGCGGCGCCTGGCTCGGTTTGTTCATCGGCCTGGTGCTCGGCTTTTTCAGCCCGAACCCGTGGGGCGCACTGCTCACCGGTCTGGTCGCGGGTGTTTTCTTCGGACTGATCACCTCGGCCGTCCCGTACGCCATGGCGCGTGGCACCAGGGACTTCAGCTCCACCATGCAATTGGTGGCCGGCCGCTACGACGTGCTCTGCGACCCGCAGAACGCAGAGAAAGCCCGAGATCTGCTGGCGCGTCTGGCGATCTGAGAGGTGAACCGTCGCGTGCGGCGGTGGGGGGCGGCCATGCTGGCGGCGTTGACCACCGCGTCGGTCCTTTCGGCCTGCGGGTCCGGGGGTCACGGTGTGGTGATCAGCTTCTACACGCCGGCCACCGACGGGGCGACGTTCACCGCGGTCGCGCAGCGCTGCACGGAACAAGCGGGTGGCCGTTACGTCGTGCGGCACGTGAGCCTGGCCAGATCGCCCGATCAGCAACGGCTCCAGCTTTCCCGGCGGCTGACCGGGCACGACGACACCCTGGACGTGATGGCGCTCGACGTGGTGTGGACCGCTGAGTTCGCCGAAGCGGGGTGGGCGCTGCCACTGTCCGAGGACCCGTCCGGCCTGACCGAGACCGACGCCACCGGCGACACCCTGCCGGGTCCGCTCAAGACGGCGACCTGGAACCACCGTCTGTACGGCGCGCCCGTCACCACGAACACCCAATTGCTTTGGTATCGAGCAGATTTGGTGCGTCAACCGCCGCGTGACTGGGCCGCCATGGTGGCAGAGGCGGCTCGCTTGCATGCGGCCGGTCAGCCCAGCTGGATCGCCGTGCAGGCCAACGAGGCCGAAGGGCTGGTGGTGTGGTTCAACACGCTGCTGGTCAGCGCCGGCGGGCAGGTGCTGTCCGAGGACGGCAAGCGCGTCACGCTGACGGATACCCCCGAACATCGCGCCGCCACGGTGAGGGCCCTGCGGATCCTCAGATCGGTGGCCACCGCACCCGGGGCCGATCCGTCGATCACCCGCAGCGACGAGGGCGCCGCGCGGCTGGCGGTCGAGCAGGGCAGGGCGGCGCTGGAGGTGAACTGGCCCTACGTGCTGGCCTCCATGCTGGAGAACGCGGTCAAAGGCGGTGTGGCCTTTCTGCCGCTGAATCGCGAGCCCGAAATGGCCGGCAGCATCGACGGTGTCGGCACGTTCGCGCCCAGCGACGAACAGTTCAACCTCGCATATGCCGCCAGCCAGCAGGTGTTCGGTTTCGCGCGCTACCCCGCGGTGGAGCCCGGACAACGGGCCAAGGTGACAATCGGTGGGTTGAATCTGGCGGTGGCCAGTACCACCCGTCATCGCGGCGAAGCATTCGAGGCGGTCCGGTGCGTGCGCAATCTGCAGAACCAGAAGTACGTCGCGATCGAGGGCGGACTTCCCCCGGTGCGGACGTCGCTCTACTCCGACCCGCGGTTCCAGGCGAAATATCCGATGTACGGCACCATCCGCCAGCAGCTCACCGACGCCGCGGTACGGCCCGCGACACCGGCATATCAGGCGGTGTCTATCCGGCTGGCGTCGGCGCTGAGCCCAATCACGGCGATCGATCCGGAACGCACCGCAGACGAACTCGTGGTGCAGGTGCAGAAAGCCATCGACGGCAAAGGCCTGCTGCCGTGACCGAACGGCGTCTCGCCTACCTGCTCATCGCCCCCGCGTTGACGCTGATGCTGGCGGTGACTGCCTACCCGATCGGTTACGCGATGTGGTTGAGCCTGCAGCGCAACAACCTCGCCACTCCCAATGACACCGCGTTCGTCGGGCTGGGCAATTACCAGACGATCCTGACCGACCGTTACTGGTGGACCGCGTTGGGCGTGACGTTGGGGATCACCGTGGTCTCGGTGACGGTGGAGTTCGTGTTGGGTCTGTCCCTGGCGCTGGTGATGCACCGCACGCTGATCGGCAGAGCACTGGTGCGCACCGCGGTACTGATCCCGTACGGCATCGTCACGGTGGTCGCGTCGTACGGCTGGTACTACGCCTGGACGCCGGGCACCGGCTACCTGGCGAACCTGCTGCCCGACGGGACTGCGCCGCTGACCCAACAGATTCCGTCACTGGGCGTGGTGGTGTTGGCCGAGGTGTGGAAGACGACACCGTTCATGGCGCTGTTGCTGCTGGCCGGGTTGGCGCTGGTGCCCGAGGACCTGTTGAAGGCGGCACAGGTCGACGGTGCGGGTGC
>JALHRH010000337.1 GCA_022841565.1 Mycobacterium sp. | reverse complement strand
GGGTGATCCCCAACGTCGAAAGTGGGACCGAGACCGTAGCGTCGACCACTCTGCCTACGTGGTGGCAGACGAGTACAGGCCGGTCGCGAACCAGGCGCTGGCGGCGGCCTCGCTGGTATTCGTTCTTCGGCGGTACGCGACGGAGGCGCGGCAACGGCCGACTGGATCATCAAGGGCTCCAAGACTTTTATATCCTGCACTCATGCGTGCTGGGTCCATGGCGGATACGGCTACATAAATGAATACGTACGACATAGTGCAGGCGATTGCGGCCTGCCCGCTGCGGTGTGAGCAGGGCCGCACGAAGCGGCGGCAGACCTAATTTCACGGTTCGTAGCGAGGAGCACGCATGACAGACATGCCGGAACTGAACACCATAGAGTTCGAGGTGGCCCACCACGTAGCGACCGTGACGTTGAACCGCCCCGATCGGATGAACAGTTTCACCAAACGCATGGCCGACGAAATGGTTTCCGTGTGGGAGCGGGTGCGTGAAGACGAGGACATCAGGGTTGCCGTGCTGCGCGGCAATGGCGATCGGGCGTTCTGCACGGGCATCGATGTCGCCGAGGGTGTCTGGTGGGCTGACGAGCCGATCTTCAATCAGGAGGACCCCGGCACACTGCTCGGACCCAAGGCGCACAAAGTATGGAAGCCGGTGATCGCGGCGCTGCACGGCATGATTGCCGGTGGCGCAATGTATTTCGTGAACGAAAGCGACTTCGCGATCTGCTCTGAATCAGCCGTATTCTTCGATCCGCACGCCAACGCCGGCGCGGTGTCGGCGTTGGAGCCGATGGGCATGCTGGCTCTCGGCGTTCCCTACGGCGAGGTGATGCGCTGGGCGCTGTTGGGCAGCGAGGAACGTCTTACCGCCCAGACCGCATTGCGGGTGGGACTCGTCACGGAGATCGTTGCTGACGGTCAATTACGCGCACGGGCAGCGGAATTGGCTGCTGAAATCGCAGCCCGCCGCCCGCAAGCCATCCAAGGAACCGTACGCGCGATGTGGGAAGCGCGTGATCTGCCTCCCACTCTGGCTCAGCGGCACGGTCTGTCCTACACCCACCTGGGCAACGCCGGTGAGGGGCACAGTGACTCACGGACGAACAAGCGAGCGCCGCGCACTCGATGAAATGCACAGAAATCATGCCCGAACTCGGCTAATGGGATCCGCGCTCGGCGGCCGCTTTGCGGAGTGTCTCGAGTTCGTCCAGCAGGCCGTCGGCAAGCCGTTGGGCATCCGGCACCAGGTCGCGGTTCGTGGTGAAGGAGAAAAAGGCTTTTCCCGCATAAGTGATTACCGCGCACACCGGTCCGACGCCGAGCGCCTGCATCATCATGATGTAGAACTCGTCGATACGGGCCCCGCAGATGAAGCGTGGTTCTGTTGATGTCGCGATGTTGGTGACACAGAGGTTGAACACCGGCGGCAACTCGGGCACCAGATTCCTCGTCAATGCGTGCATCACGAGCTCGAGGGTGCCCGGCGTGACCAGATCGAAAAGGTTCTCGACGGGATTGGTGCCAGCATGCTGAAGACCCGACTTGGCCTTGCCCATCGCGGCCGAGATGTTCTCGAGCCTCTCGACAGGATCCGGAATGTGCGTCGGCAGAAGGGGAGTCAGGAGCGAAAAGCGGTTCTCGACAGCACGTTCGGCGGTCCCATGCCGCATGTTCACCGGATTGACTGCCGTTAGCGGCTCGTCTGGCAGTTCGGCTCGCTCAAGGAGATAGTTGCGCAGGCTACCTGTCACCATGGCCAGCGCGACATCATTGAACTTCACGCCGAACGCGTCGTGCACCGTGGCGATGTCGTCCATCGGTACCTCAATCCAACCCATCGCGCGCCGGATCTGCCCAGGGGAGACCTCGCTGAGCGAGACGTGAGGGCAGCTGAACGGCATGCCTGTCGTCTTGGCGGGTGGGTCCGGCCTGTCGCCTCGACGGAATAGCGACAAAAACGGGCCGGGGCCAACCGCTCGCGCCAGCCCCGTTCCTGCACGCGCTGCTCGTAGGGGTCGTGTGACAAGGTTCGGCATCGCTCGCAGCAACAGTTCCGGACCGGTCGGTATCCGATCCGGTTTCCAGTGATCGGCCGGTATCTCGTGCGGGGTGTCCGGTGAGGTCGTCATCAGATGCGACAACATGTCCAGGCCGCCCATGCCGTCGACGTATGCGTGATGCATCTTGATGAACAGCGCAATTCGGCCGTGCTTGAGCCGCTCGATGAACCACGCGTCCCACAGCGGACGGGATTCGTCCAACGGGGGATCGCCCAACTGCGCGACGAGTTCGCGCAGCTCGGCAGCACCGCCCGGCGCTGGCACGGCGATACGGTGCACATGGCGGTCGATGGTGAAGTCGGGATCCTCCGCCCAGACGGGTTCGGTGAGTCCGAAGGGTGTCCGAATGAGCCGGCGCCGCAGCGGTGGCATCGCCGGCAGCTGGCTTTGCAGGTGTTGCTTGAGCACGTCGAATGTCACTGGATTGGGTGACGTCTTGGGATCCAAGACCAACACACCACCGCCATGGAGCGGCCAACGGGCGGTGTCGAGCGAGACGAACAGGGTGTCGAGGGTCGACAGCGAACGCATTGGAGTGGCTCGGCGTTACGACGCGCTCGGCGCCGAGGCGGCAAGTTGCTCGTCCGCGGCATAGAGATCCTCGATCGCCTTCGCATATTTCTCCAGCACGACGGCTCGCTTCACCTTCAAGGTGGGCGTCATCACATCCGAATCCGGCCCCCACACCTCGGGCAGAACCTTGATCCGTTTGACTTGCTCCACCCTGGCCAGCGCCTGGTTGACCTCGTCCAAGTGCCTGAGGATTTCGTCCCGGAGGTCGGGGTCGGACATCAGGGCGACCGGATCGGTTGTGTCCTTTCCGAGGCGCTGCGCCCAGGCAACGATTTCCAGCGGATCGGGCACGATCAGCGCGGCGGGGAACTTTCGTGCTTCTCCGACGACCACGGCGGTGGAGACCAGCGGGTGGCTTGAGATGGCGGTTTCGATCGGCTGCGGAGCAATGTTCTTCCCGCCCGCGGTGATGATGAGGTCTTTCTTGCGGCCGATCAGTACCAGGTACCCGTCCTCGTCGACACGACCCAAGTCGCCGGTGCGAAACCATCCGTCATCGGTGAATGCTGCGTTCGTCTGCTCCGGATCGTTGAGGTAGCCGACGAACGCCTGCGGCCCGTGCATCTCGATTTCGTTGTCGGCGGCAATCCGCAGATCGACACCGGGGAACGGCCGGCCCAAAGTTCCACGGCGCGGATCGTGCGGCGAGCAGACACCACCGATGAACTCGGTCATCCCGTACGCGTCGGCGAGCTCGACACCAAGCGCGGCCATTCCGTCGAGAACATCAGCGGGCATCGACGCGGCCGCGGTGAGCGCGATCTCGATGGTATCCAGCGCCAGGGCCGAGGCAATGCGTTTACGCGCGGGCTCCACCTCGGCCAACGCGATCTCCAAATCGGCTGGTATTGATCCGGTTTCGGTGCGTGCACGAACTGCCTGGAGTCCAACGTCCAGGGCTCGGCGCAATTCCGTGCCCGCGGGGTCGGGCGTCCCTCTCGACATGGCTTGCGCGGCGGCCCACAACTTCTCCCAGATCCGCGGCGGACCGAAGAAGATGTTGGGCCGGACTTCAAGCAAGTAGCTACCGATCGCGGTCAGATCGGGGCAGAAGTAGACCTTCGAACCTGTCCGCAACCCGACGTAATGGGAGAACATTCGTTCGGCGACATGAGCCATCGGGAGATAACTGATGACCCGTTTGTGCATCCAGCCGGTGCCGAAGGCCAGCAGAACCGACTCCACCCCCGAAACGACACTGCGATGACTGTGCTGGGCGCCTTTCGGCCGTCCGGTTGTGCCGGAGGTGTAGATGATGGTGGCAATGTCGTCGGGTTGCACCTGTGCCCTGGCCTCGTCGAGTGCGATGGGCGGCTCGTCGAGTAGGTCGGAGAAATGCACGACCGACTCGTCGGTGTCGGCGGTCTCATCGACGCAGATGATCGTCCGCAACGACGGAACCTGCGACCTGATCTGCTTGATCCGCTCGACCTGTTCGCCATCAACCAGAATCACGCCGGCCTCGCAATGCTGGAGAAGCCATTCGACCTGGCTGTTCGACGACGTCAAGTAAATCGACGTCATGGTTGCTCCGAGAAGAATCCCGGCAGTGTCGGTGATGTTGCACTCGGCCCGGTTGCGCAGCATCATTGCGACTCGATCGCCGCGTCGGACGCCCAACTTCCGTAGACCCGCCGCGACTGAGCATGCGGAGCGGATGTAGTCGTTCCACGACAGCGTCGACCAACCACCGTCCGGATTCTTCGAGTGCAGCGCGGGGGCATCACCTCGCTCCGACACGGTATCGGCGATCAGGTCGACCAACGTGCGGCCGGCGATACGCTCCGCCATCTCTGCGCTTGTCATGTGCATGCCTGTTCGCCCTCGCTCCCGTGTTCTGTTTGTGACGACCTCAGGTGTCTCACTGCGATGCTCGCCGGCGGGTGGATACCGCGGACTAGAATTATAACCTAGTATGCTATCAACGCGAGGCGGTCCAGGTGTTCGCGCGAAAGCTTGGGTTGTTTCGTACATATCGGACGATCGACGTCGGTAATCAGGGAGCCGGGGCCATGGCTGCGGAAGCATCACGTCGGCTGCGGGACGCGCCTGGATGTGGCGGAGCACATGAGCACATGAGCACGTGAACGAAGAACTGGCTGCGTTCGACGATTCCGTCGCGAGCGTCATTGCCAAGTTTTGGGGAGACGCGACGGCCGCCGGCACCGTAGACCTTGGCGAATTATGGTCGGCTGCGGTCGATCAGGGTTGGTTCGAGCTCGGTTCGGCTCAGGCACTCGACCTCGCCGTGGCGGCCACGCGGCGGCTGGGTCGAGCGGCGTGTCCGCTGCCGATCCTCGACGGCTACGCGACAGCGGAGCTGTTCCCGGATGTGGGTGTGGCGGGCGGGTACGTGCGGGTAGTCATCACCGGCGACGCAGCGTCGCCGATTGACAGCGGCAGCGCAGCCACCCATGTGGTGATCATTCCCAACGCCGGCGGGCGTGCCGAGCTGCGCTCGATCACCGAGTCAAAGTCCTTGCCGGGCCTAGCCATCCCGGCATGGAGTCAGGTCACGCTGGGCAACATCAGTGCGGAGCGGGACATTGATGCCGGACAGGCCGATCGAGCGCTGGTTCTGACGCGGCTCGGCAAGGCGGCTCGGGCGCTGGCCGCCGCTGAGTACGCGCATGAGATGGCCATCGAGCATGCCAAGACGCGTCAGCAATTCGGCAAGGCGATCGGCAGCTTCGGTGCGGTGCAGCAGCGCGCGGCGCAGTGTCAGATCGACATCCGTTCGGCGAACCTGTTGCTCGCCGACGCGGTCGCCGCGTTGCAGACCGGCTCGGACACCGCGGTGCTCGCGGCCGAGATCGCCGTCGCCCATACCGCAGCGATCGCGCCAAAGGTGCAACTGGGCGCGCACCACACGCTGGCGGCGATCGGCTATTTCGCGGAGCACCCTGCGCCGTGGTTGTTCAGGCGGGTGCATGCTGACGTCACCATGCTCTCCACGATCCACCTCGGCGGGGGCTCAGTCGGTGACGTCCTCGTTGAGACGCTCTCCCGCTTGCCGGCAGCCGATCTCGGCGAACCCGGCGAGTCCTTCCGACGCGAGTTCCGGCAATTCATCGCCGACCACCACGCACGGGACAGAGCACTGCGCCCGGCGTTTGTCGACAAACCCACGGTGGCCGCGATGGCCGACAAGGGCTGGTTCGGTTTTGCCTGGCCGCCCGCGTACGGCGGACGAAACGCGACCCTGGCCGAGCAGGTCTTGCTCAACGAGGAGGCGACGTACCACCGCGTCGGCGTCGCTAAACCGTTGGGTTCGGTGATGCTCCTCGGCTCGTCGATACTGCGCCACGGCACCGAGGATCAGAAGCAGAAGTTCCTGCCGATCATCGCGGCCGGCGAGATGAACTTCTGCCTTGGATACTCCGAACCGGAGGCGGGTTCTGATCTCGCGTCGTTACGGACCCGCGCCGTGCGGGATGGTGACCACTGGGTGATTAATGGTCAAAAGCTTTGGACCACAACGGCCCACGAATCAGAGTGGGTGTGGCTGGCGGCGCGGAC
>JALHRH010000336.1 GCA_022841565.1 Mycobacterium sp. | reverse complement strand
GCGATCCACGCCCGCGCCATCTCCTGAAGTCAAGGTCGCCATTGGCAAATTCCCGTCGAGGTTAGCCACACGAAGTTAGCATTCCCTAAGCTAACTGTCGAGGCGGCCCATTCCGCGTGATTTGCCACTCAAACTCCCGTCTCGAAGCTGCTGACCTGCGCGTTTCCGCTGCTACAAACGCTGCGGGTCCAGGCTCACGAAAGCCTACTGAATATGATTTTCATTAACAATACCGGGTGGGGTGGGCGTCAGATCCGGCGCCCAGAACAAGTGGTCGCACCCGGAGCAGGAAAAGTTCCCGACGTATGGTCGAATTCTGCTGCACCTCAGACCAAGCGCAGCAGCGGCTATGGCTTGGCGGCACTCACCAGCGTGTTGCGGGCGAACATGGGCGCTGCCTCGGAGGCTGCATCGGGCACCGGCCGACCGACCTCCCGCAGGTAGTCGTTCAACGGCGTTCCGATCGCCGTCCACCCATGCTCACCGAACCACTCGGCGGCCGGGGCGCAACGTTCGTTGTAGACCAACTGGAAGAACGGACGTTCGTCTGAAGCGGCGCGTTCTTCTTCGACCTTGGCCTCGAATTCGTCCGGTGGCATCGGAGCTCCGTCCTCGACGGCGATATGGCTGCCGAGGCTGGCCAACGCGTCGATGCCGGTAAACAACTGCTCCTGCGCGGCGGCCGGCAGATAGATCAGCAGCCCCTCAGCGATCCAGGCGGAAAACCGGGTGGAATCAAAGCCCTCGTCCTGCAGCGCTGTTGACCAATCGTCGCGGAGATCGACGGCGATCTCACGACGTTGGGCACGCGATTGCACGCCGTGCTCGGCGAGCACCTCCCGTTTGAAGTCGAGGACTTGCGGTTGATCCAGCTCGTAAACAATGGTTCCCTCCGGCCACGGCAACCGGTAGGCCCGCGAATCCAATCCGGCCGCCAAGATCACCACCTGGCGCGCCCCGGCGGCGGCGGCACGCTCGAAATAGGCGTCGAAGTACTTGGTGCGCGCGGCCTGGAAGTTGACGAAATGCTGGCCGAAGTCATCGCTGAGCAGCTCATGGTCGAGCGCCGTACCGTCGAGCACGTCGGCCCAGGAACCGCCGACAGCCCGGCAGAACAGTTCCGCATACGGGTCGACGACCAGCGGATCGGTTTTCTTGGCCTCTAACGCCCGCGCGGTCGCGACGAACAGCGCCGTCGATCCGACACTCGTAGTGATGTCCCAGCTGTCACGTTCACTTCGCACTCGACCGACCCTACGCGCGCCTCAATGCCCGTCAGGATCCCAGCTGCTCGGCAACATCGGCGCGGTGGGGCCGCCGCTGAATTCGTCCTCGGCCAGCGTGGTCAGTCCCGCCGCATCGCCAACGTATTCTTTCCGCACCGTGCCGGTGAAACCGAACCTGCCGGCGCCGACCTGCGAAGCCACCGGCTCGCGGTCGCCGGGTGCGCCCCAGTCCGGGTCGACATCGACATTCATGTCCGCAAACTCGTCGCCATGGTCGCGCAGCATGGTGCGACGACGCCGACGCGCGCGGGCCTGCTCACGAGCAGCTGCCGCAGCCGCCACCGCAGCCAGGTCGGGCTCCGATGCCTTCCGGCTGGCGCTCGCGCTGGCGCTCATGCCGGAGCCGAACCCGATGCCAGGGCCACCGCCCACCAGGAAGGGATAGCCGAAGCCGGCGGCGGGCCCGCCGGCCACCGGTGCCGGTGCCGGCGCAGCGCTGGCAACGGTGCTCGCCGTGGGCGCGGGTGCCGGAGCCGGCGCAGGGGGCGCGGCTGACGCGACCACACTCGGGGCCACAGCGACTACCGGCAACAACGGCACAGCAGGCACTGGTGGCAGCAGGGTAGGAATGGCCACCGGCGGTGTCCCCGCCAGTCCAGCCAGGCCCGCCAGGCCCGCGACCGACCCCAAGTTGGAAACGGCGGCACCGAGCGCAGCCGCGATCACCTGCGGAGAGGTGACCGCTTGCACGATTTGCAGCATGTGGGTGGGCCAGTCCAACAAGGCGATCTCGATCAAAAACCAGATGGCTCCGTACGGATCCGTGGACAGCTGACCGACAAAGTTTTGAGCTTGCGAGCTCAGTTCGACGGCACGAACACCCCACCAGATCGGTTGCGTGGCGTCTGTGTAGTCGTGTGCCGGGATTCCGTTCACGGTGCCCTCGAGGGGATCCCAGTCGAACTGATTGTTCGTAAGCGTGCGCAGCACATCCGCAATGAAGTAATCCAGGACGGTGGGATTCCCGTGGTCGTGGCCCTCGTGGTCGTCGTGCTCCCCTTCTTCATGCTCGTGCTCTTCGTCGTCGTGGCCGTGGTCGTCTTCGGCAGCGACGATCTCGGGGGCCGGAGCGGTCTCTGTTGACGACGCGACCGCCGCGCCCGACACCGTTTCGTACGTCGCCATCGTGGTTGCGGCCTGAATCCACATCCGCACGTAATCGGCCTCGTTAAGCGCAATCGGGATGGTGTTGATGCCGAAGAAGTTGGTCGCCACCAGCACCCCGTGTATCGCGTGGTTGGCCGCCAACTCGACCATGGTCGGCATTGCCGCCAGAGCACCGATGTACGCGGCCGCCGCCGTCTCGTGCTGTGCAGCCGCATTCGCGCTGCGTGCGCTGGCCTGCGTCAGCCACGCCAGATACGGCTGGTGGGCGGCCACATACTGCGTTGCGCTCGGACCTTCCCAGGCGCCGCCTTGAACCGCGGCCAGCAGTGCCAGCAATTCATCGGCTACCTCGGTGTACTCGGTGCTCAGCGCGGACCACGCGGCAGCAGCCGACAAGAGGGCGCCGGGGCCGGGGCCGCTGGTGAGCATAGTCGAGTGCACCTCAGGTGGCGCCGCCATCCACATCGTGGCCATACCGAACACCCCTCCAACGCCGAGATCTGGCTTTGGAGATTACTGATTTTGACAATCGTTTTCAATATGGTTCGAGCCGACCCATGCCGAAGGCATACAAACCGGCCGCGAGACGGCGGTTATCGAGCGAGGACGCCAGCCGGGGGCGGGGTGACGGAGTGGCAAAGCGGAAAATGGCGTGAAGGCCCTTGGCTCTGGCTACACCAGCGCACGACCCGTTCTGATCCTGCGGTCGAGGTCCCACAGCATCAAGTTGAAGGGGAACTGCCGGATCACCTTCGGCAGCAGACCGTTCACCGTTCCGATCACCGCCATCAGCTGATCGAACCGCCGCTGTTTGGCGTCGTCCCACGGCAGCCGCATTTCGTCGCGGAACCGTTGCGGCAGAAAGCCGCCGGTGATCAGCAAACTGAAACCTTCCGATCGGGTACGCAGCCAGTCCGGTAGCCGGACACCGCGAATCCGCGACACCGCAATCGGATACAGAAATTCCCGCACGGTGTCGTCGATGTGCACCTTGTCCAACGACTCCTGCCAGTACCTGTCGAAAGCCGCCCGATCTGCTGGCCACATGTCTGGTGGCACCTGCAATGTGGTGCCGATCGTCATGCCGTCGCGGTACAGGCGGTCGGCGTCGTCGTCGTCCAACTCGCCGACAAAGATCCGAAAGACGTCGATGCTGCCCTTGAAGATGCAGGCCGCGACCCAGAGCTGCAGTTCGGGATCGAAAGCGTGGTAGGAAACCAGGCTGTCGGGTGTCGAATAGACCTGCGCGTGCGCGCGGTTGACGGCACGACGAAAGGCCGCCTTCTGGGTGTCGGTGCCGGCGTTCGCCACTGCGATGTAGGTGAACGTGGTGCGCGCCCGCTTGATGGGATGGCGGTCGATGCGCCCGCTCTCGACCCGACTTTCCGCCACCCCATGGCCGACGCCGGGACGTGACAGTTCCATGATCACATTGGCCGGGCCGGCCAGCAGTGCCACGCCCATTAGGCCGTAGTCGGCAGCGATCCGCCGCCGCTTTTTCCGCTGCGGCCGCGGTGGGTCGGATATCGGGCGCTCGACATGAGGAGTGCGCTGGCGCACCATCTGTTCGATAGTCATCGTCGACTCCTGGCAATCGCGCCATAATTTGACAACGCGTGTTTCCTGATAGTGGCCGATGCCGCCCGCCGATGTCAAGATGGATTCCATGACGCCCCCGAGCGCGCGGCCGTATCGCGGCGTCGAGGCCGCCGAGCGACTGGCCGCGCGCCGCAATCAATTGTTGGCAGCCGGCCTGGATCTGCTCGGCGCCCCCGAAGAGGACCTGCCCGAACTGACGGTCCGCAGCGTCTGTCTACGCGCCGGCCTGTCGGCCCGGTACTTCTACGAGAGCTTCAGCGACAAAGACGAGTTCGTCGAGCGCGTCTACGACCGGGTGATCGCCGAGTTGGCCGCTACCACGCAGGCCGCGGTCGCCGCGGTACCGCGGGACGAGCAACCTCGCGCCAGCATGGTCAACGTGGTGCGAACCATCGCCGGCGACCCGCGCATCGGGCGCCTACTCTTCAGCACGCAACTGGCAAACGCCGTGGTGATGCGTAAGCGCGCGGAGTCGAGCGCGCTGTTCGCCCTGCTGTCCGGCCAGCATGCCATCGACACGTTGCGCGCACCGGCAAACGAATACGTCAAGGCGGCCGCGCACTTTGCCGTCGGCGGCGTCGGGCAGACGCTGAGCGCGTGGCTCACCGGTGAGGTAGAGATGACACCCGACGAACTTGCCGACCATCTGGCCTCGCTGCTGGTCGAGCTGACCGAGCCGAGCCTCTACCAACCCACTACGGCATCAGCGGCACCTGCCATGCGCGCATCTCGGGGTTCAGCCACAGACGCAGCCACGTCAGACGCACAATTCGTAACGCACCGGAAATCAGCAGGAATGCCATCGGCGCCTGGATCAGCACCGCGGTGACCACCGAAACGGCGGCGTCTTCCGGTCTCGCGGTCATGACGTCGAACCACCCGTCGCAGATCAGCAGTACACCGGTGGTGAAACCCGTGAGCACGATCAACTGGCGGCGCAGGAATCCCAGCACCGCGGTGGCCGCCATGAACCCGAGCAACAGGATGTCGAAGCCGATCCACGTGGCCGGCCAGTTGTGGGCCACGTATTTCTGCGGCAGTGTGACCGACAGGTAGCCGATCCACGGGATCATCGCGATCAAGCCGACGACGATCAGACCAAGCCGGATGCGCCGCATCCTAGCCAGGACCTCAGGGTCCGCGAGTTCGCTCACGGGCCTTTCCAGCCGGGTGATCAACTCCCGCCGCTGCTGCGGGGTCAGCGCCTCGATCTGTTCGTCGGTAAGAATGCCCTTGGTCACGTTCAAAGTATCGGGGGCTAGGCCCTGACTGAGCCAAGAAGTTGTTCAAACGACCGCCATCGCGGGGTCCCGGGCGGACACCGAGCTGGATAAACAGAGTGAGGCGGTCCCCGTCGCCACATGCCCACTGCAATGTCGACTCACCGCTCCGCGTGACCCTTGCCGCCACTTCCGGCACCTACGTCGGCGCGCTGATTTCTTGTATTTCGTGACACCCTCATCGCGCTACAGCTGCGGGGCTTTCGGAGGGCAGCGATCAGCCGCGGTCTTGGGCACCGCCGGTGTGTCCGATTGGTTGAATTCCCTTACCCAGCAGGCAAATTCCAACATGATGCCATCCGGATCCTGGAAGTAGAAGGACCGCACGTACACCCCGGGGTGCACCGTGGCGGACACCTGCATTGGGCTCTCGTCGTGGTTGAGCACCGGGCCCACCCGCACGCCTTTGTCCTTCAGACGCTGCCGGTAGGCGTCGAATTTGTCGGCCGGCACGTGAAAGGCTAGGTGGTTCATCGTGCTTACCGCGCTGGTGATGTCTCCCAAACCCGGCAGCGCGCCGGGTGACGAGATGCCCGGCACCCGGTCGGCCGCCTCGGCGAACCAGAAAAACGCGACGCAGTCGCCGTTGCCGGCATCGAAGAAGAAGTGCTGACCCGCACCACCGGGTAGGTCGAGCGACTTGATCAGCGGCATGCCGAGGATGTTGCTGTAGAAGTCCACCGTGCGTTCCATGTCCGAGCACACCAGCGCAACGTGGTTTATTCCGCCGAGCTCGAACTCGCTGTTGGGGTTGTGCGGCTTGATCATGTTCGCGCCTCCTCCCTAAGATCCAAATCTGAATCTAACATCAGATTCAGGTCGGCTCCCGGAGAGGTGCAGGTGTCGCGCACGGCAGCAGCAGATGGGTCGCCACCGTCGTCCCGTGGCGATCGCGAGCGCGGCGGAGCCGGGCGCGGCGGGTCGCCACCGTCGTCCCGTGGCGATCGCGAGCGCGGCGGAGCCGGGCGCGGCGGG
>JALHRH010000335.1 GCA_022841565.1 Mycobacterium sp. | reverse complement strand
GGTCGGGTTCCATCTCGACCTGCGCGGCGATCGCGGCGTTGCCGGCCCGCACGGCCGTGTCGAGTTTGGCCAGCAGATCGCCGCCGGGTTCGTCGTCGTCGAGGTGGGCGAGGGCGGCGATCACCAGCTGGGATGCGACCTCCCCGGCCGCGTGGCCACCCATGCCGTCGGCCAAGGCCAACAACCGCGCGCCGGCATAGACCGAGTCTTCATTGTTGGCGCGCACCAGGCCGCGATCGCTGCGGGCGGCATATCGCAGGACCAGGGTCACCGGCGCAACTCTCCCCCGCTAGCGGGAGGTACCCCCACGATCCCGGCCGCCGAGCCGGCATCATCGTCGTAAGCGCGGGTCACGGGCGCAACTCTATTGCCGTTTTGCCGATCCGAACCGGCGTACCTATGGGAACTCGCACAGCAGTTGTCACTTTGGCCCTGTCGAGGTAAGTGCCGTTGGTCGATCCTAGATCTTCCACATACCATTCGGAGCCGCGCTGAGACAGCCTGGCATGCCGAGTTGAGGCGTAATCATCAGTCAATACCAAGGTCGAGTCGTCGGCGCGTCCGATCAGCACCGGTTGACCGCTCAGCGTGATCCGGGCACCCTGCAGCGCCCCTTCGGTCACGACCAGATACCGCGCCGTGTCGCGGCGCTGGCGCGAGGGCAGCAGGTTGCCGCGCAGCGTCAAACCGCGACGCACCATGACCGCGCCGGTGGGCGCATAGATATCAGTGCGCAGGATCCGCAGCACCGACCAGATGAACAGCCATAGCAGCATCAGAAACCCGGCACGCGACAGTTGCAGTACCAACCCCTGCATCCGGCGGTCCTTTCCGTCCCGGCACTGCCCACCCCGCGGACCCGATGCCGGCACCTCAGCAAAGTCACGATACTTCGACGGTGATCGGCTGCGGGAGACGCGCGGCAGCTTAGAGTTAGTGGGTTCAGTGAATGCGGACGATGATCTCGGAATGACCCAGGCGGATCACGTCGCCGTCAGCCAGCTGCCACTCCTGTACTGGGGCGTTGTTGACGGTGGTGCCGTTGGTGGAGTTCAGGTCCGAGAGCAACGCGACCTGACCGTCCCACCGGATCTCCAGGTGCCGGCGTGACACGCCGGTGTCCGGTAGCCGGAATTGGGCGTCCTGGCCGCGCCCGACGATGTTGGAGCCGTCTCGCAGCTGGTAGGTTCGGCCGCTGCCGTCGTCAAGTTGCAGGGTGACCTGCGCCGCGGCCGCTCCGTAGCCGCCCGGACCGTAGCCGCCGTAACCGCCACCCGCCTGCCCGTAATCGGGAGCCGGTGGCTGGCCCTGAGCCCCCTGAGCCCCCTGAACCCCATAGTCGTAGTCGCGGCCGGCGGGCTCGGCGTAACCTCCCGGTGGCGCGTACCCGCCGGGGGCCGGGGCCTCGGCGTACTGGGTGTAGTCGCTCGCGCCGTAGTCCTGGCGGCCGTAGCCGGCGCCGCCCTGTTGGTAGCCCTGGTCCTGGACGTAACCGCCACCCTGTTCGTAGGACGGCCGTTGCGGCTCCGGCGGAGCCGGCGGTGCACTGGGTGCGCCGTACCCTTCGTCCGGACGGGCGGGTTCGCGTCCGTAGTCGCCATAGCCGCTCCCGTAGCCCTGCTGGCCGCCCTGCGGCGGGCCGTAACCGCCCTGTTGGTAGCCCTGGTCCTGGCCGTAACCGGGCTGGCTGCCGTATCCGCCGGCGGGCGGACCCTGAGGCGGCGCGGGCGGAGGTGCCTCGTAAGTCGGTGCGTAGTTGCTCTGGCCCTGGTCGCCATAGCCACCCCGGTCGCCGTAGCCGCGCTGGTCGTAACCGCCCTGCTCGCCGTAGCCGCGCTGGTCGCCGTAACCGGCCGGCGGCGGGCCAGGAGGTTGACCCTGGGGCTGGCCGTACCCTGCCTGGCCCTGCCCATAGGCACCCGGATCCTGGTAGCCGCCCTGTCCATAGCCACCCTGTTGGGGCGGCGGATAACCCTGCTGAGGCGGGTAGCCGCCGGCTTCGGGCGGGTACGGGGGCTGACCGCCCTCCTGCGGCCGCTGGTAGCGGTCGTCGTAGTACTCATCGGGCCGCCCCTGCCCCTGACCGCCGCGGTAGCTTGGATTGTCAGTCATCGGTCGTACTCCTGGTTCTGCGCCAAACGCATGATCTGATTGTGGCTGGGCGGAATCGGTAGCCGTCGGGCGGGGCTCGACGTCGGGGTTGACAGTCCCACGGGCGCGGAACTGGCCGGTATGCAGGTTCGAGGCCGGCTCGAACCGGACGACCACATCACCATACGTTTGCCACCCCTGTTCCTGGATATAGTCCGCCAAGTACCGAGCAAAAGCGCTCGACGTCAGCTCCGGGTCGCCGCCCACCTTTTCAAAGTCGTGCACACTGAGGGTAATGATGTATTCGTTGGGTGCCAAAAGGCGATTTCCCTGGAGGGATCGGACGCCATCAGCCGCCTCGCGGCGCAACAGGGCTTCCACCTCTTGTGGCACGATCGGTCCCCCGAACACCCGGGCAAACGCATCACCAACCGTCGACTCGAGTTTGCGCTCGATCCGCTGAACCAGCCCTCTCTGGCTACCCATTTTTACGCGCTCGCCTCACTACAGTGCCCGGAAGATCGGCGGCCGAAGGCGAATGAACTCGGCCACGTGACTTATTGACCAATCGTATCGGGATAACGCGACACGGCGGCACCGCCAGAACCGTGAGAAACACATCGATGCTGTTCGGAGACCTTTCGGCCCATCTGCGCCGGAAGCCCCGCTGGCACGGTTGGGGCGCGCGGCCACTACAGTGATATGGTCCTCCGGTTGTTTCGGGCGAGTGGCGGAATGGCAGACGCGCTGGCTTCAGGTGCCAGTGTCCTTCGGGACGTGGGGGTTCAAGTCCCCCTTCGCCCACGGTGAGCGGTTCTATGAACTGCGACGCGAAAGGTCACGAACCAGAAATGGTTCGTGACCTCTGTGTTTTGGGGGTGGGCGCGCCCACCGTCGGCACCGAGGTAGTTCACGCGCTGGATGAGCGCCCCGGCCCAGAAGATGTCGGCGTTCTCGACGGTGAAGCGCTTGTCGGGAACGTCGCCCACTCGAATTTCAGGTCATCAGTACGCCACCGGGTGCCCTTCACCTCCGGCATCCCGTAGGCCATGGTCAGGTTGACGTCGGCGGCGTAGACGGCGACCGTTCGATGGCTGTCCACGGAGATCTGTTCGCCGCCATCGCGATCCGTCGATACTTCGAAACGGTAGGTCGGCCCTGTGGGTTCCACCTTCACCCACTCGGCTGCGCTGGAGTTCTCGATCAGGTCCCGTAGTTGGTAGAGGTTCACTCCTCGGGCCCATCCTTTTCCGTCATGCTGCTGTTTTCACAGTCGCGTTTGTGCGCCGAGAGTAGGTAGGTGACGGCCTCGACGACATCCGGGCCGATCTCGTTCATCGCATCGCCGACAACCAGCCACTGCGGTGCACCGTCCTGGTCGACGTACCGAAAAACCTGTTCAAACGCAAAAACCGGCTTCAGCGTCACCTCTGTCTTCCCTGGCTGGGTGGGTCGGGCGAACTCGACTCGTGCCAGTTCCGATCCCTTGGCGACGACGCCCCGGTTGACGGTGGAGATCACGCCGCCGGGCGGTTCCGGATCAACAGTGACACCGCCCATGTCGACCTGGTTGTTGGCCACGATGTTGAGCAGCTGGTGCTTGTCGGTGTTCGACAGGACTGCAGGATGTGCAGCGGATGCAGGGTGCCGGTGCCCACTGCGTTAAACGGCTGACTCCTCTTGAACACGTCGAACGCCTCCGGCCCGTACCAGTCGCGGCGCGCCTTCGCCCACTTGGCGTAGCTCTGCTCGGTCGAGCGCAGCCCAAACGCCACCTCGGTCGGTTTCTTCTCCTGGATGTGCGCCGGGGTGATCGCCCACACGGCATGATCCAGCGCGGCGCGCAGGTTGTGGATGAAATCCCCCAGGAGCAGCGCTGCCTCGGTGTAGTCGAGATCGGACTCCAGCACCCACTCCGCCCAGGCCGTGCGCGAGGTGTACGCGTCGCTGTTGTCGCGCCGGCGGTACTGCCGCTCGATCGCCTGCTGCTCGGCCAACACATCGCGTAGCCGGTCGCGGATCGCGAAACCGTGTGTGAGCTTGTGGAACGCCGACCGTCCCAGCAACTCCGTGTCGATGTTCTCTTCGGTCATCGGAGTCCACCACCCGCGGTGTCGTGCTCATCATCGGCCACGACCTGCTCGACGACACCAACGATGCCGCGCAGCGCCTCGTCCTCGGTGGGTGCGAGCCAGGACAGTGAGGGAAATTCTGTGACAAGCCCCACGAACTCGTTGTCCTCCCGCGACCACTCCACCCAGTAGGCGTAGCCCGTCGCAGAGTCGCCGGCGGCCCGCCGGTGACGCAGATGGTTCCGGATGGTGGTGACGATGAACGCCGCCCGCTCCCGAGGGCTCTGCCCATATCCAGGGTCCGTGATCGTGCCGGTGGTGATGCGCTCACCCCCGGTGATGTCAGGTTGGCGCTCGTGTCGGTCCAGTTCGATGTCCCAGTCCGCGCCCCGTACATGGAAGTAGAAGCTGTGCCCGTCGACCTGGCCCTCCCACTGCTCGGGCACCTGCCCGCCGTGGCGGCCCACGACGACACCCGGCTGATCGGCTTGCCACGCCTGCAGCTCAGCTTCGGCGGCCGTTGGGCGGCCTGGAGCTGTTGACCTTCCGGTGACCGCCAGAACTCATCTATGTCATCGAAAAGCTCCTGGAGCGTCTCTGCTGACCGCCACCGCCGGTCCCCCGGTTCGCCCTCCGTGTCGCGTATCTCGATCACCCCCGCGGGTCGAGCAGGGCGCGGGCGTCTTTGATCAACAGCAGCAGGTGCAGCGGGTCGGTCGGTGAGGGCTCGAAGTCAAAGTGGGCGTAGAACGTACGGGCCTGCTCATGCAGGGCGTGCACCAGCAGTGCCCGCACACCGATGATCTCCGCAGCGGCCACCGCGCGAGTGATCGCATCCCGCAGCAGGGCAGCGCCCAGGCCCTTGCCCTGTTCCTTGCGGTCGATCGCCAGCCGCGACAACAGGATCACCGGCACCGGATCGGGCATATTGCGCCGGACCCGACCGGGTGTGCCGGCGCGCTCCACCGCCGCGGAGGCCAACGCGTAGAACCCGACGACGTGGCCGTCCCGGCACGTCACGAAGCACCGGGAGGCACCCTCGACGTGGTTGGCCAGGGCGCGTCCCCGCAGGTAGTCGTCCAGGGTGGGCTCGCCGCTGTCGAAGTCGGCGACCACATCGTGCTCGCCGATCGGTCGGGGAGCGCTGTAACCGCTCACTCGTCGAAGATCGAGGGCTCCGCGAACAACCTCTCCAGCCGCGGCTTGTGCGACACCGGCCGGTCCAGCACCGACACGAACTCCGACCAGGCCGGTGCGTCGAGCATGAACAGCCGCCGATCGGCGAGCACGTCGCGGGCATGAGCCATCGTCGCGGTAACCGTGAAGTTGGTCAGATCGGTCCCCTCTACTTCGGCGGCACGACGAATCAGCGCGTCCTGTTCAGCAGTCAGGCGCACCGCGAACCGCTCCGTCTTCCTAGCCATGCCATCCATTGTGGGCCTATCAGGCACACAATGCAACGGGGTATTAATCACGTCTCTGAGCAGCGGCGATGCACTCCATACCTGCAGAACACGCTCTGACTAACAGGAAGGGTTACCGGGGCCAGTCGGGTCGCGGTGGGGACGGCCGCGGTCGTCTCGTCGTTCAACCCCCGCGAGGGGAAGGCATGTATTCTCGTCTGCCGACCGCGCTCAAGCGCCTGCGGACCATGGGCAGTCGTCATCGTTCTGGCCTGGCTGGCGGTGTGCGTCATGGCGATGCTCACCGACCACACCGACGGTCTGCCCGCAATCGGTGCAGTGCTGGTCGACCTGATCGAAGCGCTCGTCACGCGTCCGCTGCACGTCCTGGCCATCCTGGGGCCAGGACCAGGCCTTCGTCGTGGATGCGGATGGTCTCGATGACCTTGACCGTCATGGTGCGTCCGGGTCGGCCGCCCCAGCCCAGGAGCACCTGCACGGTGATCTTGGCCGGGATAGCGGTCGTCGCCGGCTAGCGGCGGCCCCGCCCGCAGCTCGCTGGGACGCTGCGGGTCATTGTGACCGTTTCTTGGATGGTGCTGTGCGAGTGTCGATTGTTCGGGGGCATTCAGGATGAGCACTGGGGGGTAGCGATCCGGCGTTGACGATGAGCAGCTCGTTCGACGGGTCGTGCCTGGGTTGTGCTTGTGGTGCCGGGGCG
>JALHRH010000334.1 GCA_022841565.1 Mycobacterium sp. | reverse complement strand
AGCGGTGGCCGGGCAGGGGGCCGTCGAAATTTCGCCTCGATCCTTGGGCATGGTGCGTTGTTGGCACCGGCCAAGCCGGGTGAGAATTGTGTGATGGTGCGGTTGGTTGACGGGCAGGCGACAGGGCCGGAGGGACTGGGGCCGAGGCTCCTTCTGATCGCGCTCGCGTCGGCCGTGCTGTTCCACGGTGGTCTCCTGCCTTTCACCCACGCGAACACCTATGATGCGTTCATCCACATGTTCTTCGGTGACCACTACCACCGCAGCTGGTTCGACCCCTGGGAACCGCGCTGGTACACCGGCTTCGCAACCACCTCCTACCCGCCCGGCACGCATATGTTTATCGCGGCATTACAGCATGTTATGCCACTGCGGGCCGCGTTTGTGGTGGTGCAGCTGGTGGGGATCCTGCTCCTGACGGTGGGGGTCTACCGCTATGCGCTCTTGTGGGTTTCGCCCGGTGCCGCAGGGTTCGCGGCGGTGGTTCTGGTGCTGTCGTCGTCGATTTCCGAGACCGTCCACCTCTTCGGTCAGCTTCCCACGATCTTCTCGCTCGGCGTGTTCTTGAACGGCATGCCCTATGTCTACCGCTGGATCGTGCTTGGCCGCTGGTCCAACTTCGCCGCTGCGGTGATTTTCGGCGCCGCCACCACCGCCGCGCATCATGTCACCACGCTTTTTGGCGCGGTTCTCTTCATCGTTCCGCTTGCGTTTCAGGCACTTAGGGCGGTGGCCGAGCTTGCCCCGCTGCCGGTCGGGGCCACTGGCGTCCGCGCGCGTCTGGCTGGCCTGTCGCGGTTCGGCTGGCCGGTGCTGCGGGGGTTGCTGCTGGCGGTGGCGCTGGTCGGGGCGATGATCGTGACGATCTTTCCCTATTGGTACTGGTCGGTGACCGACCCGATCACCCAGGTGCCGATCCCGCACGGCAGCCGGGAAAGCTTCATCGCACGCCCCGATCTGGGCTTCGTGTTCTTCCTGCTGCCCTGGGGCACCAGTCTGCTCTTGCTGCCCTACGCGGTCTACAAGGGCATGACGACGCGGCTCTGGCCACTGGCCGCCGCGTTGGTGCTGTGTTTCGTGCTGGGCACCGGAGGGACAACACCCGTGCCGCGGGCAATCCTGCGCGGCGCCTTCGACATTCTGACCCTCGACCGCTTCACGTTTTGGGCGACCATCCTGATCTTGCCGTTCATCGGCGTGATGTTCGAGGGGCTGTTTTACGGCCGCTCGGGCGCGGTGCTGCGCGCGGCGCTGGGCCGCCGGATGGACCGTATGGTCGCAGGCACCCTGTTCGCCTGCTATGTGGCGGTGGCGGTGTTCTGCGCCGTGCTGCCAGTGATCCGGCCGACGCAGCCCGACTTCATTGACCCGGCTCCAATCGTAAGTTTCCTCGGTCAGGACGACCATGACCGGTGGCGCTATCTGACGTTGGGTTTCGGCGATCAGTTTGCCTACCTGTCGGCGTTGACGACAGCACAATCAGTCGACGGCAACTATCATTCGGCGCGCCGTTTGCCGGACATGACGCGCTTTTCAGTAGAGCGGCTGGAAAACTCCAAATACCTCGGCGTGCCGGGGCTAGGCTCCTTGCAGCAGTTTCTGACCAATGCTGATCGTTACCATCTGAAGTACGTCTTCGCGAACGACGAGTTCTACGACCCGGTGCTGCTGTTTACCGGGTGGAACCGGCTGAACCGGCTCGGCAACGGTGTGGTGGTGTGGGAAAAACCCGATGTGTCGCCGCTTCCCCTGCTGCAGCGGCGCCGTGAGATTTCGGGTGGGCAAGCCCTGATGTGGGGTGCATTGCCGCCGATCGCCTTGAGCCTCGCGGCTTTGCTGTTCGGGGTCAGCGTGCTGCGGCGCGGCTTTGCGGAACCGCGCCGCGAATACCGCCCGCTGGTGCAACGCAAGGCTGGCTTTCCGCGCCCCGTCATCGTGCGGCGGGTGGTGATCGGGCTGGCGGCAGCTACGGTTCTGGTGGGGACAGCCACCAGTTGGCAGGTATGGCACAGCGTCAATCGTCCAACGCCGGCAGATGTCGTCGTTGAGGAGTATTTCTCGCATCTCGACTTTCGACGTTACGAAGACGCGTATGCGATGCTGGACCCCGAAAGCCGCGATGATCTTGAAGCGGCGCTGTTCCAGTGGCGCTGGCGGGGTGGCTTGATTGCGTCTTACGGCAAGTTGGTCGGGTTCAAGGCCGACGTGGTGGCCCGAACGGACCGGTTTGTCGACTTTCAGGTGCGCCTGAAGTGGTTGACCTCACTGGACATACGCGAGGAGGTGTTGGCGGTGCGGGCGGTCAAGCGTGGCGAGGACTGGTTCGTCGTGCCCAGCGACTTGCGCCCCCAGCAAGCACCGTTGCGGATGCAGCGCGAGGCTGCAGTTCTGTGGAACGTCACCGGACGACGGCAGCCGATTGCCGATACCGACTTGCACCGAGATCGTCTGGATCGCCCCGAAGTGGCCGTGTCGGGGGCCCGGCTGGTGAAACATGCCGGGCTGTTTTCCGTGGTGGGGCAGGTCACCAATGCCGATGCGGACCCTGCCCACGTCACTTTGAGCGCCATGATGCATGGGCAGGTCCGACAGGTTCTGGCCGAACAGACGGCTGCGATGGTCAACGGGCAAAGGCTTCTTCCGGCCGAGATGACCGGCTTTCGGATTGCCTTCGAAGGGGTTCTCTCGTTGCGCGACGCGGCGGCAGGCGCGGGTTACGACCCTACCCTGTTCGTGCCGCCGTTGCTGGAAACACCGCCTGTGGCGGCCAGTCTGGAGGCGAGGGCATTGGTCACATCGGCCAACCTTTACCGGGGTATTGCGCTGAACGGGCTTGCCTTTTCCGAAGACAGCAAAGGGCTTTTGATCCGCGGCACGGCGGCCAACACCGGCACGCAAACCGCCTCGGTGATCCGCATCGTGGCGCTTGTCTATGATACGGACGGTGCTCCGGTCTGGGCCGAAGCGGGCTTTGTCGACACAAACATCTTTCCGGGCCAGACCGCCCCGTTCGAAATGCGTCTGCCGAACCGGGCTTCGATCGAGATCGTCGCCGAAATCGGCACAGCCGATACGTTGGTGAACGGGGCCGGGGTTGTGGCGCGATCCGCCCCGCCCGCCGACGTGGGTGTCATCGCGCTGAACGGGCTGGCCGGGTATGGCGCGGTGCACCTGCAGGCCTCGAGCATGATCTATGAGCCGGAGTTCTGAGCAGATGCTGCGTGTGATCGCGATGCTGTTGTGTCTGGCCGGCCCGGTGATGGGGCAGGGGGCGGTGACGGATGCCTTCGGCATCCGCGAGACGGGACCTTCACCGCGACAGGGCTGGTCCGGTTGGGTCGAGACCGTGACCGAAGCCCGGGCTGCCGGTGTGGCGATCCCGGCCGGGGCGGGCGCGACGGTGTTATTCTACCTTGGCGCCAAGAGCCTTACAGCGGGAGGCTGGGCCGGGCAGGCGGCGGCGCTGGTGCTGGATGCCGGCGGCAATCTGGTGGCGGATGGCAGCGAGGTGGTGGTGACGGTCGCAGGGCAGGCCGTCGTCCGGCCGACCCTGAACGGCATCGCGTCGCGACCGGTACTGCCGGGCAGCGAAGCCGGGCAGTTTCACGCTGGTGCGGCGATCGCCGGCCGGCAGAGCGAGCGGGCGGAATACGAGGTCCGCGCGGATCTGGCGAGCATCAGCCTTGCCTGGGGCGAGCAGATCGCTCCGGTCCGGGCCGAGGACTTCCATGAACTCGAAACAGCGCTGATGGCCGACCGCTTTGGCAATCCGGTGCCTGACGGCGTCGGTGGCATGGCGCGGCTTGACCATCCGGGCGGCAAGGTCACGCTGGTGCCGATGGTGGCCGTGGGCGGAACGGGCCGTGGTCAGCTCTTGGCGCGCGACGTGCCGGACATGGCGCAGGCGCAACTTGGCTTTGGGTCGACTACGACAGGGCCGCTGGAAATTGCGGTGGACCGCCCGCTTCCGGTTGGGAACTTGGCGCTGCGTGCGGTGGCGGAGGCGGATACCGGCGCGACACGGCTGACGGTGGGGCCGTTCCTGACAGATGCGGGCCATACCCTGAACGAGGGCTCGCCGGTCGGATTGCGGATCACAACACGGGCCGGGCGGATCATCGAACACCAGGCATGGGTGTTCAAGGGCGAGGCCAATGTGTTGACCCTGGCCGGGGCCGCGGATTTTCCGTTGCAGGTCGAGGTGACTTCGGCCCTCGGCACGACGCGTCATCAGTTGGACAGCGCGCAGGGGCTGGCGCCATGACCGCCCGTTCCCGTGCGCTCGCAGCACTCGTCTTTCTCGGCCTTCTGGCGGCTGTCACGCTGCAGGCGGCGCGCAGCCTTGCCGCAGCGCTTGAACGCCCGCGGCTCTACGATTATTTCGACGAGGCGCTTTCGAACCTGCCGCAAACGCTTTCTGCGGTGAACTGGCAAGAGGCGGTCGTGCCACTTGATCGTGAGTTCAGCGCGCGGGATGCCGAGGCGATCGGTCTGCGCCTGACCGAGGCCTGGGCCGCACACGCCAACGCTCTTGCCACCGGCATCGTTGATTTCCTGCCCGACCAATTCTCCGGCGTAGCGCTGGAACGCGCGACCCTTTCAGCGGGCGAACCGGGAGCGAGGATGGTGGTGTTGCACCAGACAGCGAGACCGGCGTTCCATCATCATGACGGGTCGGTCGTTCAGGTCGAGGCTGAGGCGCTGACGGTGCGGTTCCTTTTGCAGGATGGCGCGCTTGGGGCCTATCGGCTGACCTACGACGCGACAGTGACGACGCTTTTGAACGAGGCGACTGGATGGCGGGTGTTCAGCCATGAGAGGCGCGGGGCGCGAGAGGTAGCCACTGCGCCGCTGATAGTCGCACCAGAGCCGCTACGAGGGATCAACTATTATCCAGCCACCTCGCCATGGAGCCAGTTCTGGCCCAACTTCGACCGCGCCGAGGTGGCCCGCGATCTGGCGCTGATCCGGGGGCTGAACGCCAATGTGGTGCGGGTCTTCCTGCAGCGGAATGCGTTCCTCGACCCGGCACGCGCAGAGCGTGACATTGCCAACCTGAAGGCGCTGCTGACCGAAGCAGAGACGGCGGGACTTAAGGTGGTGCCGACCCTGTTTGATATGCGCGCTGGCTTCGAGCCGGGGCATTGGGCAAACGATTACCGGTTGGAGGCGGTTCTTCCAGTGCTTGCGGCGGCCCCGAACGTTGCATTCGTCGATCTCAAGAACGAACCGAACCTGGACTACGAGGTGCATGGCAAAGGTCTGGTGCAGGCATGGCTGCGAACGATGGCGGCGGCATCGCGGCGCATCGCGCCTGACCTGGCCCTGACCATCGGCTGGTCCAACGCGGCAAGTGCCGGTGATCTGGTGGATGCGGTCGATGTCGTGACCTACCACGATTTCCTGCCCGCCGAAGGCACAGCCGAGCGTTTGACGACGGTGCGCCAGCTGGCGGGTGGCAAGCGGGTCTATGTCACCGAGGTTGGAGCAAGTTCATGGTCGATAATCTGGCGCTTGCCTCATTCTCCCGGCGGACAGGCCAATGTGCTGCAAGACCGCCTGACCGGGGCCGCGACAGCGGACGGCGTGTTTGTCTGGACGCTGCATGACTTCCCCGACCCTGACGCAGTTGCAATCGGCGCGTCACCCTGGCGACGCGGGCTGCAATCGGGCTTTGGCCTCATCGGGCCTGACGGACTCGAAAAACCGGCCGCCGCAGTGGTGCGCGAGGCCTTTGCAACCCTTCCCTGGAGCGATTTGAAATGATCAACCCCACCGCGCGCCGGATCGCACTGGTGTCAGCCTTCCCGCCGGGCAAGCTGTCGCTGAACGAGTACGGCCTGCATTTTGCCAAGGAGCTCGCTGCGCGCGATGATGTCTCGACCGTCATCGTTCTGGCAGACCAGCTTGATGAACCATTGGCAGAACTTGACCTTGGGCCGAAGGTCGAAGTGCGCCGTGTCTGGCGTTTCAACGCTAGTGGGACGCTGCCCCGTCTGCTTGGCTCGCTGCGGGCGGCACGGGCGGAGGCGGTGATCTTTAACCTGCAGACCGCCACGTTCGGCGACCGCGAGGTTCCCGCAGCGCTGGGCCTGATGGCCCCGGCACTGGCGCGGCTGATCGGTGTGCCAAGCGGCATCATTGCCCACAACATCATAGCTGGTGTCGATCTGGAACAGACCATTCTCAAGGGCCAGCGCCTGCGGCAGGCTGTTGTGCGCGCTGGCGGTGCGGTGGTGACCGCTGCGATGATGCGGGCAAGCTACGTCACGACGACCCTGCAAAGTTACGT
>JALHRH010000333.1 GCA_022841565.1 Mycobacterium sp. | reverse complement strand
CGGCCGCTCCCGCGCCACCACCGGCGGGAGCGCCACTAGCGGCTGCCGCTGGGCCGCCGTATGCGCAGCACGCGGCTACGCCCGCGGATGCACCGTCGGCTCCGCCGGCCGTCCCCGACATTCCCTGGATGCACGCGTGGCCGCCCGTTTTCAGGGGCACAGCTGCCGCGGTCGGGCTCAGCGTTAGTGCGGCCCCGCACACCACGGCGGCGGCAGCAACAACTTTGAGGTTGAATCGATCAAAGATCGTCATCAACGTCAACTCCTTCATTCGCGATCCAGCAGAACCGTCTGGTCGTACCCGGACGACCGCCTCGATTGTTAGGTGCCGATCCAAGACGCCGACCGCGCCGCACCGTGCCGTTTCCAAATGGTGACGTTCAAGACGCAGGACGTTCAAGACGAAGCAGGATGAGCCCATGATGGGACGTCGCCATTCCTGGACAACAATGGCGTTACCAGTTGCGCGCGGCGCGGCGCCGAACACAGCAGTCTTACCGGCCCAGCAACCGCTTCTGCACTGAACTAGGCTGACGACGAGCGCTAATCAGCGGACACAAGGAAGAGGAGAGACACGTGACGGTCCGAGTTGGCATCAACGGCTTTGGTCGAATCGGACGTAACTTCTACCGGGCCTTGTTGGCTCAGCAGGAGCAGGGGACCGCCGATATCGAGGTGATGGCGGTCAACGACATCACGGATAACCACACCTTGGCGCACCTGTTGAAGTTCGACTCAATCCTGGGTCGGCTGCCCTACGACGTAAGTTTGGAGGGCGAGGACACTATCGTGGTGGGCTCGGTCAAGATCACGGCGCTGGCTGTGCGGGAGGGTCCCGCCGCGCTGCCCTGGGGTGATCTGGGTGTCGACGTGGTCGTGGAGTCCACCGGTCTGTTCACCAGCGCTGCCAAGGCCAAGGGCCACCTGGAGGCCGGCGCCAAGAAGGTAGTCATCTCCGCCCCGGCCGTCGATGAGGACATCACCATCGTGCTCGGGGTCAACGACGACAAGTACGACGGCAGCCAAAACATCATCTCCAACGCCTCGTGCACGACGAACTGTCTGGCGCCGCTGGCGAAGGTGCTTGATGACGAGTTCGGCATCGTCCGGGGCTTGATGACCACCATCCACGCCTACACCCAGGACCAGAACCTCCAAGACGGCCCGCATAAGGATCTGCGCCGCGCACGCGCCGCCGCGCTGAACATCGTGCCCACCTCCACCGGTGCGGCCAAGGCCATCGGGCTGGTGATGCCCCAGCTCAAAGGCAAGCTCGACGGCTATGCCCTGCGGGTGCCCATCCCCACTGGCTCGGCTACCGACCTCACCGTCGAACTGTCCAAGCCCGCCAGCGCCGAGCAGATCAACGCCGCGATGAAGGCCGCCGCCGAGGGCCCGATGAAAGGCATCCTCAAGTACTACGACGCACCGATCGTCTCCACCGACATCGTCACCGACCCGCACAGCTCGATCTTCGACTCCGGCCTGACCAAAGTCATCGACAACCAAGCCAAGGTCGTCTCCTGGTACGACAACGAATGGGGCTATTCGAACCGCCTCATCGACCTCGTCAAGCTCGTCGGCAAGTCGCTCTAGCCGTGGCCGTTCAAACTCTCAAAGACCTTCTTGCCGAAGGTGTTTCGGGACGCGGCGTGCTAGTGCGCTCCGACCTTAATGTGCCCCTGGACGATGACGGCAACATCACCGACGCAGGGCGGATCGCGGCGTCGGTGCCGACGCTGAAGGCATTGCTGGACGCCGGCGCCAAGGTGGTGGTCGCCGCCCACCTTGGGCGTCCCAAGGACGGTCCCGACCCGAAGTACTCGTTGGCGCCGGTGGCCGCCGCCCTGGGAGAGCAACTTGACCAGCACGTTCAGTTGGCGGGCGACGTCATTGGCACTGATGCGCTGGCCCGCGCCGAAGGCCTCACCGACGGTGACATCCTGCTGCTGGAGAACATCCGCTTCGACAACCGCGAGACCAGCAAGGATGGCGCGCAACGCCTCGCCCTGGCCAAGCAGCTTGCCGAATTGGTCTGGCCGGGAGGGGCTTTCGTCTCCGACGGCTTCGGTGTGGTGCACCGCAAGCAGGCCTCGGTCTACGACGTCGCCACGCTGTTGCCACACTATGCGGGCACGCTGGTCGCCGACGAGATCAAGGTGTTGCAGCAGTTGACCAGCTCCACCGAGCGGCCCTACGCGGTGGTGCTGGGCGGGTCGAAGGTGTCGGACAAACTCGGCGTGATCGAATCGCTGGCGACCAAGGCCGACAGCATCGTGATCGGTGGCGGCATGTGCTTCACCTTCCTTGCGGCACAGGGTTATTCGGTGGGCAAGTCGCTGCTCGAAGAGGACATGGTCGACACGTGCCGCAACCTGCTGGACACCTACCATGACGTGCTGCGACTGCCCGTGGACATCGTGGTGACCGAGAAGTTCGCCGCCGATTCCCCGCCACAAACCGTGGCCGCCAACGAGATTCCGGATGATCTGATGGGTCTGGACATCGGTCCGGGGTCGGTCAAGCGGTTCACAACGTTGCTGTCCAACGCCAAGACCGTCTTCTGGAACGGTCCGATGGGAGTCTTCGAATTCCCGGCTTACGCCGAGGGCACCCGTGGCGTTGCCTCGGCGATCGTTAAGGCGACCGGCAAGGGCGCGTTCAGCGTCGTTGGCGGCGGCGACTCCGCTGCCGCGGTTCGCGCCCTGAAAATTCCGGAAGACGCGTTCTCGCACATCTCCACCGGCGGCGGTGCATCGCTGGAATACTTAGAAGGCAAAGCACTTCCGGGCATCCAGGTGCTCAGCGAGCCCCAGCCGACCGGAGGTGACTTGTGAGCCGCAAGCCGTTGATCGCCGGCAACTGGAAGATGAACATGAACCACTTCGAGGCGATCGCGTTGGTTCAGAAGATCGCATTCTCGTTGCCGGACAAGTACTTCGACAAGGTCGACGTCACGGTGATCCCGCCGTTCACCGACCTGCGCAGCGTGCAGACCCTGGTCGACGGGGACAAGCTGCGGCTGACCTACGGCGCGCAGGACGTGTCACAGCACGACTCCGGGGCCTACACCGGCGATATCAGCGGGGCTTTCCTGGCCAAGCTGGGCTGCAGCTTCGTCGTCGTAGGGCACTCCGAGCGGCGCACCTACCATAACGAAGGCGACGCACTTGTGGCTGCCAAAGCCGCTGCCGCGCTGAAACACCAGCTCACCCCGATAGTCTGCATCGGCGAGCACCTCGAGGTCCGTGAGGCCGGAAACCACGTGTCGCACAATGTCGAACAGCTGCGCGGGTCCCTGGCCGGACTGTCGGCCGTGCAGATCGAAAAGGTCGTCATCGCTTACGAACCGGTCTGGGCGATCGGCACCGGGCGGGTGGCCAGCTCGGCGGACGCTCAGGAGGTGTGCGCTGCGATCCGCGCGGAACTGGCTGCGCTGGCCTCACCGCAGATCGCCCAGACGGTGCGTGTGCTCTATGGCGGCTCGGTGAACGCGAAGAACGTCGGCGACCTAGTCGCTCAGGACGACATCGACGGCGGACTGGTCGGTGGGGCGTCGCTGGACGGGGAGCAGTTCGCGACGCTGGCGGCCATCGCCGCCGGGGGCCCGCTGCCATAGCGGCATCAGCCGCAGACCTATGGCGTCATCTCCGTGACCCACGTCACGGCTGGCTCGTGCGCAGTCCTTCGATCAACGCGACAAACGCGCGTTCGACCTCGGCTCGGGTCCGTTTCTTGTCTGTCGCACCAGCAATCTGCAGGGCGGACTCGGTAATCGCAGCTAGCAACAGGTGCGCAAGTGGCGGCAATGGCACGCGCCGGATCACCCCGGCGTCCATCCCCCGTTGGAGCGCCTCGATCACCAAGCCAAGCCCGTAACGCATGTCGATTTGACGCCATTCGCCCCACCCGAGTACTGACGGGCCGTCAATCGCGATGATCTGCAACGCATCCGGTTTGGTCGCCGCGTCGAGGAATGCGCCAAAGCCGACCACCAACAGATCCCACGGGTCGGTGACTTTGTCCAAGACTGCGGCGACTTCGGCGACCAGGTCGGCTTCGACCATCTCGAGCACGGTCTGGAAAAGGTCTTTTTTGCTGGCGAAGTGGTGGTACAGGGCGCCGCGGGTAACTCGCGCGCGTGTGACGATGTCCTCAATCGAGACGCCGCCATAGCCGTGGCGCGAGAATAAGTGACGCCCGGCTTCCAAGAGGGCTTGACGCGTCGCGTCCGTGTGATCCGAGCGCCGGCTCCCTTCCTGATTTGCCTTCGCCGCTGTTCCCGACGTCATGCCCAGCCCCGGGTGGTTGTCTTCGAAACAGCGCGCCACGGACGCATCGTCCCCGATCTCCACAGGCCAACCCAGGTCGACGGATGCTTGAGGACTTTGATCAGCAAGGGAAACGAGTCGAAATAACTCACGCGTTCCACGGCTTTGTCGTCGCGCAGCACGAACCGATCGATGGCCGGCCACTCGACGTCCTCATCCCCGATCCGCGCTGCCAATCGGAACTCGATGAAGACCACGTCACCTGCACGGTCCCACCGGTCGACGGTCCCATGCAGGTCCGGGAGCCAGCCGAGAATTCGAGTGAACTCCCGCTGGGCCGCGGCCAAACCATGCATCGGCGGTGACAGCGGTTGTCGCAGAAGCACATCAAGATGAAGGTGATCGCTCAGTCCACCTGGTGATGGCGCCTTCCAGAATTCAGCGAACCCCTCGACGAATTCGTCACGTGCGGTCATCTGCCTCACCGGTCTCCTGGTACCTGCCGGCTGGGCAGCTTGCCTTCCACGCATTGTTGTCCTGCCATACTGACAGTATGTACCATACTGGTGGTATGTGCCGTCAAGAGGTGCAAGATTAGCTGAGGTGGATCATGCCGGACACGAAAAAGGTTGCCGCGATTCAGATTTCAACAACGAGTGGGCAGCTTGACGAAAACCTGTCGCAGGTTCGGTTGCTGACGGAGGAAGCGTTATCTCGCGGAGCGGACATCATCGCGCTTCCGGAATTTTTCACCGGCGCCCTGGCGCCCAGCGATGACGCGTTTCGGGTCGCATTGCCTGCAGGCCGAAACCCGGCGACCGATTTCCTGATCGACGTCGCAACAACGCATCGCAAACATATTGGTGGGTCGCTGCTGGTCGCCGACGGCGGCAACTTGTTCAACCGCTATTTCCTGGCCACGCCGACGGGCCAGCTGTACCGGCACGATAAGGATCTACCGACGATGTGGGAGAACTGCTTCTACACCGGGGGTGACGACGATGGCGTCTTCGAGACCGAACTCGGCGGCATGGGTGCCGCGGTCTGCTGGGAACTCATCCGCACACAGACGCTGTCCCGAATGGCTGATCGCGTCCAGGTGGTGATCAGCGGTACGCATTGGTGGGGTCTGCCCAGTAACTGGCCGGCCGTGCCTTACCTGCTTAGATCGCAGGCGCGCGCCAACCAGACGCTCAGCGAACAAGCACCCGTCGAGTTCGCCCGGCGTCTCGGAGTTCCGGTGATACAGGCCAGCCACTGCGGGAGCCTGGCCGGCGACTTCTACCTCGCCCCACGATGGAACGCCCGGCTGCCCTATCGCACAGCGTTCGTCGGGGCCACCCAGATCGTCGACGGGTGGGGTCGCGTGGTGGCGCGACGCAGCACCCAGGACGGGCCGGGGGTCATCGTCGGCGAGGTGCAATTGGGGCGAGTTCGAAAGGCGGGATCAGCCGCGGTGCCCCCTCGCTTCTGGATTCCCGAACTTCCGCTGCTGCACCGCCTCTATTGGGCGCACCAGAACTGGGCATGCACGGGTATGTACGAGCGCGTAGGCCGAACGAAAGGACTGAATGCGTCCGCCGCCAACGCCATGACGGGCGTCTAAGTCCCATGGGAGTCAATGCGTTAAAGCGCATCAACGTTGTCGTCGACGATGTCGTTTCGCAGAGCCTCCGGGACTCCGTTGATCGCCGCTACGGAAACGGTCGCTCAGTTTCTCGGGTTGAACCGGCAGACCGCACTGAAATCGCTCGGCGCGGCGACCATCCTGTATGCGATGCATGTCGGCGCGTCATCGCTTCGGCGCGAGCAGTCCGCGGTCGAGCTCTCCTACTTCGCAGTGTGCGACGGTTGGCTGGGCGGCTGTCGCGCTGGCCAGTGTTGGCACTGGGACCGTGTCGACTCGCCGCGGCACGCTTATGACGCTGGTATTGAGCGCTGTGGTGTGCTTTTTCGCCGTGTGTTACGCGCAGGCGGCGCGGCTCGTCGGCGTGAGTAGCGACGCCTAACGAGCTGGTCAGC
>JALHRH010000332.1 GCA_022841565.1 Mycobacterium sp. | reverse complement strand
GTGCCGGCTCGGGCACCCCGGGGGCGGCGGCGAAGGAGTCGCCCATCGCGACGTAATTGGACCGGGCGGCCGAGCCGGGGCCGGCCGTCGGTGTGGTGGCGCAGCCGACGGACGCGATGCTCACCAGCACGGTGATGCCAAGGCCCTTCGACCACATGCCTTCCAGTGTTCCATCTCAGCTTGAACCCCTGGTGGTGCAATAACCCTGTAGCGGGCCGCAGCAGAGGCGTCATCGAGGGAGGTGGATGGACAGAGCGCTGGACGCTGGCGGGCCCGTCGTCGGACTGACGCCGCCGCTACCGCGCGGAGGCTAGCTCCGGCTAAGGCTTGATCCGGTTAAGGCTTGATCCGGATCTGTCCCGGCGACCACAGCCCGCTGCGTGTCGCCTCACCCAGGTCCAACCGGGCAGGTGGCGCGTCGACCAGGGTGTCGAACTTGCGCAGCGATCCCCAGTCGCGGGCCCAGTCCCGGGACAGGTAGGTCGCCATGACGTGGGCGCGCAGCAGCAGGTCGGTGATGCCGAGCAGGCCGCCGTTGACGCCGTCCTCCCAGGTGTCGGTGTCCAGCTTCTTGGCCGAGTAGTCCGGCGTGATCCGGAACCGTGGGATCTCGGTGACGCCGTTGGTGTGCAACATCGGCTGCTGGCACGGGAAGGCCAGCCCGACCGCCCAGTCCAGCAACACCGGCTGCGTCGACCCGACGTACTCCTGCAGCGACCGCAGCTCGGGCACCCGCGGCGGGGTTACCGCGATCCAGTCCTCCGGCGTCAGCGACAGATCCTCGGCCACCACCCGGACCGCGACGGCGTCGGCGGGCATCTTGTCCCGGGCGAACCGCAGGTTGCGCCACGCCTTGGGCTGCTCGCCGTACAGGTCGTCGGGCACCATCCGCCCGGCCGGTACCAGCGCGCCCGGTCCGGGTCGGGCGTATTCCAGCACCACGGTCTGCCCGCTGGTGTAGTGGTGCAGAACGCTATTGCCGGCGATCTTGCCGGCGGCGGTGATGACCACCAGTGGATGGCTCGCTATGGAAGCTTGGTCCGGCTTGGGTAGCTGGTACCACGCCGAGGTAAGCCGGCTCTGCTGTTGGGCACCGGCGGTGTAGGTGCCGGCCACCGGCACCCGTGCGGGGTCGAGCTGGTAAGGGAGAGGCACCCTGGAACCATTGAGCCCCGTTGATTCCGTTTTGGTCGGCGCGTCCCAGTCGTAGTCGGTGCCGGGTTGGTTCGGCTTCATCACGATGGCCTCGGCGACGGTGTGCTCGGGCACCCCGTTAGGCGAGAAGCCGACCGGATCGGTTCCGCCCAGCGGACCCAGCGGCCCGTAGTTACCTGGCCCTCCCGACATGAAAGGCGTCATGAAGCCCGCATTGGCATCCGGTTCCACCAGCACGTCATCGGCCAGCCCGCAACCACCGGTGAACGCCCGCAGATTGGACCAGCCATTGGAGTAGGTGGGGTATTGCCGCACGATCCCGATCCCCATCGACGCCATGAACACCAGCGCCATGAAACCGGCCGCCATCGCGACCGGGGCGCTGGTCAGCCAGCGGGACACCCGGCCCTCACCGCTACCGCGGGGCGCAAAATGCAGCCAGGCCGCATACCCCGCCGCCAGCACGAAGAGCGCGAAAAAGACGGTGCTGACCGTGATTCCGGCGAGCTTGGGCATGGTGCTGTTGAACGGCACACCGTAGCTGGACACGTACCACCACCCGTTGGTGGTGGCGAAGCACAAGGCCAGCAGGAAGAACACCGCCGCCAGGAACGCCATCCGGTTACGCGACCAGCGCAACACCGACGGTGACACCAACACCGTCGTCAACGCCGCCATCGCCGCACCCACCGCGGCGAACAACCCGAAGTGGTGCACCCACTTGGTGGGGGTGAACATGAGGAAGAACATGGTGCCGAAGATGACGCCCATCAGCCGCCACGCCGGCCCCCGCGCCACGCCGGGAACCCGCTTGCGGCGCAGCATGATGAAGACCGCGGTGAACAGGCACAGTGCGGTGATCAGGAAGCCGAACCGGCGGGACAGCGAGCCGTCGACGGTCGGCAGGATCAGGTAGTAGTAGCGCAGGTTCTCGGTGTACCAAGCCTGGCTGGGGCCGATGTTGCCGCGGACCCGGGTGGCTTCCAGCACCGTCGACAGGGTTTGGTCGGCGAACACCACGGTCAGGATCACGGTGCCGGCGGCCAGCATCGGCGCCAGCAACGGCACCGTGCCGACCATGCGGCGCCGCTTCGCCAGAATCCGCAGGATTGGACGACCGGCAGCTACCAGCGCGGCCACCGCGATCAGGCCGGTCGGTTGTACGCCCAGGGTGAACGCCGCGGTGACGATGGCCAGCGCGGCCGGCGTCAGGCGGCTGTAGCGCATCGACCGCTCGATCAGCACATAGGTGACCAGCGATCCGAGCGCGATGATGCCCTCGGGCCGCAGCCCGTTGTCGAACGGCATCCACGCGGTCAGCAGCACCATGGCCGCCGCCCAGTTGGCGGGTTTGCTGGCCGCCACCGCCGGCCCCAACCGGGGCAGCACCTCACGCGACAGCAGGAACCAACACACCAGTCCGGCGAACAGGTCCGGCAGCCGCATCCAGATGCTGGAATCGCTGACGTGAGTCATCAGTGCCAGCAGGTTGTAGTACCAGCCGAAAGGGTCTTCCGGGCTGCCGAACCAGCGGAAATAGTTGGACATGTAGCCGGCGCGGTCGGCGACACGCGCCATACCCAGGATGTAGCCGTCGTCCGAGGAGTTGGCCCCGATGACGTGCCAGAGCAGGAACGCGAAGATCACCACGCCGTCGAGCAGCGTGAACGTCCGCCAGTTAGCCGGGATCCACCGGCGCATTCGATGGCCGTCCAATTGGTCGAGGCGCCACAGCGCGATCAGCGCGACGATGGTGGCCACGATCGCGCCGATCATGGCGAGCAGCTTCAGCGTGGTCGGGGTGGTGGAGAACCGGGTGTCGATGGTCGCCGACAGGCTCAACAGGGGTGGTGCCGGGCCGGTCAGGTCGGTGAACACCCCGACGATCTGCGGGCGCAGGTTCGGATCCGGGAAGCCGCTGCGCAGCGGGCCCCCGCCGGGATCCTTGAGGCCGACGAACTCGGCGAAGGTTCCGGCGTGCGTCGAGGTGACGTCGATGCGTTCGCACTGTGGGGAGCGCATCAAATCGCGGGGAACGGACAGGATCACCACGTTGCGATCGGTGACGTCTACCCGTTGCGCGCTGACGACGACGAACAGGGCGTTGAGGTTGGCGTCCTTCCCCTGTTTGGGTGCGGTGCCCAGAATGACGCCGCCGGTCGGCGGCAGGTCGCGCTCGATGCTGCACGGCACCGAAGCCTTGAAGTCGACCGGGGTCAGCGAGATCAGCGGCGATGTCACACTGTTGAGCTGGCCGTTCTGCGGCCAGTTGAGCATCGCGGTGGTCTGTACGACCGGCAGCAACGGCGTCGCCACCGACAGCACGAAGCCGACCAGCCCCGCGATGGTCGCCACCCAGCGGGTGACCTTGACGTTGCCGTTGAGTGCGCTCATGGGAGGGCCCTGATCGGTCCCTGCCGGCTCCAGCCGGGCACGGTGACCACCCCCTGTTGGACGTCGGCTTCGGGTGCCTTATCGGCGGGGATCAGCCGGTGGTACTGCTCCACCGAACCCCAGTCGCGATACCAGTCGCCGCTCAGATAGGTCGAGATGGTCGACGTCCACAACAGCCCTTGAGTGAACATGAACGGCCCGCCGGTGGCCGCGGCCTGCCACAGGTTCGACGAGACGGCGGTCTGCTTGTGGTCGGGCAGGATGCGGTACTCCGGCAGTTCGGCGATGCCCAGGTGCTCGGAGAACGGTCGCTGGCACGGGAAGTTGGCGGCCGTCGCGATGTCCATCAGCACCGGGGTCTGCGACCCGATGAGCCGCTGCAACGGTTCCAGCTCCGGCACCCGCGGGGGGGTGAACGCGAACCACTGCTCGGAGCTCAGGTTCGGGTCGTAGGCCACAATGCGGGCCACATTGGCCTCCGACGGCGCCCAGGTCAGCGGGAACCGCAGGTTGCGCCAGGCCGGCTGCGGCCCAAGGTCGATCGGGAACACTTCACCGAGTGGCTGGGTGCTGCCGTCGGGTTTGCTGACGCCCCACTGCAGCTTCAGCGACTGACCGTACATGAAGTCGCCGTCCTCCTTGTAGGACCAGATGGCGCCCGCGGCGGAGACCACTACCAGCGGCCGATCCGGCCGGCGGGCCGGCAACTGGTACCAGGCCGAGGTGGCTCGGGCGGCGAGGTTGTTCTCGCCGTAGCTGCCCATCACCGGCGTGCGGGCGGGATCCAGGCCGAACGGCAGCGCGGCGTGCGAGCCGTTGATTCCGACCGGGCCCTTGCCGCCGGCGGTGCCCGCGGAGTCGGTGATCGCGGCGTTGGGCTTGTTGGGGGACGCGTCGGAGTTGACGACGCCGGGCTTGCTCACCACCGGATCGGATTTCAGGTCCTCACCGACGCCTTCGGGTCTGAAGCCGACCGGGTTGACACCGCCCAGCGGGCCGTCGGGTCCGAATTGCTGCCCCGGAAGGGGTTGCAGCATCCCGGCATTGGAGTCGGGTTCGGCGAGCACGTCGTCGGCCATTGCGCAGCTGTTCGGTGACGTGATGGCCGCCAGGTTGGCCTTGGCGGTGGTGTAGAGCGGGTAGCGGAACACCGCGCCCTTGGCCATCGAACCGACTTCGCCCAGCACCATGATCACCGCCACCACCAGCAGCGGGGTCGAGGCCAGCACCCGGTTACGCCGGTTGTTCGCCACCTCGGTGTGTCCGGCGTAGTCCATCCGGAAGTGGTACCAGGCGGCCAGCAGCCCGGTAAGGATCGACAGCGTCAGGAACATCGACGTCACCGGATGGCTGGCGATGACGGGCTGGATGTCATACCACGGGACGCCATAGTTGCCGACGTAGAACCAGCCGTTGATGCCCGAGGTGGCCCAGGCCAGCACGAACAGCAACGCGGTGACATACAGCGCCAGGTTGCGTCGGCTATGCAGGCCGATCCGCGCGACGGTGAAGGCGGTCAGTCCACCCAGCGCGCCGGCCAGACCGGCGAAGGCGCCGAACTGGATGGCCCACTTCGTGGGGGTGAACGTCAACAGCAGCAGGCCGATCGCGGTGGTGCCCACTAGACGCCACGCCGGTCCGCTGGCCAGCCCGGCCACCCGACCGCGACGCAGCAGCACGAACAGCATCCCGAACATGCACAGCAGCAGCACCAGCACGGCGAACCGGCGCGCCATCGAGCCGTCGGCGTTGCTCTCAACGGTGAGGAAGTAGTAACGCAGGAAGTCCTGGTACCAAGCGATCGTCGGTCCGACCGTGTACTTGATCCGCGCCGATTCGGCGGCGGTGGCCAGCGTCTGGCTGTGGAACACCACCACGGTGATCAGCGACAACGACGCCACCAAAGCGATCACGGGTGCCAGCCGTCCGTCAGAGCCCCGTCGGCGCCGGATCGTCTGAGCGATGGCGCGGGCACCGGTCAACAGCGGCGCGACCGCGATCAACCCCTGCGGGGCCAGCGTCACGGTCAGCATCGCAACGACGATCGCGACTGCGGCGGGCGCCAGTCTGCCCAGCGCAATGGACCGCTCCACCAGGAGCCAGGTGACCATCACCCCCAGGGCGATCAGCGGTTCGGGCCGCAGGCCGTTGTTGAACGGTATCCAGGCGGCGACGAACACCGCCCCAGCCGTCCAGACCGCCACCCGGTTGGCTCCCAAGCCCCCCCGAGCCGGACCCAGGCGGCGTAACACGTGATGGCTGATCAGCAGCCAGCAAACGATGGCGGCCAGCGTGGCCGGTAGCCGCATCCACACGCCCGCGGTGCTGATTGCCGCCATCCTGGACAGCACCCCGAAGTACCAGTCGAACGGTGCGTTCGTGGTGCCGAAGTAGCGGTAGTAGTCGACGACGTAGCCGGCTTTCGGCGCCACCCGGGCAATGGTCAGGTTGTAGCCGTCATCCGACGAGGTGGCACCGATGACGTGCCAGAGCAGCAGCGTTGCGATCACCACGACGTCGGCGAGCCAGCTGGCCAGACCCGCCCTTATCTTCGGCATCCGGGGCCGCCAGGTGCGCAGGGCCTCGCCCCGGTTCAGGCGATCCAGCGCCGCCAGGGCCGCGATGGCGCCGAGCACCGCGAGCGCACCCAGCACCATCGCGAGGGTCTTCAGGGCGGTGGGCTGCAGGATGAAGCGGGTGTCGACGTCGACTATGGCCGACAGGCCGGGTTGGGCGGGCACCTTCAGATCGG
>JALHRH010000331.1 GCA_022841565.1 Mycobacterium sp. | reverse complement strand
GCGTCGAACTGGCAGTTGTACCGGCGGATCGTCATACCGCTGTTGCGGCCGGCGTTCCTGAGCGCCTTCGTCATCCTGAGCCACCTTGCGATCAAGTCCTATGACCTTGTCATTGCGCTTACCGGGGGCGGTCCTGGGCGGGCGACGGAATTGCCGGCGACCTTCATGTATTCCTACACCTTCACGCGCAACTCGATGGGCATTGGGGCGGCCAGCGCCGTGATCATGCTGATGACCATCGCCGCGATCATGATCCCCTACCTTTACGCCGAGTTGAAGGAGAAGAAGGAATGAGCGCCGCGACGCAGGATACCGCCGTCCGCACGGGCCGGGTGGCACGGACCTTCATCTACCTCGTGCTGCTGCTGTTCGCGCTGTTCTACCTGCTGCCGTTCTTCGTGATGCTGACGAACAGCCTCAAGCCGCTGTCGGAAATCACCGGCGGCAACATGATGTCGCTGCCAGAGGTCTGGACGCTGGATGCCTGGCGGTCGGCGTGGTCGACCGCACAGATCGGGGTGGAGCCGACGGGGCTGAAACCCTACTTCCTGAATTCGCTTTTGATGGTGGTGCCAGCGGTTGCGATATCGACCATGCTTGGCGCGCTGAATGGCTATGTGCTGACAAAGTGGCGGTTCCGGGGCGATACCATCCTATTCGGTCTGATGCTGTTTGCCTGCTTCATTCCGTTTCAGATCGTCCTCATCCCGATGGCGCGGATGCTAGGGTTGATGGGGCTGGCCGGGTCTACGTCGGGGCTGATCCTGGTGCATGTGGTCTACGGGATCGGGTTCACCACGCTTTACTTCCGCAACTACTACGCGTCGTTCCCGACCGAACTTGTGAAGGCGGCGATGATCGACGGGGCGGGGTTCTTCCGGATCTTCTGGCGGATCATGTTGCCGGTTTCCGGCCCGATCGCGGTGGTCAGCGTGATCTGGCAGTTCACCAACATCTGGAACGACTTCCTCTTTGGGGCATCCTTCGCCGACCTTGATTCGATGCCGATGACGGTGGCGCTGAACAACCTCGTCAACTCCTCGACCGGGGTGAAGGAATACAATGTCCACTTTGCCGGCGCGATCCTGGCCGCGCTGCCAACCCTTCTCGTCTACATCGTCGCGGGCCGCTACTTCGTGCGCGGGCTGATGGCGGGCTCTGTGAAAGGCTGACACATGGGTTTTCTAGATATCTCTCACGTCACCAAATCCTACGGCAACGTGCAGGTCCTGCATGAGGTGGACATCGCAGTTGAGGAAGGCGAGTTTCTGGTGCTGGTAGGACCTTCGGGCTGTGGAAAATCCACGCTTCTCAACATGATCGCGGGGCTTGAGGCGATTTCCTCGGGCGACATTTCGATCAAGGGGCGAGTGATGAACGGGGTGCATCCGTCGAAGCGCAACATCGCGATGGTGTTCCAGAGCTACGCTTTGTATCCGAACATGACCGTGGGCCAGAACATGACCTTCGGGCTGGAAATGCACGGCGTGCCGAAGGCGGCGCGGGAAAAGGCGCTGGCCGATGTGGGCAGGCTTTTGCAGATAGACCACCTCTTGAACCGCAAGCCGGGGCAGTTGTCGGGCGGGCAGCGGCAGCGGGTGGCGATGGGGCGGGCGCTGGTCCGCAACCCGGACGTGTTCCTGTTCGACGAGCCGCTGTCGAACCTTGACGCCAAGCTGCGCGTCGACATGCGCACCGAGATCAAGAAGCTGCACCAGAAGCTGGGGACGACGATTGTCTACGTGACGCATGACCAGATCGAGGCAATGACCCTGTCGACCCGGATCGCAGTGATGAACAAGGGCTATGTCCAGCAGCTTGGCACGCCGAAGGAGATTTACGATACCCCCGCCAACCTGTTCGTGGCGACCTTCATGGGCAGCCCGGCGATGAACATCCTGCCCGCCAAGGTGGTGCTGCAGAACGGCGCACCCCATGCCGAGATCACCGACAGTGAGGGTGTGGTGCGGTATCTGCGGTTCAGCCAGAGCAACATGGCGGACTGGGCCGGGAAGGATATCCTGCTTGGCATCCGGCCCGAGGCGATCACCGATCCGGAAGGCGCAGACCGGAAGTCTGGCAACATCCAGCCCTTCACCAACCGGGTGACGGTCACCGAGCCAGCGGGGTCCGATACCTTCGTCACGATGACCCTCTCGGGCAAGGACGTGATCGCACGGATGCGGGCCGATGCGTCGGTGGCGCCGGGGCAGATGTTCGACTTTGCGGTGAACATGGAAAAGGCGGTGGCCTTCGATCCCGTTACCGAGGTGCGGATCGCGGGATGAGTGACGCCGACATCATCATCATCGGGTCTGGCATGGGCGGCGCCACGTTGGCGGCGGCTCTGGCGCCGTCTGGCAGGCGTATCCTGATCCTGGAGCGCGGGACGCGGCTGGAAGCCTCGCCCGAGGCGCGGGACGCGGCGGCAATCTTTGGCCGGGGGCATTTTCGCCCCGATGAAGAATGGCTGGACGGTACCGGCCGACCATTCAACCCCGGCAATTACTACCATGTGGGCGGCAATTCCAAGTTCTACGGCGCGGTCCTTATGCGCTATCGGGCCGAGGATTTCACACCGATGCGCCACATGGGCGGCACCACGCCAGGTTGGCCGATCAGTTATGCCGATCTGGAACCTTGGTATCAGGAGGCCGAGCAGCTTTACCAGGTGCGCGGCGAATTGGGCGATGACCCAAGCGAACCCGCCCATTCCGGGCACTATCCATTCAAGCCGGTGCCCGATGAACCCGCGATTGCCGACTTCCGCGGCCGGCTGAAGTCGGTTGGCTTGCACCCTTCGTCACTGCCGCTGGGGGTGGATATCGAGCGGTGGCTGAAACACGGTAAGACGCCATGGGACGCCTTTCCCGACACTTGCGGCGGCAAGATGGATGCCGAAACTGTCGGGCTGGCCCACGCCTTGCAGCATCCGAACGTGCGGTTGAAGACCGGCGCGCGGGTGACGCGGCTGGTGGCCGAAGCGGGCCGCGTGACGGCGGTCGAGGTCATGCGCGAGGGGCGGGCCGAGCGCTTGACCGCGCCGCTGGTGGTGTTGTCCGCCGGGGCAGTGATGTCAGCGGCTCTGCTGCTGGCTTCGGCTGATGCAGCGCATCCGACCGGGCTGGCGAACCGGTCCGATCAGGTCGGCCGCAACTTCATGAACCACAACCTGAGTGCGGTTCTGGCGCTGCATCCGTTCCGGGCGAACCCGTCGGTCTACCAAAAGACGGTGCAGGTGAACGACTTTTACCTGACAGGCGGGCCTGGTGGGGCACCGTTGGGAAATGTGCAGCTCTTGGGCAAGATCTCGGGGCCGATCCTTGCGTCAGATACGCCTATTCCGGGGCCGTTGGCCGGTTGGATCGCGCGCCATTCGGTCGACATTCTTGCGATGTCGGAGGATTTGCCGAACCCTGACAGTCGGGTGACCTTGAAAGGCGATCAGGTGGTCCTGGACTGGAAGCGGTCGAACTGGGAGGCGCATCTGGCGCTGGTGGCGGTGTTGAAGAAGAAACTGAGGAAAGCTGGCTACCCTATTGTTCTTTCTCGTGCATTTGACCGGCGCACGCCCTCGCATCAATGTGGCACGGCGCGGATGGGCGCGGACCCTGCGACCTCCGTCGTGGAGGCGAACTGCCGCAGCCATGATCTTGAGAACCTTTATATCGTCGATGCATCGGTGCTGCCGACCTCGGCCGCGGTCAACCCGGCGCTGACAATTGCGGCGCTGGCCTTGCGCACGGCGGCGCATATCCGGGAAAGGGCTGCGGCATGAAGCCGGTTGCGTTGATCACGGGAGGCCAGCAGGGCATTGGCCTTGGCATTGCCGAGGCGCTGGCGGGGGCGGGCTTCCGTATCGTCATCGCTGCCGATTTGGCAGAGGATGCAGCACCGGTACGCACGGCGCTCAATCGGCTGGGCGATGCCACCTACCACCGGCATGATCTGCGTGATGTGGAGGCAGTGGCGGCGCTGCTGGACCGGGTTGGGCAAGTGACTGCTTTCGTCTCGAACGCAGGGGTGCCGGCGATTGCACGGGGTGATCTGTTCGACGTCACAGCGGAAAGCTTTGACCGGGCGATGGCGATCAACCTGCGCGGGGCATTCTTTCTGGCGCAAGAGGTCGGACGTCGGATGGCGGTGGACGTGTCGGAGCATTACCGCAGCATGACCTTCGTCACCTCGGTTTCAGCCAGCATGGTGAGTGCGGACCGGGCGGAGTACTGCATCTCGAAGGCTGGGGCGTCGATGATGGCGCAGGCCTTCGCGGTGCGGATGGCGGCGGTAGGCGTAGGGGTCTTTGAACTGCGGCCCGGCATCATCGAGACGGCGATGACGGCAGGGGTTAAGGACCGCTACGACGCGCGTATCGAAGGCGGTCTCGTGCCAATGGCACGCTGGGGGCAGCCGACCGATATCGGTGCGGTAATGGTGCCGATTGCGACCGGTGAAATGCGCTTTGCCACCGGGGCGGTGATCCCCGTCGATGGCGGGCTGTCGATTGCGAGGCTTTGAATGGGCTATGATTTTATCATCGTGGGTGGTGGATCGGCCGGTTGTGTGCTGGCCGCGCGGCTGAGCGAGAACCCGGATGTGAAGGTGTTGCTGCTGGAGGCCGGGGGGCGCGACCGGCATCCGTTCTACCACCTGCCGGCGGGCTTTGCGAAGATGACCAAAGGCATTGGGTCGTGGGGCTGGCAGACCGTGCCGCAGCGCCACATGAACGGGATGGTGATCCGCTATACACAGGCCAAGGTGATCGGCGGCGGGTCGTCGATCAACGCGCAGATCTACACGCGCGGGCATCCCTTGGATTACGAGGAATGGCGGCAGCTTGGTTGTGCCGGCTGGGGCTATGAGGATGTGCTGCCCTACTTCCGCAAGGCCGAGGACAACGACAGTTTTGACAACCGCTGGCACGGCAAGGGCGGCCCCTTGGGCGTCAGCCAGCCGCGCGCTCCGCTGCCGATCTGCGAGGCTTACTTCAAGGCGGCGGCGGAACTGGGCATACCGCGCAACATGGACCTTGCCAGCGAGACGCCGGACGGGGTGGGGTATTACCAGCTGACCCAGCGCAATGCGCGGCGGTCTTCGGCCTCGATCGCCTATCTCGGCATGGCGCAGGGGCGGGCGAACCTGACGGTGCGGACGGGTGCGCAGGTCTTGCGGATCGTGGTCGAGAAAGGCCGCGCGGCGGGGGTGGAACTGGCGGGCGGCGTGGTGGAGCAGGCGGCGGAGGAGGTTATCCTGTCCTCGGGCGCCATCGGATCGCCCCGGATGCTGATGCTGTCGGGGATCGGGCCGGCAGAGCATCTCGAAGCGGTCGGCGTGCCGGTCGTGCTGGACCAGCCGGGCGTGGGGTCAGACCTGCAGGACCATCTGGACCTGTTCGTGATTGCCGAGTGCACTGGCCCGCATACTTACGACCGCTTTGCCAGGCCCATCATGTCTGCGGTGGCGGGGGTGCAGTATCTGATGACGAAGCGGGGGCCGGTCGCCTCCAGCCTCTTCGAGACGGGCGGGTTCTGGTATGCCGAGGAAGGCGCGCGGTCGCCGGACATCCAGTTCCACCTTGGGCTTGGATCGGGGATCGAGGCCGGGGTGGCGGCGATGCCACAGGGCGGGGTGACGCTCAATTCAGCCTACCTGCGGCCAAGGTCACGCGGAACGGTGCGGCTGGCCTCGGCTGATCCGATGGCCGCGCCGCTGATCGATCCGAATTATTGGGCAGACGCACATGACCGGGAAATGTCGATCCGGGGGCTGAAGATGGCACGGGAAATCATCGCGGGGCAGGCGTTGAAACCATACGTCCTCACCGAGCGCCTGCCAGGGCCCGAGGTGCTGACGGATCAGGATTATTTCGACTACGCCTGCCGTCATTCCAAGACCGACCATCACCCGGTCGGCACCTGCCGGATGGGCAGTGACGCAGGCGCCGTTGTCGACCCAAGGCTGCGCTTCAATGGGGTGCCGGGGCTGCGCGTCGTCGATGCCTCGGTGATGCCGCGGGTCGTGTCGTCCAACACCAATGCCGCGACGATCATGATTGCGGAGAAAGCCGCAGACATGATCCGCGCCGATCATGGAGCATGAAGATGCTGTTGCCAACCGAAGCGGGGACGCTGCAGGAATACCGGTTGACGGGCGAGCCTTTGGTGCCGCGCGCGCCTGCCGTGCCGCTGACGCGGACCGCTTTTGCGGCGGCACATGTGATCTCGGACCCGATGCGAGAGCGCAACCCGTGGGACACGCGCCCGGCGGTCGACTGGGAGGCGACGCTCGCGTTCCGGCAGCAGCTTTGGGATCAGGGCTTGGGTCTGGCCGAGGCAATGGATACCGCGCAGC
>JALHRH010000330.1 GCA_022841565.1 Mycobacterium sp. | reverse complement strand
GGCGGCAACCAGGAACCACAACGCCGCGGCCAAGAAAAACACCTCGATCGGCGTCGGAGGCAGCCCGAGAGCCTGCGGCCAGGCCATCGCCGCCATGGCAATCGCCATCGTCAGATGCAATCCCTGGCTGACCACCGAGGTCCAGGACCTGCGGTCGGCGATTAGTGCGAAGCCCACGGCGCTGATCAGGAACAGGCTCGTCACGAGCCAACGAAGTGGCAAATCGTCGATCATGCGCGGTGCTTTTCTTCAATGCTTTTCTTCATCGCTTTTCAGAGCTTTTTTCAATGCTATTTTGAGTGGCGCCCACAGAGACCGAACACTAGGCGTTGCGGCGACGCGACGCCACGACGTGCGGTCGTAAGCTGCAGGGGTGAACCAGGCGGACGTGGACAAAGACGACTCGAATGCTGACGCCGCCGTGCCTGCACAAGTTGCCCGCTCGCGCGCCGCAAGGACGGCAGCACTGGCCGGTGGCTTTCTTGCGGCCGTCGTGGCGTTGGCTATCTACGGACTGATCTCCGGGCCGCGTCGCTACGCCGAAGCCGGCAACCCGTTTCCCGGTGCGTTCGTCAGCGCCGCTGAACCGGTGGGGTATTTTGTGGCGTCGTTGCTGGGTGCGCTGTGTCTGGGCGCGTTGCTCCTGGTCGTGGTGACGGCTCGGCCGGAACCTGATGGGTTGATCGACGGAGCAGCGTTCCGGATTCACCTGCTGGCCGAGCGTGTTTCGCTCGCCTGGGTGCTGGCCGCCGCGGCCATGGTTGTCATCCAGGCTGCCAACGACACCGGTTTGCGAGCGGGTGCGTTGCTGGGCAGTGGGGCGGTGTTCAGTGCCATAGGTGTCTCGGAGACCGCCCGCGCCTGGATTGTCGTGGCCGGCTTTGCCCTATCGGTTGCCGTGACGCTGCGTTTGAGCACCCGCTGGCTCGGCCACGCGGTGCTGCTCATCCCGACGGTGATCGCCGTGGTGGCTACCGCGGTGACCGGTAATGCGGGTGAGGGTCCCGACCACGACTACGCGACCAGCGGCGCAATCGTTTTTGGGGTCGCGATGGCCGGGTTGACCGGGCTGAAGGCGGTCGCCGCGTGGACCGCGACCACTTCCAATCGCGCCGTGCGGGTGCTGCAGGTTGCCTTCGGCGCCATGGCGGTGACGTACGGGGCGGTGCTGCTGTACCTGCTGCTGCCGGGATGGACGTTCGGGTCGGACTTCGCCCGGCTGGGACTCCTCGCAGGTGCGCTGGTGACGGTGGTGTGGTTGGTGGACTGCTGGGGGTTGTTCGGCGCGGCGCCTCGATCCGCCCGCGCCGGAATGGTCGGCGCGCTGGCCATGGTGGCGGCGATGGCGGCGTTGGCGGCGATGGCCGCTCAGGTCGCGCCGCGATTGCTGACGCATCAGTTCACCGGCTGGGATGTGTTCCTCGGCTATGAGCTGCCGCGACCACCGACCATCGCGACTGTGCTGACGTTATGGCGCTTCGACATTTTCCTGGGAACGGCCGGGGTGGTGCTGGCGGTCGCATATGCGGCCGGCTATGTCCGGTTGCGTCGCGCGGGAAACGCTTGGCCGGTTGGCCGGCTGGTGGCCTGGCTGGCCGGTTGTCTGACGTTGGTATTCACCAGCAGCTCGGGTATGCGTGCTTACGGCTCAGCCGTTTTCAGCATGCACATGGCCGAGCACATGATCCTGAACATGTTCATTCCGGTGCTGTTGGTGATGGGCGGTCCGGTGACCCTGGCGCTGCGGGTGTTGCCGTCCGCGGGCAAGGGCCAGCCGCCCGGACCGCGCGAATGGCTGACCTGGCTATTGCACTCCCGGGTCACTGCCTTCTTCTCGCACCCGATCATTGCGTTTGTTCTCTTCGTTGGCTCGCCTTACGTCGTGTATTTCACGCCGTTGTTCGATACGCTGGTCGCCTATCACTGGGGCCACGAGTTCATGGCGGTCCATTTCCTGCTGGTCGGATACCTTTTCTATTGGGCGATCATCGGTATCGACCCCGGGCCGCGCCGGTTGCCGTATCCGGGTCGCATCGGCCTGCTGTTCGCGGTCATGCCGTTTCACGCTTTCTTCGGCATCGCGCTCATGACGATGGCAGCACCGGTTGGCGACACTTTTTACCGGTCGGTCAACCTGCCGTGGCTGTCCAGCATCATCGCCGACCAACATTTGGGTGGCGGAATCGCTTGGAGCCTCACCGAAGTGCCGGTCATCATCGTGATCGTCGCGTTGGTCACCCAATGGGCACGCCAAGATCGCAAGGTTGCGTCCCGCGGGGATCGGCACGCTGACAGCGACTATGCCGATGACGATCTGGAGGCATACAACGCGATGCTGCGGGAATTGTCTCGGATGCGGCGCTAGCCGACCACGGTGAAGTTTCCCTCACCTTTTAAGGCGGCCTGCACCTGTTCCCGAGTCAGCTCGACGTCGCTCGAAACCCGCACCGCGGACGTCCCTTCGGTGTTCAGATCGATGCTGACCGCACTCACCGGCTTCAAGGCGGTCAGCGCGGTCGTGATGGTCGCCACGCATCCCTCGCAGTGCAGCCCGATCACGGAGAATGTCTGTTCGGTCACGGCGATCATCCTACCGGCGGCCGTTTAACCCGCCGACTGTGATTCCCACGACGGTCAATCCGCGTGTCACGTCGGGAAATTCACGCTCGGCGGAGCAGTTCAGGTGTCAAAGTTACGTAGCCGTAGGCTGTTTGACACTACGAAGAATGACGAGAAAGCCATCGCGGCACCGGCGATCAGCGGATTCAGCAGGCCGGCGGCGGCAACAGGAATTGCCGCGACGTTGTAGCCGAAGGCCCACACCATGTTCATCAGGATAGTCCGCATCGTCGCGCGAGCCAGGTCCAGCGACTGCGGGACGATGTCGAGATCGTCGCGCACCAGAATGATGTCGGCAGCTCCGATCGCAACGTCGGTGCCACGGCCTATCGCCAATCCCAGGTCGGCACAAGCCAATGCAGGCCCGTCGTTGATTCCGTCGCCGACCATCGCCACGGTCCGGCCCTCGGCGCGCAACCGCTCAATCGCCTCGACCTTGCCCTGCGGCAACACCTCGGCAACCACCGTCTCGATGCCAACCCGGGCGGCGACGGCGTCGGCGGCAGGCTTGTTGTCGCCGGTGAGCAGGATCGTCCGCAGCCCGCGACGGTGCAAAGCCGCGACCGCGCTGGCGGCCGAATCCTTCACGGTGTCCGCGATCGCTACCGCCGCGCGCGCCTCACCATCGACCGAGATGAAAACAACGGTCTCACCCCGGGACTCTCCGTCGCGGCGGGCCGCGTCCAGAATTTCGTCACCCGGCGCGTGCCGGGTGACCCAGGATGGCTTGCCGACTTCGACCCGGTGGTCTCCGTCGGCTCCCGAGACAACTCCTGCCACCCCGCAGCCGGCAACAGCGACAAAATCCTTGACCGGCAACGGATTTGGTGAGGAAGCCACGATCGCCGTTGCTACCGCATGCTCGGATGCCGCTTCCACTGCCGCGGCCAGGGCCAGGGCCTCACCGCGGTCGTGCTCGCTGGCGGCGGTCACCGTGCTCACGCACAGTTGTCCGACGGTCAGGGTGCCGGTCTTGTCGAACACCACGGTGTCGATGCCGTGCACGGTTTCCAGCGCGCGGTAGCCCTTGATAAAGATCCCCAGCTGGGCACCCCGCCCGGACGCGACCATCATCGCCGTCGGCGTCGCCAGGCCGAGCGCACACGGGCACGCGATCACCAGGACGCCGAGCGTCACCGAGAAAGCACGTTCCGAGCTGGCGCCACTGATCAGCCAGGTCGTCCCGGCGAGGGCCGCGATGGCAAACACCACCGGGACGAACACCGCCGAGATCCGGTCGGCGAGGCGCTGGGCGCGGGCCTTCTGGGCTTGGGCCTCCTCGACCAGGCGGACCATGGCGGCGAATTGGGTGTCGGCACCGACGGCGGTGGCCTCGACGATCAGGCGTCCGTCAAGGACGACGGTCCCGCCCACCACCACCGCGTCCGGGGTGGCGCGCACCGGTGTGGATTCACCGGTCATGGCGCTGGTGTCGATCGCCGCCGAACCCGCTACCACAACCCCGTCGGCGGCAATGGTTTCGCCCGGCCGCGTCACGAAGTGCTGGCGCTTCTTGAGCTCACCGGCCGGAATCACCAACTCCGAACCGTCCGCGAGCAGCACGGTCACGTTCTTGGCGCCGAGGGCGGCCAACGCGCGCAGGGCGCCGCCGGCCTTCGACTTCGCCCGTGCCTCGAAATAACGGCCGGCAAGCACGAAGACCGTGACCCCGGCCGCGACTTCGAGATAGATCGCGTCGCCGTGCAGGATCGCCTGCCACACACCGTGCGTCTCGCGGGGCCGCTTCGGGACGAAGGCCGTCGCCAGCGACCAGACAGTGGCGGCCACCACGCCCACCGAGATAAGCGTCTCCATCGACGCCGTTCGGTGCCGCGCATTGCGCAACGCGACGGAGTGGAACGGCCACGCCGCCCAGGTCACGATCGGGGCCGCCAACGCGGCCAACACATAACCCCACCCGGGGAACCGGGCGCTCGGCACGATCGCCAGCATGCTCGACAGGTCGGCCAGCGGGACGAACAACACCGCGGCGACCAGCAGCCGGCGCAGCAGGCTGCGCGCGTGCCGGGCGTCGGGATCATCGCCATGGGCCGCGGGAGAGGCGGACTCTGAGTGCGGAACCGCCTGATATCCGGCCTGGTTAACCACCTCACACAACTCATCGGCCGCGACGTCGACGGTATCGATGGTGGCCACCCGGGTAGCGAAATTAACCGACGCACGCACGCCGGGAATCTTGTTCAGCTTGGTTTCAACCCGGCTTGCGCACGCCGCGCACGACATCCCGGAAACGTCGAGTCGGACACGCTGCCGCTCGGAGTTCTCCACAAGCGGAGTCGCCACGGTGCTCCTTGGTGCTCAGTCAAACAGGTACCCAGCGTACAAGCGGTATCACGAGCTGACCGAGGCGTGCTCCCGAATGAGCGCACACAGCGTCCACTGACCCGGCACACCCTTGAGCTCGCGCTCACCCCGGCTGGCGAACCGGTGTCGCGAGCCGGTGACGATGTCGCGCACGGTCGAGGACACCAGCACCTCGCTGGGGCCTGCCAGCGCGGCCACCCGTGCGGCGATGTGCACGGCCATCCCGGCGACGTCACTCTTCTCGGGGCCGCGCACCTCGACCTCACCGGCGTGGATGCCCACCCGGATCTCGATGCCCAGCACGCGCACCGCGTCGATCGCGGCATCGCCGCAGGCCAGCGCGGCACTGGGACTGGTGAACGTTGCCACGAATCCGTCACCGGCCGTGTTGACGTCACGCCCGCCAAACCGCTGAATCTCGTGACGGACAATGGTGTCGTGGTTGTCGAGCAGATCGCGCCACCGGTAATCGCCGAGCAGCGCAGCTCGTTGCGTCGAGCCGACGATGTCGGTGAACATGATCGTGGTCAGCACGCGTTCGGCATCGCCGCCACCCCGCACACCGGTGACGAACTCTTCGATCTCCTCCAGCATTGCCGCGGCATCGCCCACCCAGTACAAGGTGTCCTCGCCGGGCAACTCGATCAGGCGTGCCCCGGCGATGTGGTTGGCAAGATATCGGCTGTGCTCAATCGGGCTGAATTTCCGGTTATCGCGATGCAGGATCAGCGTGGGCGCGGTGATCCTTGGCAGGGTGTCGCGCACGTCGGAATGCCGGACGGCGGTGATGATCGCGCGGGCCATGCTCGGTGACGCGGCCCGGTTACCGGCCATATCCCACCACGCGCGGAATGCGTTATCGGCGGCGACCGATGGAGCGATGATGCTCAGGATGTCGAAGCCCTTCTCGACGGCGTCCGGTTCAATGCCGACCGTGGTGAACGGGTCGGCGTCAACCAGCTCGAGGCCAATCGGGTAATCGGCTGCCCGCAGAGTGCGGGCCGCGCCGTTGATACACACCAGGTTGCTCACTCTTTCGGGATAGTCGGCCGCGAGCACCAACCCGGTCATCGAGGTGAAGCCGGGAGCCAGAATCGTCGCCCGCTCGCATCCGATGGCATCCAGCACCGCGATCGCGTCCATGGCCCAGTGCTTCGGGCCGATCATGTCCGGCGACGAGGCCCGGGACGACAATCCGATACCCCGCTGGTCGTAACGGATCACCCGGGCAAATGACGCCAGGCGCCGATGAAAGCGGTACATCGACGGCTCCGCATCGACAGTGTCGATCGGGATCGACGGACCGGGCAGCACCAGCAGGTTGATCGGGCCATCGCCGAACACCTGATAGGCGATGTCGATCTCGCCGCAAGTGGCATAGCGAGTTCGTGGAGGCTGCGCCACCACTACAGGCTAG
>JALHRH010000329.1 GCA_022841565.1 Mycobacterium sp. | reverse complement strand
GCGCCGTTACCGATCAGAGGGCGCCCCAGCAGCACCTGGGTGGGCGTGTTGATCGCATTGAGCAATGTCTGCTCGACGTTGACGGTCTCGGCGGCCGCATACGCATTGGCACCGCCACTCATCAGCTCGACGAACTGGGCGTGGAAGGCCGACGCCTGGGCGCTCAGCGCCTGGTAGGCCTGCGCGTGGCCACCGAACATCGCCGCGATCGCGATTGACACCTCGTCCGCGCCGGCAGCCAGCACGCTGGCGGTGGGGAACGCCGCGGCGGCGTTGGCCGCGCTGAGTGTCGAGCCGATGCTGACCAGATCCGAGGCAGCAGCGCTGACCAATTCCGGCGCCGCGATCACATACGACATTCCGCACCTCCCGACAGGTGACGACAAGCCCGATCAGCACATCGTAGAAGCACCCCCGCAGCCAAGGATGAACTTTCGCAAAATCGATGAAAAATTCTGTTGGACAACGACTTTCAGGAGTAAAGCGCCTTTTTCAGCGCAGCCAGCCCCCGATTGGTGGCCTCGGCGGCCGTGGGCACCACCAAACCGAAGCTGACGTAGCCGTGCACCATCGTCGGCTCGTTACGTAGCTCCACCGGCACCCCGGCGGCGCTCAATAATTCGGCGTAGCGGGCTCCGTCGTCGCGTAGCGGGTCATGTTCGGCGGTGCCGATGAACGCCGGCGGCAGTCCGGACAGCTCACCATTACCGGGGGCGAGGTTAATCGGCAGTGTGGTGTGGTCGCTGATGTCCAGGTGCGGCACATACCAGGTGAGGAAGGCGTCGATCACGTCGCGATCCAAGATGGGTGCGGTGGCGTTCTCGGTGAAAGACGGCAGCGACAGATCGCCGATGCACGACGGGTACCACAGCAACTGGAAGGTCAACGCCGGCCCGGCGTTGTCACGGGCCAGATGGGCCATGATTGCCGAGATGTTGCCGCCCGCCGAATCGCCGGCCACCGCAAGTCGACTCGGATTTCCGCCCAGCTCAACGGCGTTCTCAGCGACCCAACACAGGGCGGCCCAGCTGTCGTCAATTCCGGCCGGGAAGGGATGCTCCGGTGCTAGTCGGTAGTCCACCGACACGACGATGGCCTCCGCACCGATGGCATGTGCCCGCGCGACGTGGTCGTGAGTATCCAGGTCGCCAAGCGCCCAGCCGCCGCCATGGTAGAAGACGACTACGGGCAGGTTGTCCTGCGCGGCGCTGGGCGGCCAGTAGATCCGCACGGGGATGTCGGTGAATTCCCCGTGACTGACGGTGCGATCCTCGATCCGCAACTCTGGAAGCAGCTCGGGCGGCGCTTTCAAGGCGGCCAGTCGCGCGCGAGCCATCTCGACGCCGTCCGCCGCGGTAAAGGTCATCGGAATGGCGTCGAGCAGCATCTTCAACAGCGGATCGATCTCCGGTCGGGTGGGGGATGGCTCGGTCATGGACCCAGCGTATGCACTCTGGCAACTAACCGTGCAGCGCCACGCGTAATGCCGTCAACCCGCGGTTCATCGCCTCGGTGGCAGCGGGTACCACGCCGGCGTAGCCGATGTAGCCGTGCACCATGGTCTCGGCGTTGTGCACTTCGGTGGGGACGTCGGCGGCCGCGAGTAGCTCCCCGTATTTGATGCCGTCATCGCGGAGCGGGTCGAAACCGGCGACGGCGATATAGGCGTCCGGCAGCTCGCAAAGATTCTCCGCCCGGCCCGGAGCCATGGCTGCGGGCGGGTTGGACATGTCGACTTCGCCTGCGTACCAACGGGAAAACTCGGCGATGGCCTTCGCGTCGAGGATCGGCGCGCGGGCGTTCTCGGTGAACGACGGCAGCGACGGGTCCCACATGGTGGAGGGGTACCACAGCAGTTGAAAGGCGATGGCCGGGGCGCCTTCGTCGCGAGCCCGTTGGGCCACCGCCGCGGCAATGGTGCCGCCGGCCGAGTCGCCGGCGACGGCGATCCGGCTGATGTCGGCGCCGATTTCGGATCCGAACTCGGCGACCCATCGCGTTGCCGCCCAAGCGTCCTCGACGGCGGCGGGGTAGGGGTGCTCGGGCGCCAGCCGGTAGTCGACGGACACCACGATGGCGTCGGCGCCCACGGCATGCTGCCGCGAGGTGCCGTCGTGGGTTTCCAGATCGCCCATCACGAAGCCGCCGCCGTGGAAGAACAGGACCACCGGCGCAACGGATTCTGCTGGCGGCCAATATATTCTGATGTCAATGGGTCCGCCGGGGCCCTCTATCGCACGATCCTCGACGCGTAGTTCGGGATGTACTTTCCGACGCGGCAGGTCGCGGAGCTGCTGTCGCGCAGCTTCGATTCCGTCGTCGGTTGATAGCCGAAACGGAACCGCATCCAGTACCTTCAGCAGGATGGGATCGACTCCGGGTTTCTCATCGGCCGTGTTGTCGAAATTCGGCATGGAGGTACCGTACGCATCCCGTCTGGTGGTTGGCGGCTGGGTGGCGGCAGGCTGGGCGGGAATCGCCTACGGCGGGTACCTGACGGTGATCGCGCTGCGCCTGCAGCCCGGCAGCGACCTCGCCGGACACTGGATCCTGCAACCGCCGTTCAAGGCGTCGATGGCAATATTGCTGGCCGTCGCCGCCTTCGCGCATCCCGTCGCCCGCGAGCGACGCTGGCTGGTGCCGGCGCTGCTGTTCTCCGCCAGTGGCGACTGGCTGCTGGCGATCCCGTGGTGGACCATGTCGTTCGTCCTCGGCTTGGGTTCATTCCTGTTGGCGCACATGTGTTTTCTGGCTGCGTTGGTGCCTTACATCGCTTTGACGCGGCAACGCATCGCGGCGGCCGGGGTGATGGTGCTGGCGTCGCTGTCGATGGTGATCTGGTTGTGGCCCCATCTGAACAACGGCAAGGAAGACCTGACCATCCCGGTGACGGTCTATATCACCGTGCTGTCGACGATGGTGTGCACGGCGCTGCTGGCCAAGCTGCCCACCATCTGGACGGCCGTCGGAGCGGTGTGCTTTGCCGCGTCGGATTCGATGATCGCCATCAGCCGATTCATTCTGGGGAACGAGGCCTTGGCGGTACCGATCTGGTGGTCGTACGCCGCCGCCGAGATCCTGATCACGGCCGGATTCTTCTTCGGTCGCACCGACATTGCCGCGTCCGCCGAGACCTAGGAGCACGGGTCAGTCACGACGGCGCTGCACGGCTGATTGACGGATGCCCTCGATGATGGGTGCGCCTGATGATCTCGATGACGCTGGGTTACGCCCGGCGTGGGGTGATCGTTGAACCGGTCTTCGGCGATATGCACACCCGGCACGACGCAAACGCTGCTCACCACGTGCCACACGCAACGAAAACTTCACGGCCACGTCGACTGGGACGGACTGACCGCCGTGGCTGGCTCCCGCGGCGCTTATTCATTGAGTGTGCATCCAGCGCGTTGAGCCTGCGTCCACGGCGACGACACGCCGACGGCCGTAGCCTTGACCGCAGAGTGAAAACCAAGCACGTTCCCCAGCACCCGTTACTGGCCCGCGCTCCTAGTTGTCGGCCTCCGTCGTTACGGTGTATCCACCGTGACGAGAAAGAGTTTGGCTAACAACGTATCTCGGGGCCCACTTGGCGCGGTCGCCGAAGTGGAACCGATTGCTCGGGTGCTGCCGATGCTGTCGGTGCCGCACCTGGATCGCGAGTTCGACTACCTGGTGTCACCCGAGCAGTCCGACGACGCCCAGCCCGGGGTGCGGGTCCGGGTGCGTTTTCACGGTCGGCTGGTCGATGCGTTCGTGTTGGAGCGACGCCATGAGACCGATCATCAGGGCAAGCTCGGTTGGCTCGACCGTGTCGTGTCCGCCGAACCCGTGCTTACTCCGGAGATTCGCCGGTTGGTGGAAGCGGTCGCCGCGCGGTACGCCGGCACCAGGCCAGACGTGCTGCGGCTAGCGGTGCCCGCCCGGCACGCGAGGGTGGAGAAGGAGCTCACCGCGATCTCGGCCCTACCGATGGTGCAGCCGGTGGACCCCGCCGGCTGGCAGGCCTACAGCCGCGGCGGTCAGTTGCTGGATGCGCTGGCGCAATCGCGGGCCGCTCGCGCGGTATGGCAGGCGTTGCCGGGGGAGCAGTGGGCGAACCGGTTCGCCGAGGCGGCCGCCCAGACCGTTGCGGCCGGTCACTCGGCGCTGGCAGTCGTGCCCGATCAGCGTGATCTCGACACGTTGTGGCAGGCGACCGTTGCGCGGATCGACGAGACCAGTGTGGTGGCACTGTCCGCCGGACTGGGTCCTGCCGCGCGGTACCGGCGGTGGCTGGCCGCGCTTCGGGGTAGCGCACGCGTGGTGATCGGCACCCGCAGTGCCGTGTTTGCGCCGGTGACCGACCTGGGGCTGGTGATGGTGTGGTCGGACGCGGACGACAGCCTTGCCGAGCCGCGGGCGCCGTACCCCCATGCCCGCGAGGTTGCGATGCTGCGTGCGCATCAGGCGCGCTGCGCGGCGCTGATCGGCGGTTACTCGCGCACCGCCGAAGCTCAGGCGCTGGTGCGCAGCGGCTGGGCGCACGACGTGGTCGCGGCTCGGCCGATGGTGCGGGCGCGCACACCACGGGTGGTCGCCCTCGACGACAGCGGATATGCCGACGAACGCGACGCGGCGGCGCACACCGCACGCCTACCCTCGATCGCGCTGCGGGCCACCCGATCCGCGCTGGAGGCGGGGGCGCCGGTGCTCGTCCAGGTGCCACGGCGCGGGTATGTGCCGTCGTTGGCCTGCGGCCGTTGCCGGGCGATCGCACGATGCCGGCACTGCACCGGCCCGATGGCGCTGACGGAACGTGGTGGCGGTGCGATGTGCCGGTGGTGCGGCCGGGTAGACCCGGTGCTGCGCTGCGGCCGGTGCGGGTCAGACGCCGTGCGAGCGGTGATTGTCGGGACCCGGCGCACGGCCGAAGAACTGGGCCGCGCGTTCCCAGGCACGCCGGTAGTGACCTCGGCGGGCGACGCCGTTGTGTCGGAGGTGCCGGCGCGGCCGGCGCTGGTGGTCGCCACCCCTGGTGCTGAGCCGTCCGCATCGGGCGGCTACGGTGCGGCGTTGCTGTTGGACACCTGGGCGTTGCTGGGCCGGCAGGATCTGCGCGCGGCAGAGCACGCGTTGTGGCGCTGGATGAGCGCCGCTGCGTTGGTGCGGCCCCGTTGTGACGGCGGAGTGGTCATGGTGGTGGCCGAATCGGCGCTTCCCACGGTGCAGTCATTGATCCGCTGGGATCCGGTGGGTCATGCCGACGCAGAACTGGCGGCGCGCGCCGAGGTCGGCCTGCCGCCGAGTGTGCACATCGCCGCGCTGGACGGCACGGCCGCGGCGGTAGCCGCGCTGCTCGACGAGGCACGATTACCCGAACAGGCGGAACTGCTGGGTCCGGTGGATCTGCCGGCGGGCGCCCGCCGCCCGCCGGGCACCCCCGCCGACGCCGCCGTCACCAGAATGCTGGTGCGGGTCCCTCGGGAAGACGGCCTACGGCTGGCGGCGGCGCTGCGCGCCGCCGTGGGGGTGATCAGTGCCCGGCAAACCCATGAGCCGGTTCGGGTTCAAATCGACCCGCTGCACATCGGCTGACGTTCGCAATGCACTTCACCGTCCTGCGTGGCGGCGCGTTACTGCCGTAGGCGAGCATGGCAATGCTCTCGAGAGCGGTCAATCGACTTCGCAGCCCCGGGAGGCAGGGATTACACGTGGGGTGCAACTGCCGAGTTGGAAGCCGCGCCGCGAGCGGTCGCAGCTAAACTCGGCCGCTGTCAAGCGGGTAAAGGTCATGCCGTGTCGACGACGCACATCCACCCCAATATTGGCTGCCAACCTGCATCAATTCAGCGGCTGTCGACGCCGACACATCGGGACCGCTCACGCCCGCCATCTTGGAAGACCTTCGTATCGCGGGAACTCGGGCGTCGGCTTGACATCAAGGCCAAGGCAGAAGCATGAAACAGGCCGCTTCTGATCGGCGTCCTCCTAGCCTGCCGGTGGCAAACGGCTTGTCTAACCGGACTGACTAATGCCGCCCCGGCTCACGGCGCTGTTCGATTACATAGTTCTACGGTTTCAACCGGCAAACTTAACCGGACTCGCCGCTGCCCCCCGGGGACACGCCCGCGAAGGAACTGCCGCCCAGGCCGCCCGCGCCGGAAGTGCTGCCACCACCGCCTCCGTTATTTGTGAACGCACCTAATCCGCCGGCGCCGCCGGTGGCGCCGTTTGAACCGGCAATACCGTCAACGCTGCTAGAAGCGGTCGCGTACCCGCCGCCGCCACCACCGCCGCCGGTGCCGCCGCGCTGGCCGGTGCCGCCGGTGCCACCAAGGCCGATAGGGGTGCCGAGGATCAAGTTGCCGACAGCAAGGCCTCCCTTCCCGCCGTTCCCGGCGATGCCGCCAGGGCCGCCTGCGGCGCCG
>JALHRH010000328.1 GCA_022841565.1 Mycobacterium sp. | reverse complement strand
CGACGGCAACGCGGCGCGCACGGTATAAAAGACACCCATCAGGTTGACGTCGATGACTCGCTTGACCGCCTCCGGGTCGACGGTGAGCACCGAGCCGTAGCTGGCGATGCCGGCGTTGGCCATCACCACGTCGATTCCGCCGAACTTCTGCACGGCCTGCTCGGCGGCGGCTTGCATGGCCGACAGGTCACGCACGTCGGCGACGACGGTCAGCACCCGGCCGTCACCGCCGAGTTCGGCGCCGATCGACGTGAGCTCCGCTTCGCCCAGATCGGTCAAAACGAGCTTGGCGCCCTTGTTGTGCAGTCGGCGGGCAACCTCGGCGCCGATGCCGCGCCCGGCGCCAGTAATAAAGACGACTTTGTCCTGCAGCGATGCCATGGCCGAAAACGTACCATCGCGGGCCTACAGGCCGACCCCCAGCAGCGCGTCGACCGCGGTCGCCACCAACGTTGGCGCGCCCTCGTCGTGACCGCCGTATTCCAGCGCGTCCGTAGTCCAACCATCCAGTGCGGCAATGGCTTTGGGGGTATCAAGATCGTCGGCAAGATAGCGGCGGACCCGGGCCAGGACGTCCGCCGCGTCCGGGGCGGCCGGCAACGCGATGGCGCTGCGCCAGCGGTCCAGCCGGGTGCGCGCCTCGTCGAGAACGTGGCGACTCCAGGAGCGGTCGGCGCGGTAGTGTCCGGCCAGCAGCCCAAGTCGCACCGCTGATGGGTCGACGTCCTGGGCGCGCAATTCCGACACCAGTACCAGGTTGCCCCGGCTCTTGGACATCTTGTGCCCGTCCCAGCCGATCATCCCGGCGTGCACGTAGTGGCGCGCGAATCTGCGTTCGCCGCTCACACATTCGGCGTGCGCGGCGGTGAACTCGTGATGCGGGAAGATCAGGTCGTTGCCGCCGCCCTGGATGTCGAGTTCACTCCCGATCCGGCTGAGCGCGATGGCGGCGCATTCGACGTGCCAGCCGGGTCGGCCAGGTCCGAACGGGGACGGCCAGCTGGGCTCGCCAGGCCGACTGCCGCGCCACAGCAGTGCGTCGAGTTCGTCGGTCTTGCCCGGCCGGCGCGGGTCACCACCGCGCTGTTCGAACAGATCCAACATGGTTTCGCGGTTGTAGCCCGATTCGTAGCCGAACTGCAGCGTGGCGTCGGCCCGGTAATAGACGTCCTGGCATCCCTCGATTTCCGCGTCGATGACGTACGCCGCTCCGGAGGCGACCATCTTCTCGACGAGCTCGACCATCTCGGGGACCGCCTCGGTGGCCCCGACGTAGTCGTGCGGCGGCAGCACCCGAAGCTCCGTCATGTCCTCGCGGAACAGCGCGACCTCTTGGTCGGCGAGGTCACGCCAGTCGACACCGTCGCGGTCCGCACGCTCGAACAGCGGATCGTCGACATCGGTGACGTTCTGCACGTACTGCACGTCGTGGCCGAGATCCAGCCACAGGCGGTGGATCAGATCGAACGTCAGGTAGGTGGCGGCGTGGCCGAGATGCGTTGCGTCATAGGGCGTGATGCCGCAGACGTACATCGTGGCCTTGCTACCGGGGGTGACCGGACGGACCTGCCGGTCGGCGGTGTCATACAGCCGCAACTCGGGGCCGCGTCCGGGTAACGCCGGGACCGGCGGAGAAGACCACGACCGCATGCGTCGACTTTAAGCGGAACCACTTCGCGGGCCGCGCGGCGGCCCGCTCACCACCATGACTGCCTGATGGCGTCGAGCAGGATCGGCGCCAGCTCGGCCCGGCACATCACGAAGTCGGGCAGATACGGGTCCAGCTGGTTGTACATCATCGGCGATCCGTCCAGGCGCGACACATGCATCCCCGCGGCGGCCACCACTCCGGCCGGCGCGGCCGAATCCCATTCCCACTGGCCACCGGCGTGCAGGTAGGCGTCGGCCACCCCGTCGATGATCGCCATAGCCTTGGCACCCGCCGAGCCGATCGGTACCAGTTCGATGTGCAGCATCTGCCGGATGCGATAGAGGATCGCCGGTGGCCGGGTGGCGCTGACGGCGATTCGGATGACATCGGGGACGCCGAAGGAAGCCACCGGCGCGGTCACGGTGTCGCTGCGGTACACGATGTTGCCGCGGGCGGGCAGGGACACCGCCGCGTCGGTGATGTGGAGACGACCGTTCGGGCCCCCGATCGGACGCTGCCACAACGCGATGTGCACCGCCCAATCGTCACGGCCGGGAGTGGAGAATTCGCGGGTGCCGTCGAGCGGGTCGATGATCCACACCCGATCGGATTTCAAGCGAATCAGATCGTCGTGAGCTTCCTCGCTGAGCACCGCGTCACCGGGCCGTTCGGTCCGGAGTCGGCGCAGTATCAGCGAGTTTGCCCGCCGGTCACCGGCGTCGCCGAGCTCCCATGGATAGTCGAACCCGATCTCGTCGCGCACCGCGAGCAACAACTCCCCGGCGGCGGCGGCGAGATCGGCGGCCAACGCGGCATCCGTCATGTCACCTGTGGCCGGTTTCATCGCCTCAGTATCGCCGACGCACGGCACCCGCTCAGAACGCCGGCCAGGGAATGGGTCGATGGCGGTCGGGTCCGGGCATCACCGGGTCGCTCAGCAGCGCGTGCGTGCGACGGATCAGCGTCGCGATTTCGGCGCTGGTGATGTGGCCCCTCAGTTCGGTGGCCAACGGGCCGCGCAGAGCATCGGCCAGCCCAGCAACCGATTCCAAGGTGGAGTCGTCGATCGGCTTGCCGGCCCAACCCCACAGCACGGTGCGCAGTTTGTCCTGGACGTGCAGACTCACCCCGTGGTCGACCCCGTAGACGTTGCCGTCGAGGCCGTAGAGGATGTGGCCGCCCTTGCGGTCGGCGTTGTTGATCAGTATGTCGAAAACCGCCATGCGGCGCAGTCGCCCATCGTCGGCGTGCATCAGGACGACCTCGTCGCCGGCGTAGTCATACGCGCGCAACACCGGCAGGTAGCCGGGCTGCGGTTTGCCGGTGGGGAACAGGTCGACCAGGTCGGGACCGGGCCGCGGGTCGGAGTCGGCGGCGTCACCTGGTTGCTGCACCCACAGCTGCAGCATGCCCGGGCCGGCCGGGCCATCACGAATAATGGTGTACGGCACGATGTTCCATCCCAGCTCCGTCGACACCAGGTAGGCGGCCAGCTCGCGGCCGGCCAGCGTCCCGTCGGGAAAGTCCCACAATGGCTGCTCACCTCGGACCGGCTTGTACACGCAGTGCACGCTTTGCGGGCCGAGCGATGCCTCACACAGGAAGGTGGCGTTGCTCGCCGATCGGATCCGTCCCAGGACGGTCAGCTCGCCGTCGCGCAGCACCTCACGCTGGTCATTCCTGCGCGTCATCGCTGGACCCGAAGAGCGCCTCGCGCCGGTAGCCGTTGGTGCGTGCGCAGATGTGCCCCTCCGCATCCAGCGGTTCCTCGCACAACGGGCAGGGCGGGCGGCCGGCCGAGATGACGCGGTTCGAGCGGGAAGCGAACTGCCGTGCCGACTCCGGGGTCAGGAACACCCGCACCGCGTCGGGCCCCTCGTCGGTGTCATCGAGCACCACGGAGGCGTCGAACTCCGCGTCGGTGACGGCCAGTAATTCCACCACCACGGTCTGCGCCTCGGAGTCCCACCCCAGGCCCATCGTCCCGACCCGGAACTCGGCGTCGACCGGCATGATCAGCGGGCTAAGGTCGTCGACCTCGGTGGGCTCTGGCGGTACCGGGGTGCCGAATCGGCGGTTGACCTCAAGCAGCAGCGCTCCGATCCGTTCGGCGAGGACCGCGACCTGCTGCTTCTCCAACACCACCGAGACCACCCGGGCGTCGTGCACCGCTTGGATATAGAAGGTACGGTTTCCGGGCTGCCCGACGGTCCCGGCCACGAAGCGGTCGGGTGTACGGAATACGTGAATTGCGCGGGCCATGGCACTTCCAAAATACCGTGCAGATCCCGATGCCGTGCGCTTCCGTGGCCGGTCCGCGCAACAGCCCGGCGTGTCGGCGCGCCAAGCACGTTCGGGCGGGCCGACTAATCAGTGGAGCCACCGACGACCGCGTCACCGGCGGGCTGCTCCTCTTCTTTGCGATCAGCCGCGGGCGCTGCACGCAGCCCCGCCGACAACCGCGCTCCGGTGTGGTTGACGTGCAGCACGAACGGCCGCAGCGGGGTGTAGCGGATCACACTCACCGACGCCGGGTCGGCGTTGACACGCTGGAAGCTGTCCAGGTGCATGCCGTACGCATCGGCAATCAACGATTTGATGACATCGCCATGGGTGCAGGCAACCCAAAGCGCATCGCCGCCGTGCTCCTCGGTCAACCGGCGGTCGTGCGCGCGAACCACCGCGACAGCGCGCGCCTGCAGCTGAGCCAGGCCCTCGCCGCCCGGGAACACCGCGGCGCTGGGGTGGGCCTGAACCACCCGCCACAACGGCTCATTGACCAGGTCGCTGAGCTTACGTCCGGTCCATTCGCCGTAGTCGACTTCGACGAGCTGATCCTCGATCACTGGGTCGAGACACAGCGCCTGCGCCAGCGGTTCGACGGTGCGACGGCAGCGCAACAGGGGCGAAGACACCACCGCCCGGATGGGAAGGTCACCGATCCGATCGATCAGGCCGGCGGCCTGCTCGCGGCCCTTGTCATCGAGGTCAACGCCTTCCGACCGGCCGGCCAACACGCCCGCGGTGTTGGATGTGGACCGGCCGTGCCGCAACAGCAGCACGGTCATGTCGCGGCGACCGTCCCGGTCGCCAACAGGATCAAGACCGCGCTACCGGCAATCACCCGGTAACCAACGAACCAGAACATGTTGTGGCGCACCAGAAAGCGCAGGAACCACGTCACCGCCGCCAAGCCGATGACGAAGGCGATCAAGACGGACACCAGCAGTTGCGGGCCGGTGGCGCTCATTCCTTCGGTGACGGGTTTGAACGCGTCGGGCAAAGAGAACAACCCCGAGGCGAACACTGCCGGAATGGCCAGCAGGAAGCCGAAGCGAGCGGCCAGTTCGCGTTCCAAGCCGAGGAACAGACCCGCACTGATCGTCGAGCCCGAGCGCGAAACCCCGGGTACCAGCGCCAGGCACTGGGCGGTACCGACCACGACCGCGTCGCGCCAATGCAAGTGCTCGATGTCGCGGTTGCGACGTCCGACGTACTCGGCGAGGGCGATCACCGCCGAAAACGCCACCATCGCAGTGGCCACCACCCAGAGGTTACGCACCTCCGAACGGATGACCTCTTTGAAAAGCAGCCCCAGCACGCAGATTGGGATAGTGCCGATGATGACGTACCAGCCGAGCCGATAGTCGGCGGTGCGGTGCAACTTCACGAACAAGCCGTTGAACCAGGCCCGCAGGATGCGCACGATATCGCGCGCGAAGTAGACCAGAACCGCGGCCTCAGTGCCCAGCTGGCTCACCGCGGTGAATGATGCGCCGGCGTCTGCGCTGAAGAAAACCCGCGACACGACGGCCAGGTGCCCGGAGGAGGAAACCGGCAGAAACTCGGTCAGACCCTGCACCACGGACAAGACAATGACTTGCCCCCAGGACATCGGTGCAACCACAGACACGACGACGACCGTACCTGGTGTTGCCGCTGGGCGCGGCTGGGCCGCACCGGGCTAACGCGAGACGGGTACCGCGTGAGCCACCGAGTCCCGCACCGCAGCGGCTAAGCTGCGCTCATCGGTGAGGTCGATGTCAAGAACGCTGCGAACGGCGCGGGCGACGACATCTTCAGCCTGCGGAACGGGCACTACCAGGCCCGGCCGGTAAATTTCGACGACGAGTGACCGATGTTCGATGTGAAAGGAAAAACTGCGCCCATCTCCGACCTGTCCATAACCACTGGCGAAAATGCCCGGCGTCATGTCCTCAACAGCAAACCCTTGGTTTGCGGCACGCCGGTCAGCGGTGACGGTCATGCGGTGAGAATACCTCCGCCGCACCACTTTACGCGGGAAAACATGACGATATTGAGCGTGAGTTTGATATGGATCTGGAAGTGCTGGAGATGTGGGTTGCTGTCAGCGCTACGAAATAGCATTCATCAGCACTTTACTATCTTCTTGGTTTTGCTGACGTTGACTGTGTCGGCCGCGGGGTGTTCGTCGAACCCACTCAATTCCGCTCCGCCGACCATCGATGCCGCCCAGCCGGCCGCCTCTCCCCCTGGCCGGAACCCGGCGGGTGTGGTGCAGCCGTTGGGTGGCCGCCCACAAAGCGCGTGGTTCGATGCCGGGTCCCGGCGGTTGGCGGTGCTGTTCCCCGCCGGGGACGCCGCCGCACCGGCCAGCGTCGCCGTGCTCGGCGCGCAAGGCGCCACGCGCATGATCACCTTGCCACGACCTGCTGCGGCCTTGACCGGCGACGGGCAGGGCACGGTCTACCTGGCGGGGCGCGACGGCTACCTCACCGTGAATCTGGCCACCGGCCACAGCGTCATGATGCCGGTCGCTGACGGTCACG
>JALHRH010000327.1 GCA_022841565.1 Mycobacterium sp. | reverse complement strand
TCTCAGCCGGCCCCTGCACCCGCCGCCACCACCCCCGCCGCCAGACCATCGGCCGATGATCGTCGCCCTCGGCGGCGCGGGCACCGCGATCGGGATCCTGGTGGCGCTGTTCTTCATCGCCAAAGTCTCTCGGAGGCGGCAGATATGACTCTAATCGAGCTGACCGACCCGGCGGCCTCCGCCGACAACGGGCCGCAGCGCACGCCGGGGGAGCGGTTGCCCCGCTGGCAGGTTCGGTTCCCGCTGCGCCGGGCGATCATCGCCGAAGTCGCTGCGACGCTCGCAGTGGTGCCTTTGGCCTCCCGGATGCCGTGGTGGGCGCTGATCCCGATTGCGGTGCTGGTGTTCGTCGCGGTGGGCCTGATGTATCGCGGCACGACCGGTTGGACCTGGCTCACCCGGGCACGGCGAGTGCGGCGAGCTCGGCGCAGCGCCACGGTACGGCAGGCGCGCGGTGCACTTCCAGGCCCGTTCGAGGCCGAGTTGCCCGGTGTGGGCCCTGGCGGGCTGATGTGGGACGGCGAGTACGCCATCACCATGATCGCGCTGCACGGACGGCAGTACGCACCCACGGTGCTGGTCTCCGAAGGCGCCGAATCGATCGACACAGTGCCGCTGACTGTGTGCGGGGGGCTGCTGCAACAGTTCGGTGGCCTGGAACTGCACTCCATCGACACCATCAGTATCGGCACTCGCACCGCCCACGACGGTCAATTCACCGGCCGCTACGAGGAAACCGTTGCCGATCGGGCGGCGGTCGGTGAACGTCGCACCTGGCTGGTGCTGCGGCTTCGGCCAACCGCGTGCCTCGACGCCATGCTCTATCGCCACAGCGTGGCAGAAGCCATCGAAGCGGCCACCGAGCGGATTCGCCAAGCCGCTACCCGCGCCGGATGCCGCGCGGTGACTTGCAGCGCCGAGCAGATCCGGGTTGCCACCACCATCCTGCTGGTTGGCCACGAACTAGCCGACTACCAGGAACGATGGACCGACCTGCGTGTCGGCGACGACTACGTGACCCCCTACCGGATGTCGGGGGCCGACTTGAGCACTCGCGTGCTCAACGACGTGTGGACCATCCGCGCCACCAAAGCCGTTGTGCTGGTGCGCATGACACGTCATGCCGAGACCGGTGAACTGACGGTCGGGGCTCTGGTACGCGTGCATACCCCGGCGCATCTGACCCACCCACCGCTTTCAACGTTACAAACCGTGCCCGGTCAAGCCTTCGAGGCATTGGCGGCAACCCTGCCCCTGGGTGATCGCTCGTTGAGCGTGCCGCTGTCGATGCGCCCCCTGCAAAGCGCACCGCTTCCCGTGCAGGTCGGGCCGACAGGTTTCCTCCACGGGATGGCCGAGTGGTCCGGGGTACCACTGCTGCTGAATTGGACGGATCCACTCAAATTTGTGCGCGTGGCCATCGCCGCGGATCTCGACGTTGCGGAAGCCCTGGTGCTGCGGGCCACCTCGGCTGGGGCGACCGCGGAGATCCACACTGTGCGCCCCACTCGCTGGCAGCCGATCTGCGACAACATCCGCATCAGCATGGCCCGCAATCAAGAACGCTCCAAGGTCGCGACGCTGACCGTGGCCGACGGTTCACAACCTCAGCAGGCCCTGCGTGAAAGCGGGGAACGCGGACATGCGTTGGTGTCGGTGATGCGCCCTGACGAAGCGCTACCCGAGGACGCCGACATCCGCATCCGCCAGGTTGGCCCCAACCACATCACCGTGCAGACCCCGGCCAGGCCCCGGCCCATGACGCTGGGAATCATCCGGCCGCGCAACGAAGCTCACACCTTGACCCATCTCCTCCCACCGTCCAGGAGCCCACGCCGATGAGTCAGCGCAGTACCGAAGCCCTGCGGGCGGGCATGAAGACCTTGAAAAGCAACCCACGCCGTGCCCTAGAGGTCTTGAAGCTGGCCACCGACGACGACCCCGGCATGGCTGATGCATGGCTGGGTCGCATCGCTGCCGGCGACCGCTCACCGGGCACGATTGCCCGACTGGCCGACGCACGCGACCGCCTCGGCATAGACCTGGGGACCTGCGGCTGCGATGTCCGCGTCGTCGATCTCGATGTCACCTTCGACATCGAATACCTGCGCTGGCGCATCGAGGACGCCACCACCGCCCAACTCGCCTACGTCGGGATCCTGCTGGCCGACCACAACTACGCCGAGGCCAGCACACGGTTGGCCGGGCTGGGCACCGACCCCAAGGTCCAATACACCCGCGGCGTCCTCATGCAGATGACCGAGCGCTGGCCAGATGTTCTCGCCGCCGTCGCGGGCCGCGAGGCGTGGTTCAACGACACACTGCTAAGCAGAGGTGGCGCCCTCCTAGAAGCCAAGGCCTCCGCGCATCTAGGCATGTGGGAACGGGCTACAGCTGCGGTCGAGGCCGCCTGCGAGAACACCTACGCACCCGACCTCATCACCCGCGACGCCACTTTCCACAAAGCGCTCATCGCCCGCGCGCAAGGAGACGACGACACCGCACGTCAGGTACTGGGCGACGTCGCCATGCGCTGGCCCGAACTCGAGCTGGCGCGAACAGCGCTGGCGGACCCCACTTTCGGGATCAAGGTCGTCGACCACGCCACCATCGACACCCGCGTTGATCCGTGGGACCCGACGACCGGGCGCACCCCGGAACAACGCCACGACGACCAACATGCCTCCGAGGCCCGCAAGGACCTCGCGGACGCAGAGGCGACCCTCAAGGCGATGATCGGCCTCGATGAAGTCAAACAGCAGGTCCGCTCACTCAAAGCCACCACTGTTGCCCGGATCCTGCGGGAGCGCAAGGGACATACCAGCACCGCAGTCACCAACCATCTCTTGATGATGGGTCCCCCCGGGGTTGGAAAGACCGAAGTCGCCCGCGTCATCGCAAGAACATTCTGTGGGCTGGGGATTTTGCCCCATCGCGACGTCCTGGAAACCAGCAAGGAAGCCTTGGCCGGTCAGTTCGTCGGATCCGTAGAAACGCAGACCCGCGAGTTCCTTGCCAGTGCGATCGGAAAGACGGTGTTCTTCGACGAGTTCGGCGAACTCCTGCACGGCGGGTACGCCGGTGGCGACCCGATCGGTCAGGCCATAGTTGCGGCGATCGTCCCCTGGATGGAGAACAACCGGGACAAAGCCGTGTTCATCGCCGCAGGCTATCCGCGAGGATGCCAAAAGGTGATCGCTTCCAACGCCGGCCTGCAAGGGCGCTTCGCCACTACCATCCAATTCAGCTCCTACCCTCCGGACAAACTGATCGCTATCGCACGCGCAATCCTGGCGCGCGGCAGCAACATCGTAGAGCCCGGCGCATTGGAAACAGTTCTGCTGGAACCCTTTACACGGTTTTATAACGAGACCAAGGTCAATGCGGACGGGGACACCGTGAGGGCCATTGACGATCTCAACAACGGCCGATTCGTGCGCAACATCCTAGAGAAGGCTCAGATCGTGCGCGACGTCCGTGTCCTGGACAATCTGGGCCTCGACGAGCTCGACCTCAGCGACGCCACGCTCGGTGACTCCATCGCCGAGAACGACTTGCTCTTGATCACCCGGGAGGATCTGTGGAACGGGCTGCAGCAGGCCACACCACCCGCCTTCCGCACGAACGGCTCCCGCTGAACCACCGGCCGAGGCCGGAATGTCGTGGCGAGCGCGAACGTGCTCACACTAGTCGACATACGTACAGAGCAAGCCGTTGAACGGCTCACCACTTCCTACGCCGAACCAGACCCGAGGATCAACTGATCTCACATGCTCGATAAATTACCTCCGCGAGACTGTTAAGAACTTGCGGTGTAAGGGGTTTGGCGGTTCGATGGCACTGAACGACGCCGCCGCTATCGCGCATTGCTCGAAGCACATTGAGCTGCGCGTCGACCACCTCGTCGGTTGGATCGGTCAGATAAACCGTTGGTACACCAAAAAATTTCGCTATCGCTTCGAGCTGCTCACTTGTAGCGTCGATCCTCATCCCGGCGCGCCATTGCTCTAAATCGTTGTGGCTGAAAGACACACCGGTCCGGCGCGTCATGGCTTCGGTGGCAGCCGCGTTGGAAAGCGGCGGCTCTCCCGCCCTATGCATCACCGCAAATAACTTGTTTAGCCGATCCGCCAGGGTTGAGGTCATGGCATCTATTGTGCCCTCAGGCGGCGTTGGGTGGTTTGCGGTTCATCGCAGATGCCGCCGCCGTCTCGTGCTGTCGGTTCGGTACGCATGCCAGCCTCCCAATAAATCAGTATGTGCACATTATTTCGTTTACTTATTGCAGTATATGATTTATTGTGCAACGCTAAGGCAGGTCCTGTGTCATTACCCGGATCGACCACTCAGGCAGCCCCGCACTCTGCCTCATCGTGACCAACTACTGGGAGGACCAGCTGTGACGCTTCCTGAGTCCTCAACGGGGCAGCGACGCCGCGGCGAGGGGATCGACCACCAGACGCTCACTAACTGGCGCTCTGCGGCACGTCTCTCTGATGCCGGTCTGCAACCCCGGGAGGACCGAGGGCGGCGGCGTCACAGTGGCCCTCTACGAGCGACCGACGCTGGCCGTCACCTCAGTCCCCGCCGAGTCCCAACAACGAATACCCATCGGGTATCCGCCAAAAGGATGGTGCCCTAGTGACCTATGCACCGCCAGAGACACCGTATTGCGGGTTCATGCGTCGGTTCGTCAAAGGCCGTGAGCAGCTGTTCGTTCCGCGCACCGCCGCGCATTGTTTGATCAGTGCACCTACCGAGTCGGGCAAATCGCGCCGGCTGCTGGCGCCGGCGAGCGCGTTGTGGGGCGGTCCGTTGGTGCAGGTGTCGTCGAAGGACGACGTCATGCAGCTGACGATGGAGCGCCGGTTCGGGCCCAAGGCGGTGATCGATTTTCGGCCGATCATCGACCCTTTCTATCCAATCGGGGTCCAGGTGATGGTGTACGACCCAACCACCACCATCGAAACCCCTTACGAGGCGCTGACCGTCGCCGAAACCATCATGCAGATGGCCACCGTCGGAATGGGCTCAGGTGCCGATCAGGTGTCCGATGGCGGCGTCTGGGAGTCCCAGGCTGCGGGCCCGCTGGCGGCATTCTTGTATGCGGCATCGCCCAACGGCAACGGGATGGGGATGGAGTGGGTTCTCAAAGCTGTCGACAATCTTGAGGTCACCGACGCCGCCTTGCGGCAACCGAGCTGGGTTCAAGCCACCGCCCTGTGTAGCAGGTATGAGGTGCTGGCGATCGGCATGACCAGAATTCTGGGAATGGAACCGCGGCAACGTGATTCGGTGGCCATCACGATGCGCAAAGCCATCACCCCGTGGTTGCGAACCTCGTTGATGATGGCGGGCGGGGCAGATGTCACCACGGTGTTCGACGCTTCGTTTCTCGATGATCCCAGCGCCACCCTGTTCGTGCTGGCACCGGCAGACGGCACTGTGGCGGGCGCCGCCGTGACGTTGATCGACTCGCTGATTCGACGTTGGCGTGAGAAGACGTCGCGGTGCGAACAGATGCATCGCCTTCTGTTGGCGATCGACGAATTGCCCAACACGGCACCCCTTCCCGATTTGCGTCGCATCGTGGGGGAGGGCCGTGGTCTAGGTATCAACTTGCTCGCCGTAGTGCAGGCCTCGGCCCAAAATGACACCGTCTACGGGCAGGTCTACGCCCAGGAACTCCGCGAGATCTTTCCAGCCAACATCATCATGTATGGAGCGCACGAAGAGGCCTTGCTTGCGCGCACTGAGGACTGGTCGGGGCTGACATTTCGCCGCACCGAAAGCTATGGGCAGGCCGACGGACACAAATCTCTGAGCACCGATTTCGGTCCGGTCCTGCGGTGGCAGGAGTTGCTGCCACCTGACCCCGAACACGCACGCCTCCTCCTGCGCGGGGGACTCGGGCATTGCGTCGAAATTCCGGACTGGACACGGTTTAAGGCGTACTACGATCAGGCCAGCCGTGCGTTGGTCGCCGCACGCGCGGGTTGCCCCGCCTCTGACGGCGGCTTCGCCCGCTCCACCGGAATTGGCGGTTCTGAGCGCAAACGCTGGCACCAGCGGCTTCTCGGCACGTGACCTTTCACCACAGGCTGTTGCAAGCGAGTGGTCTTTACGGAGTGCCTTCGTCTGCGGTCTTCGCGAAGGTGCCGGCCGAGTTGCGTGGGTACTGTTGGGGCGTTCCGCTTCCAAGGGAGTGGAACGCCGGACGGACTGACGCCAGACCGAGGCGAAAACGAGGTATTAGTTTAGAAGAGGAGGCGGAGTCTAAATCTAAAGCTCAAGGCCGTAGTCGTGGTCCTGGCTACGGCTGCGATCACGTTCGGCGATTTTCTTGATCAGGTCGTCAAGGTGATCTTTGACCTGCGGGGCAGCACTGGTGGACGGGATTGCGTCGTGGAGCTCCTGCCTCCGGTAGAACCCCAGCGACTGTGTGACCCGTGCACTGCTACGGGGTAGCTGTGCCGCACGGGCA
>JALHRH010000326.1 GCA_022841565.1 Mycobacterium sp. | reverse complement strand
CGTCGCGCTACGCGAACTCGCCGACGTGATCGTGGTCGGTGCGGGCACGGTGCGATCGGAAGGTTACTCGGGTGCACAGCTGAGCGCCGTGCAGCGTCGACAGCGGCAGGATCGTGCCCAGAGCGAAGTCCCGCCGCTGGCGATCGTCACCAAATCCGGTCACCTGGACCACGATCTGGCGGTGTTCACCCGTACCGAGGTGCCGCCGTTGGTGCTCACCTGCACCGCGTCCGCCGACGAGACGCGGCGCCGGCTCGGAGGGCGGACCGCCGAGGTGGTCGACTGCTCGCGCGACGATCCCGGCGAGGTAGACGTGGCCGCAATCGTGGCCAGGCTGGCCGATCGTGGTCTGCATTGTGTGCTCACCGAAGGCGGGCCGACGCTGCTCGGCGCATTCATCGAAGCCGACCTGCTCGACGAGCTGTGCCTGACGATCGCGCCGCTGGTGGTCGGTGGCCAGGCGCAGCGGATCACCGCAGGATCCGGCCAGGTAGCGACGCGGATGCGGTGTGCCCACGTTCTCGCCGACGACGCCGGCTATCTGTACACGCGGTACGTCAAGGCTTGACGGACACCAGCAGGCGCCGAACGTCACGCCAGCGCAACGCTTGGCTCCGCTCGCCACGCTGATGTGACGTTCGCGGCCCGGCACGTCCCGCTACTGTGGTCGGCATGCGTCGGCACATCACTTCCGCCACGATCCTGGTGGCCGTAACCACAGTGCTGGCCGGATGCGTTCCGATCATTGGCGCCGACCCGCGTTTCGCCACCGATTCCGGCGCCCGGCCCCAGGGCGCCGCCACGACGAAGCCGCCGCCCAGCGGGCCCGCACCCATCGCTGCCCCGAAAAATGACCTGTCATGGCGCGACTGCACCTCGAAGGTCAATGCGGACGCGGGCCTCCCGGGCGCACCGGGAGTGAAGCTGGACTGCGCCACATTCGACGCCGACCTGGACCCGGTCAACGGCGGCTCGGGGTCGGTGAGCATCGGCGTGGTCCGCGCCCGTTCACCGAAGACACCCAAGGACGCGGGACCTCTGGTTTTCACCACCGGTTCCGATATCGCATCCTCTACGCAGCTGCCGATCTGGTTGTCCTACGCAGGCGCCGACGTACTGGACAGCCACCCGATCGTCGCCGTCGACCGCCGCGGCATCGGGATGTCGAGCCCGATCGACTGCCGCGACCGCCTGGACCGTGACGAGATGCGCGATCAGGCTCAATTCCAGACCGGGGACGACCCGGTAGCCAACCTTTCCGCAATCTCCAACACGGCCACCACCAATTGCACCGACGCCATTGCACCCGGCGATTCGGCTTACGACAACGCCCACGCGGCTTCCGACATCGAGCGGCTGCGCAACATCTGGGATGTGCCGGCGGTCGCGCTCGTCGGGATCGGTAATGGCGCCCAGGTGGCGCTGACCTACGCGGGCTCACGTCCCGACAAGGTGGCCCGACTGATCGTGGATTCGCCCATTGCCATCGGCGCCAGCGCTGAAGCCGCCGCCGAACAACAGGTCAAAGGTCAGCAGGCCGCCTTGGACGCGTTCGCAGCACAGTGTGTGGCGGTGGGCTGTGCGCTCGGTCCCGATCCCAAGGGCGCGGTCAGCGCGCTGCTGGCCAGCGCGCGGGGCGGCCAGGGTCTGGGCGGCACATCGGTGGCATCGATTGCCGGCGCCATCACCGCCGCGCTGGGCTTCCCCGTCGGCGACCGGGTGGGCAACACCGCCAACCTGGCCAACGCGCTGGCTGCCGCCCGCTCTGGTGACATGAACCAACTCAACAATCTCGTCAATCGCGCCGAAAGCATCCGGGACAGCGACGGCCAGTTCGTCAACACCTGTAGCGACGCCGTGAACCGCCCCACCCCGGACCGGGTGCGCGAGCTGGTGGTCGCCTGGGCCAAGCTTTATCCACAGTTCGGCACCGTCGCCGCACTGAACTTGGTGAAATGCGTGCACTGGCCCTCCGGTTCCACCCCGCAAGCGCCTAAGGAACTAAAGGTGGACGTGCTGCTGATGGGCGTACAAAACGACCCGATCGCGGGCAACGAGGGCGTCGCCGCCACGGCCGCCACCGTCATCAACGCGAACTCCGCCAGCAAGCGGGTGATGTGGCAGGGCATCGGCCACGGGGCCAGCATCTACTCGTCGTGCACGGTTCCACCCCTGGTCGGCTATCTGGACAGCGGCAAGCTGCCTGGCACCGACACGTTTTGCCCCGCATAAAACACGCACGGACCGCCTGAGACTTGAGCTGGCTCACCGGTGTACGGTGCGCTGGTGACGGCAGCTGACTCGACTAGAACCGGCTTACGCGCATCTGTGCAGGCCGCATTCCGTCCCGGCCCCTCCACCACGGCATCCGTTCTGCGGGCGGTGCTGTGGCCGGCGGCCATCCTGTCGGTACTGCACCGCAGCATCGTGCTGACCACTAACGGCAACATCACCGACGATTTCAAGCCCGTCTACCGGGCGGTGCTGAACTTCCGGCACGGCTGGGACATCTACAACGAGCATTTCGACTACGTCGACCCGCACTACCTCTACCCACCGGGCGGCACGCTGCTGATGGCACCCTTCGGCTATCTGCCTTTTGCGCCGTCGCGCTACCTGTTCATCTCGATCAACACCGTCGCCATCCTGGTCGCGGCCTACCTGCTGCTGCGAATGTTCAACTTCACGTTGTCCTCGGTGGCCGCACCCGCCTTGATCCTGGCGATGTTTGCCACCGAGACCGTCACCAACACGCTGGTATTCACCAACATCAACGGCTGCATCCTGCTGCTAGAAGTGCTGTTCCTGAAGTGGCTGCTCGACGGCCGAGCCAGCCGCCAGTGGTGGGCCGGCCTGGCTATCGGGCTGACGCTGGTGCTCAAACCGCTGCTCGGCCCGCTGTTGTTGCTGCCGCTGCTCAACCGCCAGTGGCGGGCGCTGGCGATGGCGCTCCTGGTGCCCCTGATCGCCAACCTCGCCGCGCTGCCGCTGGTGCCGCATCCGATGGATTTCGTCACGCGCACGCTGCCCTACATCTTGGGCACCCGCGACTACTTCAACAGCTCGATCCAGGGCAACGGCGTCTACTTCGGACTGCCTTTCTGGCTGATCATCGCGCTGCGACTGCTGTTCACCGCGATCGCGATCGGAGCGCTGTGGCTGCTCTACCGCTACTACCGCACCCGCGATCCACTGTTCTGGTTCACCACCTCCTCGGGGGTCCTCATGCTGTGGTCGTGGCTGGTGATGTCGCTGGCTCAGGGCTACTACTCGATGATGCTGTTCCCGTTCCTGATGACCGTCGTGCTGCCCAACTCGGTAATCCGCAACTGGCCGGCGTGGCTGGGGATCTATGGCTTCATGACGCTGGACCGTTGGCTGCTGTTCAACTGGATGCGCTGGGGACGGGCCCTGGAATACCTCAAGATCACCTACGGTTGGTCTCTCGTGCTGATCGTCACGTTCACGGTGCTCTACTTCCGATTCCTGGACGCCAAGGCCGAGAGCCGGTTGGACGACGGGATCGATCCGGCGTGGCTGGCGCCTGAGCGAGAGCGCGCTAGCGTGGAGTCATGACTGAACTCGCGCGTCCGAAACTGCAACTGTCCGACGACGAGTGGCGCAGGAAGCTCAACCCGCAGGAGTTCGACGTGCTGCGACGTGCCGGCACCGAGCCGCCGTATACCGGTAGATACACCAGCACCAAGACCCAGGGCGTCTACCAGTGCCGGGCCTGCGGTGCCGAATTGTTCCGCAGCACAGAGAAATTCGAGTCTCACTGCGGCTGGCCGTCGTTTTTCGATCCGTCGAGTTCCGATGCGGTGGTGCTGCGTCCCGACCATTCGATGGGCGCCACCCGCACCGAGGTGTTGTGCGCCAACTGTCACAGCCACCTGGGCCACGTGTTCGCCGGGGAGGGCTACCCGACGCCCACCGACCTGCGCTACTGCATCAACTCGATCTCGCTGACGCTGGTACCGGACCAGGCCTGACCCCCCAAAACGCGCCGAGGGTGAATCCGGCGACGCCCCGCCGGGGTGTCGCGTCGCAGAATTCACCCTCGGCGACCCATCAGTCCACCCGCGTCGCGTGCACTTCCCAAAACGGCGCGTGCACCCGCCCATTGACCAGCCACGGCTCCATTGCCCGGTACCGCTGAAGCATCCCCTCCACCTCATCGGCCATGTCGGGGTTGCGGGCGGCGGTCATCTCAATAGATTCCGGGCTGAGGTTGATCTGGTAGGTGGTGGTCCCGAGATAGGTGATCTCCCAACCGCCCAGCGGGAGCACCTGCCGGAAGTCGTCAGCAGACAGTGACCGCAACATCGTGAAGCCGTTGATGTCGTGCTCGCCGAACTCGAACATGAACAGCCGCGCCCCCGGCCGGGTGGCCCGATGCAGCGCCTGCGCGTAGGACTTCTGCAACTCCGGTGCGGTGCTGAACGTGTGATAAAAAGCGCAGTCCACGACGGTGTCGAAACGGTTGTCCAGGCCTTCCAACTTGGTCGCGTCGGCGACCTGGAAATCCACTGATACCCCGGCTTTGCGGGCGTTGTCCCGGGCCCGCTCGATAGCGGTGACTGACCCGTCGATACCGGTGGCCGAAAACCCTTGCGAAGCATAGTAAATCGCGTGGTGGCCAGGTCCCGTTCCCGGGTCGAGCACCTCGCCGCGCACCGCGCCCAACGCAACGAGCTGCTGGACAACGGGCTGCGGGCCCCCGATGTCCCACGGCGTCGCGGCGGGCAGACCGTGCGCGACGCGCTCGTCGCAATAACTCTCCTCGAATCGAGTGGGATCGGTGGGGTCGATCGGCGCGGTCATGGCAGCGCGTTCACCAACTGCTCGACGCCCACCCGCGGGCCGGTGAAAAACGGCGTCTCCTCGCGGGTGTGCCGACGCGCATCGGTGGCACGCAGTTCACGCATCAGGTCGACGATGCGATACAGCTCGGGGGCCTCGAACGCCAGGATCCACTCGTAGTCGCCCAGGGCGAACGCCGGCACAGTGTTGGCGCGCACATCCTTGTACTCACGCGCGGCCATCCCGTGCTCGGCGAGCATCCGGCGCCGCTCCTCATCCGGCAGCAGATACCACTCATAGGACCGCACAAAGGGATACACGCAGATATAGTTGCCGGGGTCCTCGCCGGCCAGAAAAGCCGGAATGTGGCTCTTGTTGAACTCGGCCGGCCGGTGCAGCGCCACGCTGCTCCACACCGGTGTGCACGCCCGGCCCAGCGTGGTGGTACGCCGCAAGTCGGCATAGGTCGCCTGCAGTGCCTCGATTCGGTCGGCGTGGGTCCAGATCATGAAGTCGGCGTCCGCGCGCAGGCCGGCCACGTCGTACAGGCCCCGTACCACTACGCCGGCGTCTTCCTGCTGCTTGAGGAAGGTGGCGGTCTCGTCGATGACGGCGCCGCGCTGATCGCCCAGTTCGCCGGGCCGCACCGAGAACACCGAAAACATCAGGTAGCGAATGGTTGCGTTGAGAGCGTCGAAGTCGAGGCGTGCCATGACTCCTATGGTGCCACCAGGCCAGTGACCGCCCGCCCGGCCGCCCCGACACAGGCCGGCACACCGATTCCGTCGAGGTAGCTGCCCGCGACGGCCAGTGTCGGGGGCAGGCCGGTGCGCAGCTGGGCAATCAGATCGTAGTGCCCCGGCCCGTACTGCGGCATCGCGTCGATCCAGCGCTGCACACGCGCGTCGACCGGGTCGACCGTCAACCCGAACACGTCGGCGATGTCGCGGCGCGCCCAGGCCAGCAGCTCGTCGTCGGTGCTCTGGGCGGCGATGGCGTCACCGAACCGTCCGTACGACAGCCGCACCAGCTGCACGTCACCACCGCCGCCCCATTTGCGTGACGACAGCGTGATTGCCTTGGCGCGCAAGGGTTCTCCGCTGGCCACCAGGACACCGGAGGACTGCGGAAACGCCGTGTCGGCCGGTACCGCGAGTGCCACCACCGCCGCCGAGGCGCTCACGATCCGGTTAGCGGCGGCCGACGTGTGGGGCGCGATCGTCGCCACCAACCGGGCCAGCTGTGCCGGCGGGACCGCCAGGATCACCGCGTCCGCGGACCAGCTGGCGCCGGTCTCGTCGTGCAACGTCCAGCCGGGATCCAGGGCATGAATCCCGGCCTGCACCCAGCGAATCCGGCTGCGGGCCACGAGTTCGTCCAGTAGCACCTGGTAGCCGCCCTGCAACGAACCGAAGATGGGTCCATTGCCCGCCGACGGCAAGCAGTGCAGGACCGCATCGGTGAGGCTGGTGGCGCCGCGGTCCAGCGCCGCCGCGACACCGGGCACGGCCGCCCGTAGCCCGATCGTCGCCGCCGAACCCGCGTACACACCGGCCAGCAGCGGTTCCACCGAACGGGTCACCACCTGCTCGCCGAACCGGTCTGCCACCAGGTCGCCGACCGCGGGATCGGTGCCCGGGGTCCAGTGCAGCGGCCGCAAGGGCTCCGCTTCGATGCGTGCCAGCGTC
>JALHRH010000325.1 GCA_022841565.1 Mycobacterium sp. | reverse complement strand
TCGGATCGTCCTCGTAGACCACCCAGGTCCACACGATCTCCCCGGGATCGGCCCGACCGTCGAGGTCGGGTGCATAGGTCACTTTGCGGGCCCGCTGCGCAGTCGGGAAGCTTGTCTTGGTCACCGGCCGGCCGGCGGTGATCTCGGCAGGCGCCGCCGGCAGACCCATCGCCACGATGTTGGCGGTGATCTTCACCGCCTGCTGGATGGTCTTCAGCGTCTCCTGCGTGTTCTGCAGTCGCTGAACAACCTTCGGAGCCTCGCTGACCAGGTTCTCCGCGAACCGCTGAAACGTCTTCCACTGTGACCGGCCGGACGACTTCTTACCCGGTGCCATGATCGCAGCATAACCGCGTGATTGTGTCCCGGCTGTTCCGCACCGATACGCTGGGCGTACTCGTTGACCGCTCAACCAGGAGATTTCCCATCGCCAGTTTCGCCGACAAAACCTTCACCCCGCCGGCGCAGATTCGGAACTTCTGCATCATCGCTCATATCGACCACGGGAAGTCGACGCTGGCCGACCGGATGCTGCAGCTGACCGGGGTGGTCGACGAGCGCTCGATGCGTGCCCAGTACCTGGACCGGATGGACATCGAGCGGGAGCGCGGCATCACCATCAAGGCGCAGAACGTGCGGCTGCCTTGGCAAGTCGATGGCACTGACTACGTACTGCACCTCATCGACACGCCCGGCCACGTCGACTTCACCTACGAGGTGTCTCGTGCGCTGGAGGCTTGCGAGGGCGCGGTGCTGTTGGTCGATGCCGCCCAGGGCATCGAAGCGCAGACGCTGGCCAACCTGTACCTGGCGCTGGATCGCGACCTGCACATCATCCCGGTGCTCAACAAGATCGACCTGCCGGCCGCCGACCCGGATCGCTACGCCGGCGAGATCGCTCACATCATCGGGTGCGAAGCCAGCGACGTGTTGCGGGTGTCCGGCAAAACCGGCGAGGGCGTCGCCGACTTGCTTGACCACGTCGTCCGCGAAGTGCCGCCCCCGCAGGGCGACGCCGATGCGCCCACCCGCGCGATGATCTTCGACTCCGTCTACGACATCTACCGCGGCGTCGTCACCTACGTCCGCGTGGTCGACGGCAAGATCAGCCCGCGCGAGCGCATCGCCATGATGTCCACCGGCGCCACTCACGAACTGCTCGAGGTCGGAATCGTCTCACCCGAACCGAAACCCTCGGCGGGTCTTGGTGTCGGCGAGGTGGGCTACTTGATCACCGGGGTCAAGGACGTTCGGCAGTCCAAAGTGGGTGACACGGTCACGACCGCCCGCAACGGCGCCAAACAAGCGCTGACCGGCTATCGGGAACCCAAACCGATGGTCTACTCGGGGCTGTATCCCGTCGACGGTTCGGACTACCCCAACCTGCGCGACGCCCTGGACAAGCTGCAACTCAACGACGCGGCACTGACCTACGAGCCGGAAACCTCGGTGGCGTTGGGCTTCGGCTTCCGGTGCGGCTTCTTGGGCCTGCTGCACATGGAGATCACCCGCGAACGCCTGGAGCGCGAATTCGACCTGGACCTGATCTCCACGTCGCCCAACGTCGTTTACCGGGTGGTGTTGGACGGCGCCGCAGACAACTCCATTGTCGTGACCAACCCGTCGGACTGGCCCGAGGGCAAGATCCGCACCGTCTACGAACCGGTGGTAAAGACCACCATCATCGCGCCTAGCGAATTCATCGGCACCATCATGGAATTGAGCCAGTCGCGCCGCGGTGAGTTGGGCGGCATGGACTATCTGTCGCCCGAACGGGTCGAGTTGCGCTACACAATGCCGTTGGGGGAGATCATCTTCGACTTCTTCGACTCCTTGAAGTCCCGCACCCGTGGCTATGCCAGCCTCGACTACGAGGAGGCCGGCGAACAGGAAGCTCAACTGGTCAAGGTCGACATTCTGTTGCAGGGCGAGGCGGTCGACGCGTTCTCCGCCATCGTCCACAAAGACGGCGCTTCGGCGTACGGCAACAAAATGACCACCAAGCTCAAGGAGCTGATTCCGCGCCAACAGTTCGAAGTGCCGGTGCAGGCCGCGATCGGCTCGAAAATCATTGCGCGCGAGAATATCCGCGCGATCCGCAAGGACGTGTTGTCCAAGTGCTACGGCGGTGACATCACCCGCAAGCGCAAACTGCTGGAAAAGCAGAAGGAAGGCAAGAAGCGGATGAAAACCATCGGGCGGGTCGACGTGCCGCAGGAAGCATTTGTGGCTGCGTTATCCAGCGATGCTGCGGGGGACAAGGGCAAGAAATAGCAATGGTTTTCGCCCTTGCGCGCGTCGTCGCCGTGTTGAGCGTGGCCGTGCTGGGAACCGGTTGCGTCAGCACGGTTGACGGTGCGGCGGCGCGGATGTCGCCACGAGCCGGCACCACCACAAGGCCACTCGAGCAACTGCTGCCGACCGACGAGGAGCTCCGTGCCACGATGGGAAACGAGCTGGACCAGAATCTGCCGCCACGGGCGGGCGAAATCGACATGCTGCCCGACGGATACCGCAGCAACCAGGAGGCGTCGCCGATCGACTGCATCGGGCCGACTTACCCGGGACTGCGGGTCGTCTACGAGAAGGGGCCGGTCCGCGAGGTGGCCGTGCAGAACTACTGGAATTACGGTCTCGATGTGATGGTGCCGGACGCGTCGGCGGCGGCGGTACGGCTCTCGTCGGCTGCCGGAGCTCAACGCCTGTTCACCTCGTTCGTCGCGCAATGGCAGCAATGTGCGGGCACCACGATCACCATGCGCACCCTGGACTCCAGCAAGAGCCAGTGGTTTTCGAAGGTAACGCACGTCGATTTCCACGCAGGAGTGCTCTCGGCGATCCTCGAGAGGTGGGACACTCACCAGACTCCGCCGGCCCTGGTCGAGCGCGCGGTGGGCCTGCAGTCCGACGTCATCGCCGATGTCGACGTCGCTGTCCATCCGAACGTCCAAACCGGCAGCAGGGCAATCGATCTCGTCAAGACAATGTTGCGCAAGCTGTCCGGCGCTCATTGACGTCGACGACTGAAAAGCTGAACTCACACCGGCGCGTTTGCGGGCTGGAATGCTCCCGAGCCGTCGGCTTCCTCCTCCGCCCTGATCACGTGCACCACCGCGTTGATCAAGGCCAGGTGGGTGAACGCCTGCGGGAAGTTGCCCAGGTGCCGGCCGGTACGCGGCTCGATCTCCTCGGCGTACAGGTGCAACGGGCTGGCGTAGGCCAGCAGTCGCTCGCACAACCGCTTGGCGCGGGCCACTTCGCCGATTTCCACCAGCGCCGACACCAGCCAGAACGAGCAGATGGTGAACGTGCCTTCCTCGCCGGAGAGCCCATCGTCGGTCTCGTGCACCCGGTAGCGCAGCACCAGACCTTCCTCGGTGAGTTCGTCGGCGATGGCCAGCACCGTGGCGCGCACCCGCGGGTCGTTGGGCGGTAGGAATCGGGTCAGCACCACCAGCAACAGCGACGCATCGAGCGCGTCGCTGCCGTAGCGCTGGGTGAACACACCGCGGGAGTCCACTCCGTTTTCGAGGATATCGGCCTTGATCTCGTCGGCGATGTCGTGCCACTGCTGGGCGTAGCTCACCTCACCCTGTCGTTCGGCCAGCTTCGCCCCTCGATCCAGGGCCACCCAACACATCACCTTCGACGACGTGAAGTGCTGCGGCTCCCCGCGCACCTCCCAGATCCCGCGGTCGGGCTCGCGCCAGTGCTTGATCGCTTCCTCCACCTGTATCTTCAGCACCGGCCACAGCGTCTCCGGGACTTGCTCGCGGGACTTGGCATGCAGGTAGAACGAGTCCAGCACCGACCCCCAGATGTCGTGCTGCACCTGGTCGTAGGCACCGTTGCCGATCCGGACCGGGCGCGCCTGGTCATAGCCGGACAGGTGGTTGAGTTCTTCTTCGACCAGACTGCGCTCACCGCCGACGCCGTACATCACCTGCAACGGGTGGCGCTCATTGCAGTTGGCGCCGGACACGTCGGCGATGAAGGCGAAGAAGTCGTCGGCTTCGCGGTCCAGCCCCAGCGTGTAGAGGCCCCACAATGCAAAGGTCGAGTCACGGATCCAGGAGTACCGGTAGTCCCAGTTGCGTTCACCATGCGGCGTCTCGGGCAGCGACGTGGTGCTGGCCGCCAGCAGCGCGCCGGTGGGCGAGTACGTCAGCCCTTTGAGGGTCAGCGCGCTGCGCTGCAGGTAGGCCCGCCACGGGTGATCCGGGAAATTGCCGATGTTGATCCATTGCCGCCAGCACTCCGTGGTTTGCCACATCTTGTCGGCGGCCTCTTGATAGGTCTGCGGTGCCGGGTGCTTGGTCCAACTCAACGCGACGAACACGTCGTCGCCCTCTTTCATCCGGGTACGGGCCCGCGCCTCGCGACCCTCCAAGCCGATGTTCAGGTTGGTGGTCAGCCGTAGCGTCGGGTGCGCGTCGGGCTGCTTGCTGGCACGGGCGATCGCCTCGCCATACGCATTCGCCGAGTATTCCCAGGTGGCGCCGAGACGGTGGTAGTCAAAGGCCGGCTCGCAACTCATCATCAACTCGACGGTGCCGCTGACACAGCGCACGGTGCGCAGCAGGATGTGCTCGGCGTCCCAATCCATCGGTGTGCGGCGGTGGGTGCGCGAACGCCGTTCGATGTCGTGCCACGGTCCCATCACCAACGCATCGCGCACGATCAGCCAGCCGGTGTGGGTCTGCCAGGTCGTCTCCATGATCAGGCTGCCGGGCAGGTAGCGCCGCGCTGCAGGCACGGAGACCCCGTAAGGGCCCAGGCGGAAGTGGCCGGCACTGCGGTCCAGAATCGCGCCGAACACGCTGGGGGAGTCCGGCCGCGGCACACATAGCCACTCCACCGAACCGGCCGGCGAGATCAGGCAAGTTGTCTCCCAGTCGGACAGGAAGGCGTAGTCGGCTATCGGCGGGAAGGGGTTGCGCGACGGGGAAATCGACAGGTACGGCGCGGGCGATTCGAGTGCGGCGGGCATCGAGGGGTCGAACGCCTGAATCTCGGTGCTGGTCGAGAGCGCGGTGGACTCGTCGATTGACGGGGCCGCCTCGTCGTTGGCAAAAATAGCGGCGTCGTTGGCTGGATCAGCGGCATCGGCGTGCAGGACCATCCCGACATCATCGACCGTCGACCCGCTCTGCGTCCACCACCGCAACCGAGGTGTTACGTGGGTTGCGGACCGCCCCGGACCGGGCCCGGCGCACGTCCAACCCAGCCACATTGGTTTCGGATCTCAGGACCAATAGGGTGGTCACGGTGAACGGGTTCCTGAGTTGGTGGGACAGCGTCGAGCTGTGGCTCTCCGGCCTGCCGTTCGTGCTGCAGGCCCTGGCGGTAATGCCGGCGGTCCTTGGTTTGGCGTACCTGCTGGCGACGTTGCTGGACGGGTTGCTCGGTCGGGGAATCCAGTTGCTGCGTCGCGCCCGGCACTCCGATGAGACCGTTGGATAAGCACGATGCCGCGTTCGCATGTCACGCTCGTTCTTTTTGCGCTCGTCGCACTGGTCATCGTCACATGGCTGGTCACCCGTTGATCGCCCGCAAAAATTGCCAGCTGCGCGAACTCTGTTAGGCTTCGCGGCATGTATGCCGCCGCCACTGTTGTGGAGCGCCGCGTTTCGGCGTTCGGCTGCGCTCTTTCCGCCGTGGTGAGTTGTGCCGCGGTCGACGCACACTGTTGTCGCTGACTCCCACACCCGTGCGCGGTCTGGTATGGAGTTTCGCGATCTCCGTCGATCTTGACTAGACGCCTTTCCGCAGCCACGGGACCGCACTCAACAAGTCCCGCACCGGAAGGCCATCAATGTCGCGGAGGTTCTCCGACATCAGGTCGCGATGGCGGCGGCTAATCGCCCTCGCGCTGATCACCGGCGGCGCCGCCGCCTGTAGCGGCGGTCCCAGTGACGTGGTCGGCGGCGGGGGACTGGCCGACGCGAAGTCGAGCATCACGCTGGTGGCTTATTCGGTCGCCGAACCCGGCTGGAGCACGGTGATCCCGGCGTTCAACGCCTCCGAAGAAGGCAAGGGCGTGCAGGTCATCACCTCCTTCGGCGCGTCCGGGGACCAATCGCGCGGCGTCGCCGAGGGAAAGCCGGCCGACCTGGTGAATTTCTCGGTCGAACCGGACATCACCCGGCTGGTCAACAGCGGCAAGGTCGCCAAAGACTGGGATACCGGCGCCACCAGAGGTATTCCGTTTGGCTCGGTGGTGACGCTGGTGGTGCGCAAGGGCAATCCGAAGAACATCCGTGACTGGGACGACTTGCTGCGGCCGGGCGTGGAGGTCGTGACACCCAGTCCGCTGAGTTCGGGTTCGGCGAAGTGGAATTTATTGGCGCCGTATGCCGTCAAAAGTGAAGGCGGCAGAAATGGCCAGACGGGAATCGAGTTTGTCAACCGATTGGTGAGGGAACACGTCAAGATGCGTCCAGGCTCGGGACGAGAGGCAACGGACGTCTTCGTCCAGGGCAGCGGAGATGTTCTGATCAGTTACGAGAACGA
>JALHRH010000324.1 GCA_022841565.1 Mycobacterium sp. | reverse complement strand
CGCCGACTAGGCCGCCCAGGCCGACCCCGCCGGCGCCGCCAACTCCACCGTTGCCCATCAGCCACCCGCCGGCCCCGCCACTACCCCCGGCGCCGCCAGTGCTGCCGGCGCCGACACCGCCACCGGCCCCGCCCGCGCCTCCGGTGCCCCACAGCCCCGCCGCCCCGCCGTTACCACCCTTGAGCCCCACCGCACCCGAACCGCCGGCACCGCCGTCGCCCAACAACCACCCACCGGTCCCGCCGTCCGCCCCGCTCCCCGGTGCACTGTTGGCGCCGTTGCCTACCAGGGGACGCCCCGTCGACGCGACGCTCTGCGCGTTGACAGCGTCTAGAAGACCTTGCAGCGGTGTGGCATTCGCGGCCTCCGCGCCAGCATAGGCCTGCGCACCAGAATTCAGGGTCCGTACAAAATGATCATGAAATGCCGCCGTGTTTCTACTTAAACTCTGATACGCCTGGCCGTGCGCAGAGAACAAGGCCGCGATAGCCGCCGAAACCTCATCCTCGGCGGCAGCCAAGAGCCCCGTCGTCTGTCTGGCCGCAGTCAAATTGGCCGCGCCCAGCGCCGAGCCGAGGGAAGCGAAATCCGTTGCCGCCGAAGTCAAAACGTCTGGTGCCGCGAATACGAACGACATCTCACATCCCCTTTGAGGGTGCGGCAAAGGGCTTTTGCCGAAGCTTCAACTGTGTTAGTCGTCCACAAACAGCGTAGCCCGTTGCGTCGAAGTAATTCCTGTTTCGAAAGGTTTGCCCGCACGATTCTGGATCGGGTTTACTGGCAGCATCGCATGGCGTCCGGATCCAAAGGTGCCTCGAAGCCGCGAAGAAAGAGAAGCAGATGATCGAAGTTCTGACCGGCATGCCGGAGGGAGTAACGGGGATCCGCGTGTCGGGCCGGTTGGGTGGCGACGAGCTCCGCGAGCTCAAGCCGACGATGGAGGGGCTGCTGAAAGCCGGCGAGATCAGGCTCGTCGAGGTCATCGCGTCCGACTACCAAGGCTTCGGGCCGGGCGGGCTGGTCGAGGACTTGAAGCTGGGCTTGGGCACCGTCTTGCCGCACCACTCGGCCTTCAAGCGAATCGCGATCGTGTCCGATCTGGACTGGGTCGCCCACGTCCTGCATGCGTTGGCATGGATCGTCCCCGGCGAGCTTGCCGTATTCGGCCTCGAGCAGTTCGAACGTGCCAAAGAGTGGGCGGCCGGCTGAGGGCGGCGACACCACGACGGATCTCGCGCCGGACAGTTCTTGACGTAGCTCGCGTATAACTGAGGACTGGTTTGCTGATCTAGCAGCGCGGGTTCGCCAGCGCCGGAAGGAGACGACGATGTCGGTCACGGTGATTCTTGAGCTCAGGTTCAAGCCCGAGTCGGTGGCTGTCGGAAGGGAGCTGATGGGCCGAACACTGCAAGTCACCCGGGCCTTCGACGGCAATCTGCAGACCGACGTATGGGTGGACGCCGACGACGAAGCGCACTGGCTGATTTACGAGGTCTGGGAATCCGTCGAGCACGACGAGGCCTACCGCCGCTTCCGTGCCGGCGAAGGCAGGGTGACCGAGCTTCCGCCGCTGTTGGCCGCGCCGCCGGCCAAGACGAGGTATACCACCGCAGACATCTAGCGCAGGCGCTTGGCGACGCTTTGGCATACCGTCAGCGGTATGAGTTTTTCCGAAGGCATCGGCACGCTGAAACTTGAGTGCCCGCAGGCTCATCCGGTAGGCAGGATTTTGCGGGAGGCCGCGCATCAGTCCGCCCAGTACGACCCCGGCGCCGTGGTTGGGCCGCGCCGATTCTGGCCGGAAGAGGCCGAGCAGACGCGCTTCGCCGTCGTTTGCCGGTTCTGCGATAAGCCGGTCGGAGAAGCCACGGCGACGCTGCGGGATAAGTTCGCCGAGCTCCTCGCGGACACCGTCGAGACTTACCGCACCACGACGCTGCCGTACCTGTAACGGTCGCCGAACATCGGCTAGCCAGCGAAACGCAAGCGGCACAACGCTCTCGGTTCGCGCAGCGTCGCCTCGCTATTAGCCTCCCGATACATGACGCACTTATTCACCCATGCTGATATCACCGGCCATTTATTGATTTCGTAGGGTTCATGAGGAAACGTCTGTGAAAGCGCACGGCACCACGTCCTCCTAGCACGTCCTACTAGCACGGTCCTACTAGCACGGAGATTTCATGACGCTAACCCGCAGACACTCGCTGGGTGTCCTCGTCGCGATGGTGGCGAGCCTCGCCGCCGTCGCTTCTTTCGGGGCGCCGACGGCGCAAGCCTTCTACGTCAAATACCACGAGACGATCACCCGCAACGCCCTACCTGCCGACCAAGTCAGCCAGCTCGCGGTCAACCAGATTCTCGTCGGCCCGCCTCCGGGTGGAGGCGCCATGGGCAGTGACGCATTCGCCACCGACGAATTCCGGCACCTGGACAACTCCATCAACCCCGTCGACATCTGCAACCGGGCCCGGCAAGCATGGGACGTCTTCTCACCCATCGTGTTGAGCGGATCGGTGCTCAACGGCAATGTGGAGGCTGACGGACCCGGCGCCCGTGCCGCATTCGGGGCCCTGCTGCACACGCAGCAAGACTTTTACGCCCACTCCAACTGGGTTGAGGACAACGTCGCCATTGGCCAGCTGGACCGGCTCGCCCCGCCGATCTTCCCCACCTGCAACCCGGCCGACTACCCGGCGGATCTGCACACCGGCTACTACAACATCGACTTCTCGCAGCAGTTCCCGCTCGGGGGCTGCCCGGCAGCCGGTCCGCCGCCCGGATTCCAGGAGTGCCACACCGCCTTGAATAAGGACGGCCCACGGACCCCGCGCGGCAGCCAGCTCATCCCCGGTACGAACATGACGATGTACGACCTGGCGGCGAACCTGGCCACCGAGGCCAGCACCAAGCTGTACATCACGGTGCGCGACTGGGTCGCCAACGAAAACGGGCAGAACGCCGCGGTCCAGCTGTTCCAGCAAGGCGGCCCGATGCCGTCGTTGTCCAGCCTCCCCAACATCCCCAATATCCCCAACCTGCCCTACACCGGCAGCTAGGCTACCTCAGCGCGTCCAGCAAGAGGATCCATGTGCTGTGGCTGGGTCGAAACACGGCGACGAACTCCCTCGGCTCTGGCCCGACAACACGGAACCGGTGGACGTGATCGGCGGCGTCACGGCGTCCGTCCGCCGGACTGGGTAAACCGCGGCTCGCGGATCAACGGCGGTCGATCAGTTCGACCACGGCCGCCTGCGGGGTGGACCGGATTAGGGTTTTCGGGTGTCGGTTTCCCACATGATCCTGATCGGACTGGCGGGGCTGGCAGCCGGGGCGATCAACGCGCTCGTCGGATCGGGCACCCTCATCACGTTCCCGACACTCGTCGCGCTCGGCTACCCGCCGGTGACTGCCACCATGTCCAATGCGGTTGGCCTGGTGGCCGGCAGCCTATCGGGCACCTGGGGATATCGCCGGGAGCTGCGCGGGCAGTGGGATCGGCTGCGGTGGCAGATCCCGGCGTCGCTGGCCGGTGCGATGCTGGGTGCCTACCTGTTGTTGCATCTGCCCGAGAAGGTCTTCACCCGGATCGTGCCGGTGCTGTTGGTGCTGGCGCTCATCCTGGTGGTGATCGGGCCGCGCATCCAGTGGTGGGCCCGCCGGCGCGCCGAAGACGCGGGCCGCTCCGCCGATCACATCGCGCCGACGCGAATGGTGGCGGTGGTGATCGGTACGTTCCTCGTCGGCGCCTACGGCGGGTACTTCACTGCCGCTCAGGGCATCTTGCTGGTCGGCGTAATGGGCGCGCTCCTGCCGGAATCGGTGCAACGCATGAACGCAGCAAAGAATCTGCTCACGCTGGTTGTGAATATCGTTGCAGCCGTTTGCTATACGTCGGTGGCCTGGGAACGCATCAGCTGGCCGGTTGCCGGGTTGATCGCGGCAGGCTCACTGATCGGGGGATTGGTCGGCGCGCGTTATGGCCGACGACTGTCGCCAAATGCACTGCGCGCCACCATCGTGGTGGTCGGGTTGATAGGTCTGTACCGCTTGCTCCGCGTGTGAGACCGCTGCTGACGACAAACGATGCGGCAATGCCGGTACTTGCGTGCCCTGGCGTACTCGGCGTCGATCACGCCGCCCGCGGCGGCGGGAAGCGCCCAGCACCTGATAATCAGAGACTTAGTTCCCTACCCGGGTGCGGATCTCCGTCGTAGCGTCCGGCCTATGACGCAACGATCCGAATCCGCAGCCGAAGGTCGTTGGCAGGGGCAACTGTTGGCCTGGGTGGGCATCGTTGCCGGTGTCGTCTTCATCGTCGCGGTGGTCTTCTTCTCGGGCTTTTTCGTGGCCTGGTCGCAAGACGGCCTCAACTGGGGTCACGGAGGTTCCAGCGGCGGGCGCACCGGGACCTGCCCGATGATGGGCTCCGGCGGCTAATGCCCGCGGCGGTGGCGCGATCGGATCCTGAATCCTAATCACTACCGCCGCAACAAGATTCAACTGATAGTTGCCGCCGCAGCATCCTCGATCACGTCCAGCGTCGCACCGCGCCGCCGCCACGCCCGAAGTTGCCGCATTGCGCCGTTGCCCAACGTGGTGACGCGATCGAGTTCGTTGACAACGTGGTGGTATTCGTCCAGGGCGTCCAAGGCCGGGCGCACCCGGTGCACCAAGGCGCTCAAGAGCTCGCGCACCGGCACCGCCCCGCGACCGTCAACCAGATCCAGTGTGCTGCCGGCCAGTCCGTCGTGGGCGGCTTTCCAGTACGCGGCCCGCAGCGCGGCCGGCGGCAGCCGGTCGACGCCCAGATCGCGCTCGTCGACCGCGGTGATCACCGCCGCCCGGATCAGCGTGGCCAGCAACACGGTGTCGGCGACCGTCGCCGGCACATCGGCTACTCGCACCTCGACGGTCGGAAAATCCGCCGAAGGGCGCACGTCCCAATAGACCATCCCGCCGTCCAGGATCACCCCGGTGTCGATCAGCATGCGCACCGTGCGGTCGTACTCGTCGAGTGAGGTGAAGTAGGGCGGCGCACCCGCGACCGGCCAGCGACGCCACAGCACGCTGCGCCAGCTCGCATAACCCGAGTCGGCGTTGCGGTAGATGGCGGAGTTCGCCGATAGCGCAAGCAGCGTCGGCAACCACGGCCGCAGCCAGTTGCTGACGTGAACAGCCGCAGCGCGATCGGGCACCTCGACATGAACATGGCAGCCGCAGATGCCCTGCTCATGCGCGACCATCCCGAACTGCTCGCCGATCTGTCGGTAGCGGGGTGTATCGGTGACCGGAAATTCGTGCGGTGTGACCGGCGGTAAGCCCAGAGCCAGCAGTCGAACGCCGACGGCTTCGGCGGCCTGCGCCGCCGTACGTCGCAGTCCGGTGAGATCCTCACGCAACTCTGCCGCACTGGTCGCCACGGCGGAGTTGATCTCCACCTGGCAGCTGGCCAGCTCCAGATCCAACTCGACGCCGCGGCGTGCGGCTTCGGCGGCCACGTCCCGGTTGCGGGGCGCCGGCGCGCCGGTCTCCGGGTCGACAAGGAGAAATTCTTCTTCCACGCCGACTGTCAGGGGGTCGCCCTCCGAGCGCCGCGTGCTCATGCCCGCAACCTACCCAGGCGGTGACCGGGCAAACCTGCGCCCGATCAGCGTTATCGGCGAGAAGTTGGCCATGTCGGCGATTTCCCGGTACGAAGCTGTTCGGTTGGGGACAATAGCCTCTAAGGGCCTCCAAGCGCCTCGAAGGGAACCGGGAATTCGGCCCCTGGCGGGGTCTGGGCGGGTTCGGCGTGCGGTGCAATGCACCTCTCGATGAAGGAGCGATTAGGCAGTGTCGAGTCCCCGGTTGCAAGAGCACGACTACGTCCTCGATTCCACCGAGGACCTGGTTGCCCAGCACGGCATCGAAGCCGTGACGATCCGTGCCCTCACCAAGGCCACCGGCGTCTCCAACGGCGCGATCTATCGCACTTTCGAATCCCGCGGCGGTCTGCTCGGCCGTGTCTGGATCCGAGCGGAACGCCGCTTCCTGGACCAGTTGGCCAGCCTGATCAAAGAGGCCGAGGCCCAACCTGGCAGTGAACCTCTAGACGCGGTGTATGCCGCCGCCGAGACATCGCTGCTGTACCCGGACTTGTACCCCGGTTCGTCAGCATGCCTGATGACGGTGCGTCGCGACGACGTCGTGAGCCAGCCGATGCCGGCCGAAATCGCCGAGCAACTGCAGGCTCTCGACCGCGAGCTCGTCGCAGTGATGACGCATCTGGCCGAAGACCTTTGGGGGCGCAGAGACGACAGCGCGGTCGATCTGATCGCCACCTGCATCGTCGATCTGCCGAAGTGGATCGGCCTGCGTGGCAGGCGGTACAGCCTGCCCATCCTACGTGACTACCTGCGCGCTGCAGTGCGGTCGGTACTCGAAGTGGGGCCGCCGCCGGCCGGGGCAGGCCGCGAGCTGGCCGCCAGCGGCGCTCGCCACGGCGCCGCGTAACCCTCGTCAGCCAAACGCGAGGGCGTCCTGCACCGTC
>JALHRH010000323.1 GCA_022841565.1 Mycobacterium sp. | reverse complement strand
TGAGCATGTCGACCGGAAGAGACTTCAGGTGCGACAGCACGGCGTAGCCGGTACCGAAGTCGTCGATGGCGATCTGCACCCCGACCTCTTTGAGCTCCGACAGCGTCTTGCGGGTGGCTTCGATGTCGTGCACCACCGCACGCTCGGTGATCTCAAGGCAGACGGAGCCGCCGTCGATCCCGAACTCCTCGATGGTGTCGGCGACACTTCGGACGAAACCGCGAGTGATCAGTTGCACGGGTGAGACGTTGATGCGCAGTATCGCGCTCTGACCCACGCCATTGGCCCGCCAGCGGCTGAATTCCGCGCAGGCGCTGCGCATCACCCAGCGGCCGAGTTCACCCGCGAGGTTGGTCGATTCGGCCACCCCGATGAACGAATCCGGCAGCAGCAGACCCCAGATCGGGTGCCGCCACCGGACCAGTGCCTCTGCCGCCACGATCGCCCCGGTCCACAAGTCGACCTCGGGCAGGTAGTGCAGCAGCAGCGCTTCGCTATCGATATCGCCCTGCAGATGCAGTTCAATGTCGTTGCGGAACGCGCTCTTGAGCGACATATCGTCGGTGGATAAAGCCACCTGATTTCCGCCGGCCCGCTTGGCCGTCAGCACTGCTTCGTCGGCGCGTCGCAACAGGTCGGTGCTGTTGTCGCGGCCGGGCAAGCCCACGGCCAGCCCGATGCTGACCGTGCGGGTGATCTGGTGACCGCCGATGGCCAGCCGTTCACGCAGCATCGTGCCTAGGCGACGGGCGAATGATTCGGCCGCCGCGCTCGACATCGTCTGATCCGGGATGACGATGAACTCGTCGCCGCCCAGCCGGGCGATCATGCTCTGGCTGCCGGCGCACACCCGCAGGCGTTGTGCGAAGACCCGGATAAACCAGTCGCCCGCGGTATGGCCGAGGTAGTCGTTGATGGACTTGAGCCGATCGAGGTCCATGTAAAGCACCGCGACGGGCCCGGGGTTGCCGGCGGCCAGCCGGTCGGACAGGTGCGCGACCAACGCTCGGCGGTTGTACAGCCCGGTCAGGTCGTCATGCTCGGCCAGGTACCGCAGCTTTTCCTCGGCGGCGATCCGGGCCTGTAGCTGCGCAAACAGCGCGGCCACCGCTTCGAGGGTGTTGATTTCTTCCTGTTTCCACTTCCGGGCGCCGAACTTGACGAAGGCCAGCACGCCGGTAGTCATTTCACCCGAGACCAGCGGCGCGGCCGCGACCGACGGCGACGTCGTCGACTTGACGCCACCCAGCCGGCGCGACGACCGGTTGCTCTGGTCGGGCCGGATCACCACCGGCTTGCGGCCGTGCTCACACTGGGCGAGCACCGGGTCGGCGCTGGTGAAGTGCACGACAGCCTGCGGATCGGGATCCGGCACGTCAGCTCGCCGAGGCCACTCGGCCACCAGGACCGAGGCGCGGATGTCGTGATCGTGGTGACGCAAAAAACTGGCGTCCACATCGAATTGCTCGACGAGCTGGGCGAGGACTCGTTCACTAACCTGCGTAGCAGTGAACGCGGTCGCCTCCATCAGCTGGGTAGCCACGGAGGTGACGACGAGGTCCAAGCTGCGCGGCAACGGTCCTCCGATGTTGTGCACGTGTGAAATGACTGCGCCGAGTCTGGGTAACCAGCCCAGTCGACGGACGGTATTCGCGGCCGCCGTTCTCGGATGCCCACCGACGCGCATCGAAGTGGCCGATTACTCGGACCGGCGCAGGTCACCGATGAATTCCTAGTCACCAGAGACTAGCATGCGACCCCATTCCCCCTCGGTCGAAAACAAGCTGACCTGCGCGGTCGTCACGGGCTACGCGGCCGATTTCGGCTAGGGTCGGGGAGATGTCTGTCGCACGGTCGGCCAAACGGTTGCTCGCGCCGGCGGCCAAGACCGTCGCGCCACACATGTTCTGGAAGCGGAAATTCAAAATCCTGCGACGTCTCGGGGAGTCCCGTCCGGACGTGGCGCTGGTGGCCTCCCTGTGCGACCCGGACCGGGTGTCACTGGACATCGGCGCCGACGTCGGCGAATTCACTATCGCCATGCTGCCCTCGTCGCGCTCGGTGATCGCATTCGAACCCCGTCCCGCCCAAGCCCGCGACCTGGCATTGATGTTCACCGCCGCCGGGGCGGCGGTGCGCATCGAGGCGCTGGCGCTCTCCGACCAGCCCGGTGTAACCGTCATGCGGGTGGTGGAATCCGATCCGGGTCGCAGCACGATCGATCACCAGAACATCCTGGACAGCGGGGTCGGCGGACCGGTCGCGACCATCGACGTCCCGGTGAAACGCCTCGACGACCTGCGACTGGACAACGTCGGCTTGGTCAAGATCGACGTCGAGGGCCATGAGCTGGCCGTTCTCCGCGGTGCCGTCAACACGCTGCGGCGCAACCGGCCCACCATCGTGGTGGAGGCCGAGGAACGGCACCATGCCAACGCCGTTGCCGACATCGCTGCGCTGATGAGCGGACTGGGTTTCCGCGGCTACTTCCTTGTCGACGATCAGCGCCGACCCATCGAGGAGTTCGACGCCGCCACACACCAGAATCCGGCCAATATCGGCGGCGCGGAAGACGATTGGGCGCCGCGCGGGGTGTACGTCAATAACTTCGTCTTCGAGCCGACGGGTACCTAGGCGACCCCGGGCCCGCGCGGCTCCCGCCACCCCCGCGCGGCTCCCACCGCCACGCGCGGCTCCCACCGCCACGCGCGGCGAGATTGCTACCACGGCTGCGATGTGCCCGCGAAGCGCGACCCCTACGGCAATCTCGATGCCACGATCGCAGTGAGACAGCTCACAGTTACCGTCCGAACTGTCACGGATCGCCGGTGAACGGTGTCTGAAGGGTGTAACCGCACACCGACGCACACCGACAAGGAGACAAACGATGTCCCAGCATTCACCTCAGACCGGCCGAAAGACGCACGTCGTCGTGATCGGCGGTGGGTACGCCGGGACAATGGCGGCCAACCATCTTCGGCTGCGTCCCGACATCGACATCACGCTGGTCAACCCGCGTCCGCAATTCGTCGAGCGGATCCGGCTACACCAACTGGCCGCCGGCACCGGAACCGCCACCGCCGATTACGGCACGCTGCTGGGCAACGGGATCCGACTGGTCGTCGACGTCGCCGAGCACATCGACGCTGCCGCGCGACGGGTGCTACTGGCCTCGGGTGCCGCGCTGGACTACGACTACCTGATCTATGCCGTCGGCAGCACCGGCGCCGCTCCAGTCGCGGTGCCCGGCGCCGCCGAGTACGCGTACGTCCTGGCCGAGCTGGAAGGCGCGCAGCAGCTGCGCTATGCGCTCGCCGATCTGCCTCTCGACGCGGCGGTCACCGTCGTCGGCGCCGGATTGACCGGTATCGAGGCGGCAGCCGAACTGGGTGAACAGGGTCACCCGGTGACCCTGGTCTGTGGCGGCACCCTGGGCCCGTCGCTGAGCGGCCCGGGCCGCCGTTCGGTTGCCAAGCAGCTGCGCAAGCTCGGCGTCAACGTGCTCGGCTCTGCGACCGTCACCGAGGTCCGCTGGGATTCGGTCGTGCTGGGTGAGGGCACCGTGCTGCCCAGCGCGGTGACGGTGTGGACGGCGGGCTTCGGCGTCCCGGACTTGGCCACCCGCAGCGGGCTGCGCACCGACTCGCTGGGCCGACTGCTCACCGACGAAACCCTGACCTGCATCAGCGACGAGCGCATCGTCGCCGCCGGCGATGCCGCAGCGCCCTCCAACCAGCCGTTGCGGATGAGCTGCCAGGCGGCCATCCCATTGGCCGCCCAAGCCGCTAACACGGTGTCGTCGCGCATCGCCGGGACCGCTCCGGCGGTGCTGAATCAGGCCTTCACCGGGCAGTGCATCAGCATCGGCCGCGGCTACGGCACCATCCAGCTGGCCCACCGCGACGACACCCCAGTGAACCTGTACATCGATGGTCGCATGGCCGCTTCGATCAAAGAACTGGTCTGCAAAGGCACGCTGTGGGGTCTGCGCAAGGAAGCCGCCAAGCCGGGCTGGTACCGCTGGCTCAAGGGTGGCAACCGGCCCGCGCGGCTAGCCGCCGACCAGCAGGGCGCGTTGCGCTGACCTCGGCCCTGGCGTGCGGGAATCCACGGTTCTGTCAAGCTAGGGCGGTGCGAATCGACCGGCTCGGCGATCTGGGCGGCGCGCCGCAGGTGCTGCGCGCCGTCGGTCGCGCCACCAGTCGGCTCGGCCTGCCCCCGCCGGCCGCGCTGACCGGGGAGTGGTTCGGCGCGCTGGCCGTGATCGCGCCGAGCGTGTCCGTGCAACAGGTCGCTGGGGGCGCCGCGTTCTCCGCTCCCGTCGAGGCGGACCGGACGATCGACGCCCAGGTGGGCCCGGTGGGGGGTGGCTGGATCGGCTTCCTGTCCTATCCCGACGCTGGTGCCGACGGCCTGCCCCACCGGATTCCCGAGTCCGCCGGCGGCTGGACCGACTCCGTCCTGCGACGCGATCGGGACGGACAGTGGTGGTATGAGAGCCTGTCGGGCGCAGCACTGCCGGAATGGCTGGCCGATGCGTTGGCGCTGACCACCAGAACGGCACCGATGTGCCAGATCGAGTGGGAGACCGGGGACCGCTCAGCACACCGCGACGGTGTGCTGTCCTGCCTGGAGGCGATCGCCGCCGGCGAGGTCTACCAGGCCTGTGTCTGCACCCAGTTCACTGGGGCGGTGAGCGGATCCCCGTTGGATTTCTTCATCGACGGTGTCGCCCGAACCGCCCCCGCTCGGGCGGCGTACATCGCGGGAGAATGGGGCGCGGTGGCGTCGCTGTCTCCCGAACTATTCCTGTGTCGCCGCGGCGGCGTGGTGACATCCAGCCCGATCAAAGGAACCCTGCCGCTGGATGCCTGGCCGTCGGCACTTCGGGCCTCGCCCAAAGAAGTGGCCGAGAACATTATGATCGTCGATCTGGTGCGTAATGACCTTGGGCGGGTGGCGATTACCGGCACCGTTCGGGTTCCTGAGCTGTTGGTGGTCCGTCGTGCACCCGGTGTGTGGCACCTGGTGTCGACGGTTTCGGCACAGGTGCCGGCCGAGCTGCCGATGGCGCAGCTGCTGGATGCCACCTTTCCTCCTGCTTCGGTCACCGGAACACCCAAACTGCGCGCGCGCCAACTTATTTCGCAGTGGGAGCGAAATCGACGTGGAATATACTGCGGCACAGTCGGAATGGCGTCACCGGTGGCTGGTTGTGAGCTGAACGTCGCGATCCGCACCGTCGAATTCGACACATTCGGCCATGCCGTGCTGGGTGTGGGGGGCGGCATCACGGCGGACTCCGATCCCGACGCCGAATGGGCGGAGTGCCTGCATAAGGCCGCCCCGGTGGTCGGGCTGCCGACCTCCGTGTCGGCGAGTCGGGTGAGTTAGCTCGGCAAACTTGCTTGCGCCGAGTTGGCGGGTGCGAGTTTTCCCGAACCGCCACATGAGCCGCTGGGTGCGCATAAGCTTCTGCCAGTGACGCGTTCTTGTGCGCGTCGGCCGCTAGCGGGTGGGAAAGGGACTGTCATGAGAGTTGCCATCGTTGGCGCAGCGGCTGCCGCCGTGTTGGGCGGTGCGCTGGCGGTTGCGCCCTTGACGGTTTCCAACCAGAGCAGGACGTCGACCGGCGGAACCTGCAGCGCCGGCCAGCAGTGCGACAAGCTGGCTTCGGTCCTGATGCCGGAAACCGGTAAGCCCTCGGCCGTAACGCCCACCGGAGTTCCGTCGGCTATCGAACCGCCGGAGCCCGTCTCGCCAGCGGTGGCCCCGCGGCCCGCCGAGCCGGCGGCCTACCTGCCGCCGGGTCCGTCGCCTGCCGGGCCCGGGCTGTTGCCGGGTGCAAACAACACGCTCAACCCCGCGACACCTCCCCCCAGCGCGCTGCCCCCGGGCTTCGACCCATCGGCCGCGGCGCTTCCGGGCATCGGCGGAGTCCCCGGCGTCGGCATCCCGGGTGTACAGGATCTGTACGGCGTCGCCGGTGGCGTAGCCGGTCTGGCCGGGGTGCCGTACGGGGTGAACGCGGCTGCAGCCGTCGTCAACGGCGTCCTGGGCGTCGGCAACAGCATTTCCAGCGCCGTCACGACGAGTGCGCTGGCCGTTACCTACGTGGTATTGGCTTACAACGCTCTTCAGTCCTCGGGCATCCTGCCCGCGGCGCAGGGAACGCTCAGTTCGCTCGGCTCGATGCTGTTGCCGTCGGCGGCCGCGGCGCTACCGGCAGCGGCGCTGCCCGCACTGAGCCTGCCCGGCCTGCCGGCCCTGAGCATCCCCGGCCTGCCGGGTATCTCGCCGGCCGGACTGATCGGGCTCGCCGCGGCCGGTGGTCTGCCCGGCATTAGCCTCCCGGGGCTGCCCGACATCTCGCCGGCGAGCCTGATGGCCCTGGCCTCCGCGGGCCTGCCGGGTCTGCCGGCTGTGTCGCCGACAGATCTGCTCGCGCTGGCCGCCGCCGGCGGTATCCCGGGGCTGCCGAGTCTGCCGGGCATGAACCCGGCGGCGCTGGTGGCCGCACTGCCGGCACTGG
>JALHRH010000322.1 GCA_022841565.1 Mycobacterium sp. | reverse complement strand
ACCGTGCCGGTCTGGCCTGCAGCATTGTTGTTATTGTTGCCTCCGCGCGTGCCGCCACTGGCGGTCGAGCCCACGAACCCCGTGTAGCCGCCGTCGGTGCCGTAGTAGATCGCCACCCGGCCGCCACCGCCGCCACCGCCGTAGCCCCCGCCCGCACCGCCGTCGGCATTGAACGTCCCCGATCCGCTCAGCGTCCCCGCCGTCACCCAGATCGAACCGCCCGCCCCGCCGCCCGCACTGCCCGTCGCATTCGTGCCCCGGGCACTGATCTCTCCGTCCAGCGTCAGCGCGCCGCTCACCGTCAACCGGATCGCACCCCCGCCCGAGACCCCGCCCCAGCCGTCGCCGTAGGCGCTGCCCGAACCCAGCGCCGTCGGCGCCAGCGCCGAGCCGTAGCTGCTCCCGCCGACGTAGTCGTAGCCCCGACCGCCTGCCCCACCGTAGCCGCCTCCGCCCCCGCCGTAGCCCGTCGCCGCAGGCGCGCCGCCCGGACCCGAACCGGGCTGACCATAGCCCCCGCCTGTGTACCCCTGACCGTCGGCGCTGAGACGCGAGCCCGCGGTCACCGTCACGGTCGACGCGTTGATCGTCAACCCCGCCCCCGACCAGACCCCACCGATCTGCCCCGTGCGGTTCGTCGACTGTGCGATGACCGTGGCATTGCCCGATACCTGCAGCACATCGCCCACCGCCAGCGTGGTGTTCCCGCCCACCGTGAGCGTCGCACCGCCGTCGATCGTGAGATCGTCCGTGATCGTGACGAGCGAGCCTTCGCCGATCGTGAGCAATCCGCCGTGGCTCACGCTGATCGACCCGTACTGCACCGTCGTCGCAGGCACGATCTCGAAGCGCTGAAACACCCTCAGTTCCGGATCCGGCCCCGAGGTCTCGAAGAAGCCGACCGTGCCGGTCTGGCCTGCAGCATTGTTGTTATTGTTGCCTCCGCGCGTGCCGCCACTGGCGGTCGAGCCCACGAACCCCGTGTAGCCGCCGTCGGTGCCGTAGTAGATCGCCACCCGGCCGCCACCGCCGCCACCGCCGTAGCCCCCGCCCGCACCGCCGTCGGCATTGAACGTCCCCGATCCGCTCAGCGTCCCCGCCGTCACCCAGATCGAACCGCCCGCCCCGCCGCCCGCACTGCCCGTCGCATTCGTGCCCCGGGCACTGATCTCTCCGTCCAGCGTCAGCGCGCCGCTCACCGTCAACCGGATCGCACCCCCGCCCGAGACCCCGCCCCAGCCGTCGCCGTAGGCGCTGCCCGAACCCAGCGCCGTCGGCGCCAGCGCCGAGCCGTAGCTGCTCCCGCCGACGTAGTCGTAGCTGCGCCCGCCCGTCCCCCCGTGACCACCGCCGCCCCCGCCGTAACCCGTCGCCGCAGGCGCGCCGCCCGGACCCGAACCGGGCTGACCATAGCCCCCGCCCGTGTACCCCTGCCCGTCCGCGCTGACCCGCGAGCCCGCGCCCACGATCAGATCCGCCGCCTCGATCGTCACCCCCGTGCCGGCCCACTCCGCACCCACCCGCGACGTGCGATGTTTCGCTTCCCCCACCAGCGTCGAAGCGCCGCTCAGCACGATGTCATCGGCCACCGTCAGCGACGAGCCCCCGCCCAGCACGAACGTGCTGCCCGTATCGAGCAACAGATCGTCTGCGATCCTCACCTCGGCATCGGCGCCGAACGACAACCGTGCACCCGTGGTCGTCTGTCCCGCCACCACGCCGCTGAGCGTGATATCGCCCGTCACCGTGATCGCCCGTCCGCCGCCCATCGTCAGTACCCCGGCGTTGCTCACGTCGATCGATTCGAAGCGTGTGTATCCCTGCGGATCCGCGGCGTAGTTCAGTTCGAAGCGCTGAAACACCCTCAGTTCCGGATCCGGCCCCGAGGTCTCGATGAAGCCAACCGTGCCGGTCTGGCCTGCAGCATTGTTGTTATTGTTGCCTCCGCGCGTGCCGCCACTGGCGGTCGAGCCCACGAACCCCGTGTAGCCGCCGTCGGTGCCGTAGTAGATCGCCACCCGGCCGCCACCGCCGCCACCGCCGTAGCCCCCGCCCGCACCGCCGTCGGCATTGAACGTCCCCGATCCGCTCAGCGTCCCCGCCGTCACCCAGATCGAACCGCCCGCCCCGCCGCCCGCACTGCCCGTCGCATTCGTGCCCCGGGCACTGATCTCTCCGTCCAGCGTCAGCGCGCCGCTCACCGTCAACCGGATCGCACCCCCGCCCGAGACCCCGCCCCAGCCGTCGCCGTAGGCGCTGCCCGAACCCAGCGCCGTCGGCGCCAGCGCCGAGCCGTAGCTGCTCCCGCCGACGTAGTCGTAGCCCCGACCGCCTGCCCCACCGTAGCCGCCTCCGCCCCCGCCGTAGCCCGTCGCCGCAGGCGCGCCGCCCGGACCCGAACCGGGCTGACCATAGCCCCCGCCTGTGTACCCCTGACCGTCGGCGCTGAGACGCGAGCCCGCGTCGACGATCAGATCCGTCGCAGCGATCGTCACACCGGTGCCGGCCCAGGTCCCGGCGATTCGAGAGGTCGTGTTCGTCGCCTGCGCCAGGAGCAGTGCGTTTGCGCTCAATCGAAGGTCGTCGGCTACGATGAGTTCGCCGCTGCCCCCGAGGCGAACGGTCGATGCGTTGGTAATGATCAGGTCATCGCCGACCGCGAACTGCGCGCGCGGTGCAATCGTCAGCACGCCGGCGTCCGTCAGCGTGACCGAGCCAGCCACGGCCGATGCGCTGCCGATGGTCAGCGCTCCCCCATCGATCGCCAGGTGTTGGTTGCTCTGAAGTCTTCTCGCCTGCGCGCCCGATGCATTCACCATGACGCTGAAGCTGCCGACGATGCCGCCGATCAACACATCCTGCGCCGCTGTCGGCACGAGACCGCCGCTCCAGTTGGCCGCCGTTTCCCAAGCACCGCCCGCGGGGCCGATCCAGGTCCGGAGGTTCGTGGTGCTGGTCGCGGTCAGCGTGAGCTCGCTCGCGCTCGACGTTGCCGAATAGATATCGCCGAACGATGCGTCGATCAGGAAGTCGCCGGACTTGGTGCCGAACTCGGCCACGCGGTAGGCATCGCCCACGTCGACGGCATGACCATCGACCGCGTTCAGCCGCAGGGTCGCGCCGGCGTCGACGACCAACGTCCCGGAAACATCCAGGGCGTCGTACTCGCCGACGGCGGTTCCAGCCAGATCGACAAGGATCGCGCCGACCGATGTCGCCGAAAGATTGCCTAGCACCGAAAGCGTACCGGTCGCATCGGAGTCCCCGGCATCGGGCGCGATGATGCCGAGATTGTGCAGCGTCCCGCCGCTGCCGAGATCGATCGTGCCTCCACCTCGGATGACGCCGGTCTGCGCGTTCGTGAAGCCGCCCGGGACAACGAGCGTCGCTCCCACGGCCAAATCGATGAGACCACGCTGATCGAACGACGAGGCCGCCACCTGCACCGTCCCCGCCTCGATCGACAGCGTTCCCGAATTCGTCACCGCCAGCGATCCGCCCGCGTTCAGCAACTGCGTCGGGTTGTCCCCGGTCTTGCGCACCGTCCCGGTGTTCACGAACTCCACCGCGCCGGAGTTCGCGTACAGCGCACCCCCGCCCGTCACCTCCAGATCCCCCACGTTCTCGAACGCGGCACCCGACTGCATCACGAACAGAGCGTTGCCCAGCCAGCGGCCGGTCGTGCTCTCGTTGCGCAGCGTCCGCCCCGTCAGCGTCGAGTTTTGCGCAGTCCCGTCCAGCGTGAACGACGCCCCGGACTGCACCACCGTCGAGCCCGTCCCCGACTGCGTTCCGCCCGATTGGAGAAACGAGGAGGTCACGCTTACCGTGCCGCTACCCGACAACTGACCGCCACGGATGTCGAGATTCGCGACGGTAGTAGCCGCGCCGTCGAGTACCAGACTGCCGCCGGTCAGCAAGACGCTGCCGAGCGTTGCAGGGCCGGTCACCTGCAGGGAGCCGCCACTGACGGAAAGACCTCGCGCACTGACCAAACTCGCGACGGAAACGCCGGAAGCACTGAAAGAGATGGCAGGACCAAGCCCGTCGATGACGACGGCGTGGTCGGCGGTGGGAAGCAGGTCCGCGGACCAGTTGCGAGCATCCTGCCAGGTAACGCCGTCGCCACCGCCATCCCAGTGAGCCGCGGCGAGAGGATCTCCCGAGAGCAGCAGGCGCTGCTCCAATGCCTCGAACAAAGCCCTTCGGGCGAAAGGGACCGCTGCACGCTGTCGGGGGCGCGCCTCGATTCTGCGCGGCACACTTGCTGGTGCACCCGCGTCTGCCGTCGGGCCGATGGGGCCAGTGCTCTTCGACGAGGTCATTTCGCTCCCTATTGACCCTGCCTCAGACAGGGTCGTAACCCATCATCGGTCGACGATTGGACACAGGATCGCAGCGACCACGGCGATCGAGAAACGAGCAGCCCGTCACGCCCGACATCGGGCTGCTAAGATCGAATTCAACCGATCTTTATGCCAAAGCAATTCTCGCACCGACCGTTGCGCCCTGCGCATCAACTTTGCAGGGAATGCGAAGAACCTCTCGTTCGCACCAAGGACTGTAAACAATCCCGACACCGGGGACCATCGACCCTCTTCGAAACTGCCAAGTCGCGTCGGTGCAATGGAAGGAGGCCGTCGGCCCCGAGCTACCTGCCCCGGCGCACGGCGATGTGGGCAGCTTGTCGGACTGGATTTCGCGCGCTGCGTTGTGCCCAGAACGAGCGCAGGTTAGGCGCTCGGCGCAGTCCAATATCGCGAGCAACGACGCCTGCGCTCGTTCCGGGCACAACCTGAATGGACGGCGCGGGCGCATTTCCCGCAGGGTGGTCGGTCGACTTGGCCCTACTTCTCGATATTGGCTGCGTCGTCCTTCTGGTCGTGCATGAAAAGCACTCCAGTCGCAGTCGTGAAATCCAGTCCGACAGGCTGCTAGTATCCCCGTGCGGGCAAACGCGTGCGCCGCCGATATCCGCCGAAAGCGAAGCGAGTTCTGCAGTCTTCAATGAGAAAGTTCGACCCGCTACAGCGCAAACGATGGACGGAGACGATTCAGTTCGCCCTCGTCTACACGCTCGCCTATTTCCTGCTCGACCGGATCAGCTTCATCTATCCCTTGCGCGAACTCAACATTACGCCCTGGGATCCGCAGCCCGCGCTGGCCGTGGCTCTGCTCTACCTGCGCGGCTGGCGCTGGCTGCCTTGGGTCTATCTCACGGCATTGATGCCCGAACTGGTCGCCCGCGAAGATCCGGTCGAGGTGCCGGACACCCTGATCCTCACCTGCGTGATCGTGGGCGGTTTCAGTCTGACGGCCGCCCTGATGCGAAGCTTCCTCGAAGTCGCCGCCGAACTCGGCACCCGTCAGGACGTCATCAATCTCATGGTCGCGGTCGTCCTGGGTGCCGGCACGATGGGCGCCTGCTACGGTGCGCTGCTCTGCCTCTGGGGCGTAACACATTGGGAACTCTTTCCGACGATCGTCTTTCGCTACTGGCTGGGCGACACGATCGGTCTGCTCGTGACGCTGCCGCCGATCCTTTTCTTCGCCGAGCCGTCGCGCCGGCGCGAACTCGGAGAACTCGCCGGGAATCGCAGAGCGCTGCTCCCCCTCGTGCTCATCGTCGCCGCACTGCTGATCGTCTTCCTGCGGGGCGAGAGCGAACAGTACAAGTTCTTCTATCTGCTGTTCCTGCCCATCATCTGGATCGCGTCGCGCTATGGCCTCGCCGGTGCAATCAGCGGCGCCGCTCTCGTTCAACTCGGCGTCGTCATCGCAGCGATGGCCAGCGACCATGAAGTCGTCGAGATCCTCGAATTGCAGACGCTGCTCCTGTGCCTTGTTCTCACGGGCCTCATCCTCGGCGCTGCCGTGGATGAGTGGCGAGACGCCTTCCAGCGTCTCTCGCGCGCCCGGCAGCTCACGGTCGTCGGCGAAATGGCCACCGCCGTCGCGCACGAACTCAATCAACCCCTTACCGCTCTTTCAACCTATTGCGATGCCATCCGCTTGCTCGCAGAGCACGCGCCGGAGGATCGATCGCGCATGATCGCCACGGCCGACCGGATACGTCGGGTCGCAACACGTTGCGCCGAAATCGTGGCCCGCTTCCGAACCTTCGCGCCGTCGCGCGTCGGCCACCCGGAAAAAACCGCTGTGGCCGATACGGTTCGGGCCGCGATCACCGCGATGCGCGAACGCATCGAACAGGCACGCGCCGAGGTCAGTATAAAAGCAGACGACAGCCTCCCGCCCCTGCCGATCGACCGTGATCGCATGGAACTGGTCTTTCAGAATCTCATCGCCAACGCCCTGGATGCAGCCGGGCAGGATCCCCAGCAAAGACGCCCCGCGATCGACATCGTCGTTCGCCGCGACGGACGCCGTCATCTGCGCGTGACCTTCCGCGATTCGGGTCCCGGGATTCCGATCGGAATGATCGAGAAGATCTTCGAACCATTCTTCACCGAAAAGGCCCAGGGCATGGGTCTGGGGCTCGCCATCTGTCGGTCGGCCATCGAGAGCCACGGCGGCCGGCTCTGGGCCGAACCGGGCAGAAACGG
>JALHRH010000321.1 GCA_022841565.1 Mycobacterium sp. | reverse complement strand
TGTTCTGCCCGAAAATGTTCGCCATGGCCAGAGCTGTGCGCTCAAACCGGTTGGCGGCGATCGTCAGCGGATCCACCAGCGCCGCCAACGCTGCCTCGTACATCCCCGCGGCCGCCCGGGCCTGACTGGCTACCACCGACGCCTGCGCCCCAACCTCGGTCAACCACCCCGCATACGGCGCGGCCGCGGCAGCCATCGCCGCCGACGCCGGACCTTGCCAAACCCCGCTCGCCAATCCTGAGGTCACCGACCCGAACGAAGCCGCCGCCGAACCCAGCTCAGCTGCCAACGCGTCCCAGGCCGCAGCCGCCGCCAACAATGGTTCCGAACCCGCTCCCCCGCGCATCAATAATGAATTGATCTCAGGAGGCAACAGCTGGAAATTCAACCGGCCAACCTCCCGTCCATTTGAGTGCGGCTCATGATCCCACCACTCGTCCTGCGGTGCAGACGCTTTCGTCGAACGGGTGCTCTTTCGACCGCGGCGGCAATGCGGCCTCACGCATTTCGGCGATACGTTGATCCGTGCCGCGCTGCAGCCCAAGGACGTAAATGTTCCCGGCCGAAAGGCGGCGAATCAAGGGCGGAATAACCATTCGAATTCGTGTCCACTGGGCAAAGTGCACAGGCGTTCTCGGGGAACAGCCGCCAGCGAGTCCGCCAGCCCGCGGCCGCCGCTTGACGGGTTGCCGCGACATATACCCGAGATAGCCAGAAGCTAAAGTTGTCAGCGATGCCCCCTCCCGCCCCCCCAGCGCTGACCGTCAGGTACGACGGGTCGGAACGCACGTTCGCGGCGGGCCACGACGTGGTCGTAGGCCGCGACCTGCGCGCCGACATGCGGATAACACATCCGCTGATCTCGCGCGCCCACCTGTTGCTGCGCTTCGATCAGGGCCGCTGGCTGGCCATCGACAACAACTCGCTGAACGGCACCTACGCGAACGGCCGCCGGGTGCCGGTAGTGGACATCAACGACGGCCAGACCGTCAACATCGGCAACCCCGACGGGCCGCTGTTGATCTTCGAGGTCGGGCGACACCGGGGCCCGGCCGGGCGTCCGCCGCAAACCGAGTCGCTGCCGCTCCCCACGCTGTCGGGACCGGCGGGGCCCTCCGGGCTCGTCCCGCCAGGAGGGCGCCTGGCCACCTGGGTGGGACCGCTACCCGGACGGCAGAACTCCGGCGGTCCCCCTCCCCCGCCGCCGGGGCAACCCGTGTACCCGAGCAGCGCGGCGCCGTGGGCCCCGCCCGGCTACCCGCCGAGCGGACCCCCACCGCACCCCCCGTCGTCGTCGCACATATCGCACGCCCCACCGCCGCCGGCACGGCACCCGCACCGCGCCCCAGGACCGCCTATCGGGGCGAAGCCTCCCGAGCAGAGCAACATCGCCACCAAGATGTTCCAGGCCCTGTTGGGAACGGGCACCCATGAGAAGCCCGCCGGTTCGGTCACCATCGGCCGCTCTACCGACAACGACATCGTCATCCAGGACGTGCTGGCGTCACGGCATCACGCCTTCCTCACGCTGACGCCGCTGGGCGCGGAGATCCGCGACAACAACAGCGTCAATGGCACGTTCGTCAACGGTGTGCGGGTCGGATCGGCGATCCTGAGCGAAGGCGACCAAGTCACCATCGGCAACGTCGACCTGGTGTTCACCGGCGGCACGCTGGTACGCCGCACCGCGGTCGCCTCGCGGAGCGGCGGACTGGAGGTGAACTCGGTGACGTTCACCGTCGAGGGCGGCAAGCAACTGCTCGACCACATCTCGCTGACCGCCCGGCCGGGAACGCTGACCGCGATCATCGGCGGGTCCGGCGCCGGCAAGTCCACGCTGTCGCGGCTGATCGCCGGATACACCACCCCCACCACCGGCACCGTGACCTTCGAGGGCCACGACATCCATGCCGAATACGCCTCCCTGCGCAGCCGGGTCGGCATGGTTCCCCAGGACGACGTGGTGCACCGGCAGCTGACCGTCAACCAGGCACTCGGCTACGCCGCCGAGCTGCGGCTGCCCCCTGATACCAGCAAGGCCGACCGTGCCCAGGTGGTCGCCCAGGTCCTCGAGGAACTCGAGCTGACCAAGCACGCCGAAACCAGGGTGGACAAGCTGTCCGGCGGCCAGCGCAAGCGGGCGTCGGTGGCGCTCGAGCTGCTGACCGGGCCGTCGCTGCTGATCCTCGACGAACCGACCACCGGCCTGGATCCCGCGCTGGATCGGCAAGTGATGATGATGCTGCGGCAGCTGGCCGACGCCGGCCGGGTGGTGCTGGTCGTCACGCACTCGGTGTCCTACCTGGATGTGTGCGATCAGCTGCTGCTGATCGCGCCCGGCGGCAAGACGGCGTTCCTGGGGCCGCCCAGCCAGATCGGTGCCGCGATGGGCACGACCAACTGGGCCGACATCTTCGCCCAAGTGGGCGCCGATCCCGACGAGGCCAACCGGCGCTTTCTGGCGGAAAACAAGCCGCAGCCCCCAGCGCAAGCCAGCCCAGCGGACCTGGGCGAACCGGTGCATACCAGTGCATTACGGCAATTCTCTACCGTGGCCCGCCGCCAGGTTCGGCTGGTCGTCTCCGACCGCGGGTACACAGTGTTTTTGGCGGTCTTGCCGTTCTTGATCGGTGTCCTGGCCATGACCGTTCGAGGCGAGACCGGCTTTGGCATTGCCGACCCCATCAGCAGCAACCCCGACCAGCCAGGGCAGATCCTGGTGATGCTCAACGTCGGCGCCGTTTTCATGGGCGTCGCCCTCACGATTCGTGACCTGGTCGGCGAGCGAGCCATTTTTTGGCGCGAACAGGCCGTCGGCCTGTCGACGGCGGCCTACATGGGCGCCAAGATCGCCGTCTTCAGCGGCTTCGCGATCGTCCAGGCCGCGATCGCGACGGTCATCACGCTCATTGGCTGGGGCTTTCCTCCCACCGACGCGGTGGTGCTGGGGAACGTGGGCGTGGAGCTGTTCGTGACGGTCGCCGCGACCTGTGTGGCGTCGGCGATTCTCGGCCTGGCACTGTCCGCGCTGGCCAAATCGCAAGACCAGATCATGCCGATGCTCGTGTTGTCGATCATGTCGCAGCTGGTGTTCTCGGGCGGAATGATCTGGGTGACCGACCGGTTCTTGCTCGACCAGCTGTCGTGGGCAACGCCCGCCCGGTGGGGCTATGCGGCATCGTCGTCGACGATCAACATCGAGAAGCTGGTACCGGGTCCGGTCAAGCCCAAGGACCAGCATTGGGTACACAAGCCGAGCGCCTGGCTGTTCGACATGGCCATGCTCGCGGTCTTGTGCATCGTGTACAGCGGCATCGTCTGGTGGAAGATCCGGCTGAAGCGGCGTTAGTGAGAGCATTAGCCGCCTAGTCTGTCCGGATGAATACAACCGCACCGGTGCTGACAGTCCGATCAGACCGTTCGCACCGCGAGTTCGCTGCGGGGCCGGATGTGGTTGTGGGCAGCGACCTGCGGGCTGACCTTCGCGTCGCGCATCCCCTGATCGCCCGCGCCCACCTGCTGCTGCGGTTCGAGCAGGGCCGTTGGCTGGCGATCGACAACAATTCGCACAGCGGGATTTTCGTCAGCGGCCAGCGGGTGTCGGCGCTCGACATCCGCGACGGGCAGACCGTCAACTTGGGCCGGCCCGACGGGCCGCGGATCACGTTTGCGGTCGGGCATCACCACGGCAACGTGGGAGTGTTGCCGCCGACGGAGCGAGTGCCGGTGATTCCTGCGCTCGATGTGGTGCGCACCACGGCCATTCCGACCATTCCGCCCGACGCTGTCCGAGCGGCCCGCCAGCACCCCCGGCCCGACATGCAGCCGCCCACCCTGGCGGCCCATCCCACCCTGCGACCACCCGCGCAGGCAGGGTCCGACGACACCGTCGCGCAAGCCCAGACCGGCACCGTCCGCGCCCCCAATGCGGCAGCGGGGAGTACCGCCCCGACCACGTCCGCACGCATCGGCCGCGCCTCCGATAACGACATCGTCGTTGCCGACGTGCTGGCATCGCGTTACCACGCCCAGCTGTCTCCCGCGCCGGCCGGCGCCCAGATCCGCGACCTGAACAGCATCAACGGAACCTTCGTCAACGGCATCCGCGTCGGATCAGCGATCCTGTCCGAGGGCGACGTGGTCACCATCGGCAACGTCGACCTGGCGTTCGTCAACGGCATCCTGGTGCGCCGTACCGAGGCCGCGACCCGCACCGGTGGCCTCGAGGTTCGCGACATCGTGTTCTCGATCAACGACAACCGGCTGCTGGACAACGTGTCGATGACGGCCCGGCCGGGCACGCTCACCGCGATCATCGGCGGGTCCGGAGCGGGAAAGAGCACCCTGTCCCGGCTGATCGCGGGGAACACCACCCCCAGTTCCGGCGTGGTGACCTTCGAGGGTCACGACATCCACAAGCAGTACGCATCGCTGCGCAGCAGGATCGGGATGGTCCCGCAGGATGACGTCGTGCACCGGCAGTTGACGGTCGACCAGGCCCTCAGCTATGCGGCGGAGCTCCGGCTGCCGCCCGACACCAGCAAAGAGGACCGCGATCAAGTGGTGGCACAGGTCCTCGACGAACTCGGTCTCACCAAGCACGCCGACACCCGCGTCGACAATCTCTCGGGTGGCCAACGCAAGCGCGCTTCGGTGGCGCTCGAACTGCTCACCGGGCCGTCCCTGCTGATCCTTGACGAACCGACGTCGGGCCTGGACCCCGCGCTGGACCTGCAGGTCATGACCATGCTGCGGCAACTCGCCGACGCCGGCCGGGTGGTGCTCGTGGTCACCCATTCGCTGACCTACCTCGACGTTTGTGACCAGGTGCTGCTGATGGCGCCGGGCGGCAAGACGGCCTATCTGGGCCCCCCGGACCAGATCGGCGACGTGATGGGAACGAGCAATTGGGCGCACATCTTCGCCAAGGTCGGCGCGGACCCCGACGAGGCGAATCGGCGCTTTCTGGCGCAGAGACAACCGCCGCCGACCTCGGCGGCACCCACACCGGCAGACTTGGGCGCCCCCGCGCATACCAGCGTCCGTCGTCAGTTCTCCACCATCACCCGCCGCCAGATCCGGCTGGTGATCAACGACCGCGCCTACTTCATTTTTTTGGCGATCCTGCCGTTCATCCTGGGCGGGCTGGCGCTGACCGTGCCGGGCGATACCGGATTTCGCATGGCCTCTGCGGCCAGTAACACCCCCGACGAAGCGGCCCAGATTCTGACGCTGCTCTCTATCGCCGCCGTCTTCATGGGCACCGCGCTGACCATCCGCGACCTGATCGGTGAGCGCCCGATCTTCCAGCGCGAGCAGGCGGTGGGTCTTTCCACCTGGGCCTACCTGGGCGCCAAGCTCACGGTGTTCTTCGTGTTCGCCGTCCTGCAGGCCGCGATCACCACTGGCATCGTGATCCTGGGCAAGGGTGCTCCCACTCAGCGGGCGTTGATGCTGGGAAATCCCGGCTTCGAGCTGTTCACCACCGTCGCCGCCACCTGTGTGGCCTCGGCGGTTGTCGGGTTGCTGCTCTCGTCGATTGCCCGGTCCAACGAGCAGATCATGCCGCTGTTGGTGGTGTCGCTGATGCTGCAGCTGGTGCTGGCCGGCGGAATGATCCCGGTGACCGATCGGCTCTTCCTGGATCAGATGTCGTGGGCGATACCCGCGCGGTGGGGCTACGCGGCGTCGGCGGCCACGGTGAACCTGCGCGAGCTGGTGCCCGGTTCACTGAGCCCCGAGGACAGCCACTGGACCCACTCGCGCCCGGCGTGGCTGTTCGACATGGCGATGCTGGCCGTTCTTTCGGTGGCCTACAGCATCGTCGTGTGGTGGAGGATCCGGCTGCGGCGACGCTGACCTTTAGGCTGAAAACATGACCCTCGCTCGGCAGCCAATGCTGACCGTGCGGGCTGGCCCGGTGCACCGCACCTTCTCCCCCGGCCGTGACGTGATCGTGGGCAGCGATATGGCCACCGACGTGCGCATCGCCCATCCGGCGGTGGGCAGGACACATCTGCTGCTGCGCTTCGAACAAGGCTCCTGGATCGCCATCGACAACAATTCGCCCACCGGGATCTTCGTGGACGGCAAGCGGGTGCCGCTGGTGGATATTCATGACGGCCTGGCGGTGAACCTGGCCCGGCCCGACGGGCCCCAGGTCACCTTCGAGGTTGAGCACCAGCCGGGCGTCGTGGGTCCGACACCGCAGACGGACCGGATTCCGGCCACCGGACGCCCGCCCCCACCGGCGGGTCTGGTGCCGACCAGCCGCCGGGGACCGGGGAGCAAATCGTCGCAATTTCCGTCCCTCGGCATCAACGTGCTCGGCGCCGCAGACAACCTGGCGGCGCCGGTCGGTCGCACCGCCTGGGTCGGACGCGCGGCGGACTGCGACATCGTCATCGCCGATGTGCTGGCGTCGCGACGGCACGCATACCTGGCGCAAACGCCCATCGGCACCGAGATTCGGGACAATCACAGCATCAACGGGACCTTCGTCAACGGCATCCGGGTGGGTTCGGCGGTCCTGAGTGACGGCGATGTCGTCACCATCGGCAACATCGACCTGACCTTCACCGG
>JALHRH010000320.1 GCA_022841565.1 Mycobacterium sp. | reverse complement strand
GCACACCCGCGGTGGGCGCGCTCCCGTTGCTGATGCCGGCCTGGCCATCCGCGCCAGCACCACCGGTACCCCCGATACCGCCTTGGCCGCCGGCACCGATCGCGCCGACCGCCCCGCCGTCTGTTCCCAGGCCGGCCGCCCCGGCGGCACCGCCGGTACCGCCCCGACCGCCAGCCGCCCCGGACCCTCCGCTGGCTCCGGTATTCGCCCCGCCAGCACCACCGCCACCGCCCTGACCTCCGATACCGCCTTGTCCGCCGGCACCGCCGCCGACCCCACCAATACCGGCACCACCGGCACCACCGGCGCCGCCGTCACCACCCGCACCGCCCTGCAAACCCGCAGACGGCGCGCTCGCGTCGCTGGCACCGACCTCGCCCCAGCTGCCCGCGCCACCGGCACCACCGACACCGCCGACTCCACCCCGGCCCGAGCTGCCGTCCTTCCCGCCAAACCCACCGGCCGCACCACCCGCACCGGCCGCACCACCGGTGCCGCCCGTGCCGCCTTGGCCACCCGGCGCTCCCACGCCCACCGCCGCCCCACCCGCTCCGCCCGTACCGCCGATCCCCCCGGTCCCGCCGCGACCGCCATCGCCGGCAAGACCGATCACCGCTCGGCCACCGGCCCCACCCGCACCAGCAGCGCCGCCGCTACCGCCAGTACCGCCCTGCTGGCCCGCCGATGCGGCTGTGCCCGCACCCCCCGCACCGCCGTCGCCACCGACCCCGCCATGACCGCCGAGACCGAACACCCCGCCGTTACCGCCGCCCCCACCAACCCCGCCGGCGCCACCGGCCATGCCGTCCGCACCCACAGCACCCATACCACCAGCACCACCGGCACCACCGATGCCAGCCAACACGGCGCTACCACCAGCACCACCAGCACCGCCGGACACAGCACCAACCCCACCACTACCGCCCGCACCACCGGAACCAAACACCAACCCACCCCGACCGCCCGCACCACCCTGACCGCCATTCCCCGCAAGATCGGCGCCACCAACACCACCGTTTCCGCCATTACCTACCAACGGAGCCGTGCCGCCGTGGCCGCCGAACCCACCCGCTCCACCAGTGCCGCCGGTCCCGCCCGACCCCAATAACCAACCACCACGACCACCAGCCCCGCCCGCCGCACCAGCCCCACCGGTCCCACCCGTACCGCCATTACCGATCAGCCCCGCGGACCCACCCGCACCCCCCGGGGTCGCCGGATCGCTACTGCTACCCCCACTGCCACCATTACCCAACAAAATGCCGCCGTCCTGCCCAGGCTGACCCACCGCCCCACTCGCCCCACTCGCACCGTCCCCGATCAACGGCCGCCCCACCAACGCCTCGGTGGGCGCATTGATCACAGTGAGCAACGATTGCAACGGCGACGTATTGGCAGCTTCGGCTACGGCATACGTATCCGCGCTCGAATCCAGGGCCCGCACGAACTGGTCGTGAAACGCCATCACTTGAGCGCTCAAACTTTGATACGCCTGCCCATGTCCAGCAAACAGCGACGCCACCGCCGCGGACACCTCATCAGCACCCGCACCCAACACCGACGTCGTCGAGGCCGATGCCGCCGCATTCGCCGCACGCAACGCCGAACCGATACCCACCACATCAGCTGCCGCAGCCACCAATACGTCCGGACCAACCAACACAAACGACATCGCTTCGACCCCTTTTCGAGCGCAATGGGTACCGAGCCGGTACTCCACCGACCACCTTCGCCTGCTCGCGGCTACCTCACCCTCGGTCGAATGGCTGATTGCTGGGATGAAATCTCCTCCCACTATTGGGGGAGGCGAATGCAGCCATGGCCGCAATTCAGCAGTTTCGACGGGCCCGCCCGCAGCGTCGAAAAGCACTCTTGTAGTTGAGCTTTGGCTCACCAGGACGGGCTAGGAGCCAGCGTCTTCACTGACACCGGCGCAGCCGTGGAGCCAATAAGAGGCCATTGCGGAATCCCGGAAATTCACTATGAATTGCGGTGGTTCCGCAATGGCCGCAACCAAGCAAATCGTCAGTTGAGACGCCTACTGCCCGCAGGGATGCAACGTCACCGCCGCCGCGGTGCCGACCATCTGTGTCGACTCAGGGAGATGTGATGGATTTCGCGGGGTTTCCGCCGGAGCGCAATTCGCGGAACATGTTTGCTGGCTCGGGGCCGAGCCCCCTACTCACGGCGGCGGCCGCGTGGCAGGAGTTGGCCGCCGAACTCGGTTCTTCCGCTATCGCCCTTTCCGCCCTGACCGCGGGACTTGTCGGTTCGTCATGGCAGGGCCCGGCCTCGGCGGTAATGATGGGCGCGGCCACACCGTACCTGGGGTGGTTGAGTGAGGCGACAGTTCACGCCGAGCAGGCAGCCGCCCAGACCCGTTTGGCGGCAGCGGCATTCGAGGCCGCGCAATCGGTAACGGTGCATCCGGCCATCATTGCGGCTAACCGCATTCGGCTCGGATGGCTGGCTGCCGCGAACCTGCTGGGACAGAACGCACCGGCGATCGCCGCCGTTGAGGCCGAGTATGAGCAGATGTGGGCCCAGGATGTGGCGGCTTTACTCGGCTACTACTCCGAGGCCTCGGAAATCGCCTCAAGGTTGACTCCATTGATCCAGGCGCCGCAATTTGCGGGTTTGCCCACACCCGGCGCAACGACAGTCGCGGTAGCTTCGCCCAGCCCAGCGACACCCAGCGCGGCACCCGCGCAGGCCGTAGTCGAGCCGCTCAGCCGGTTGACGGTAAACGTGGGTCTGGCAAACGTCGGCAGCGGAAACATTGGTAGCGCAAACATCGGCAACTTCAACATTGGCTCCGGAAACAGTGGCAGCACCAACATCGGCAGCGGAAATATCGGCACCAGCAACTTCGGTTTCGGCAACAGCGGTCCTTCGTCGACTCCGGCCAGCCGCAACATCGGGTTTGGCAATACCGGCAGCAACAACATCGGCTTCGGCAACACCGGCAACGGCAACATCGGTTTCGGCAACACCGGCAACGGCAACATCGGCAGCGGGTTAACCGGCGACGGCCTGCGGGGGTTCGTCGGGCTGAACTCGGGCACCGGTAACGTCGGCGTGTTCAACTCGGGCACGGGAAACGTCGGCATCGGGAACTCGGGTACCGGAAACTGGGGTATCGGAAACTCCGGCAGCGGTTACAACACCGGCATCGGCAACTCGGGCGCAGTCAACACGGGCTTGTTCAACACCGGGATAGCCAATACGGGCGTCGCCAACACGGGCAGCTACAACACGGGTGGGTACAACCCGGGCAGCACCAACACGGGCGGCTTCAACGTCGGCAACTACAACACCGGCTATCTGAACCGGGGCGACTTCAACACCGGCGTGGCGAACATAGGCAACGTCAACACCGGCGCGTTGATCTCGGGCAGTTACAGCAACGGCCTCTTGTGGCGAGGAAGCTATGAGGGCCTGATCTTCGGGGCTCCGGGATTCGGGAACTCGACCGACATCCCGTCGTCGGGGTTCTTCAATTCCGGTTCCGGTAGCGCATCGGGCTTGGCAAATGTCGGCGCCAATAATTCGGGCTTTTTCAACTCGTCGACCGTCGGGGTCTCGGGCCACTACAACACCGGTGCTCTGGTATCAGGCTCGGTGAACTCGGGCAACACCCTTTCGGGCCTGTTCAATACGAGCCTGCTGGATGCCACAGCGCCGGCGTTTGTCTCGGGTGCCCTCAACGCTGGCAGTAATATGTCGGGCATCCTTGGCGGCCCGTCGTCTATGAATTTTGGCTTCGCCAACCGTGGCGATTCAAATGTTGGCAACGCAAATATCGGCGACTCCAACGTGGGCGGCGGCAATATCGGTGACACCAACGCGGGCAGGGCCAATGTCGGCAGCGCAAACTTCGGCAGCGGAAACATCGGCAGCCGGAACATCGGCAGCGGAAACATCGGCAGCGGAAACATCGGCTTCGGAAGCAACGGCAGCGAAAACTTCGGATTCGGGAATCTGGGCGCCGACAACATCGGTCCCGGAAACGTCGGCGACAGCAATCGGGGCTTCTGGAACGCGGGCAACTTCAACGTCGGCTTTGCCAACGCCGGCGACTTCAATGTCGGTTTTGGCAACACCGGAAGTAACAATATCGGCATCGGGCTCACCGGCAACGGCGACGTCGGATTCGGCGCGCTGAACTCCGGCAACGGCAACATCGGCCTGTTCAACTCCGGTGGCGCCAACATCGGCCTGTTCAACTCCGGCACCGGAAACGTCGGCATCGGGAACTCCGGCACCGGTAACTGGGGCATCGGCAACTCAGGCGCCGGCAACACCGGCATCCAGAACGCCGGCAGTTATAACACGGGCCTTTTCAACGCGGGCAACACCAGTACCGGCCTGGCGAACGCGGGCAGCTACAACACCGGCTTCTTCAATGCGGGGAGCACAAACACCGGCAGCTACAACGCGGGTCACTACAATACCGGTGGCGTTAACCCCGGCAATTACGACACGGGATACTACAACCCGGGGAACGTCGCCACCGGCGCATTCATCACGGGAAACTACAGTAATGGCTTTTTCGTCACCGGAGATAATCGGGGCCAGTTCAGCGCTCATGTTGCTATCACTATTCCTACCGTCCCCATCGACGCCGAATTCTACAACCCGATCAATCAGGTAATGGTGGTCGGCGGCCAGGTGTACACAATCCCGGGCTTTACCTACCCCCGAACGTATTTTCTGGACGGTGAGTTCTATCTGGGACCTGTCAGTATCGGGACCTCAACGCTCACGGCTCCCACCGTGACAATCAACATCGGCCACCCCACCACCTCAATAGATGCCACCATCGTCGGCGCCCTACAGGGCGGGACGATCCAAATCATCGATATCCCGGCAGCACCGGGTTTCGGAAATTCGACCAGCAGCCCGTCGTCGGGTTTCTTCAACTCCGGCACCGGCAGCGCCTCGGGCTTTGCCAACGTCGGCGCCAACAACTCTGGCTTTCGAAACCTGTCCCTGGGGACCACAGGGGTCTCGGGCTACCGCAACGTCGGCTCGCTGCAGTCCGGCCTGGCCAACTTCGGCAACACCATCTCGGGCCTGTACAACACCACCACCGGGGGCCTGGCGACCCCCGCTAACGTCTCGGGGCTGGCCAACATCGGCACCAACCTCGCCGGACTATTCCGCGACACCGCCGCCGCGATGGCCACCACCAACCTCGGCCTAGCAAACATCGGCACACTGAACGTAGGCTTCGGCAACGTCGGTGACTACAACATCGGCAACGGCAACCTCGGGGACCTCAACCTCGGCGGCGCCAATCTCGGCACCGTCAACATCGGCTACGGCAACCACGGCATCTACAACCTCGGCTCGGCAAATCTGGGCGACTACAACCTCGGACCCGCAAACGTCGGCGACTACAACCTCGGCTTCGCCAACGCCGGCACCGCCAACATCGGCCTGGCCAACACCGGCGCCTTCAACATCGGCATCGCCAACACCGGCACCAACAACATCGGCATCGGGCTCACCGGCGACGGCCACATCGGCGTCGGCGCACTGAACTCCGGCACCAACAACACAGGCCTATTCAACTCCGGCACCGGAAACATCGGCTTGTTCAACTCCGGCACCAACAACATCGGCATCGCCAACTCCGGCACCGGAAACTGGGGCATCGCCAACCCCGGCGCCTACAACACCGGCATCGCCAACCCCGGCCACACCAACACAGGATTCTTCAACTCCGGCAACGTCAACACCGGCTTAGGCAACACCGGCGACTACAACACCGGCAGCTTCAATGCCGGCAGCTTCAACACACTCGGCTTCAACCCGGGCTCCTACAACACCGGTCACGCGAACACCGGCAACTACAACACCGGCCTTGCCAACTCCGGCACCATCAACACCGGCGCCTTCAACACCGGAAACATGAACAACGGCCTGCTGTGGCGGGGCGACAGCCAGGGGTTGACCGGCTTCAACTACACGATCCATATTCCAGAGATCCCGTTGAACGTCGTCGCCACCATCCCGCTGGATATCCCCATCTCAGCCAGCTTCACCACGGCCGTCTACAGCGGGATAACGATTGACGACATCCCCTTCGGCACCACCGCCACGCTCGGGCCAATCCCAGTCCTTGAGGGCACCGTCAACTCGATCACTATCCCACCGGTGTACATAGCCGGCCCCCGGCCGGAAATCCAGATAGGAAATCCGGACGGCTCGACTGCAATCGTCATCCCCATCTTCGCCAGCATCGGCCCCGCCGATTGGACAATCATCGACATCGGCGGCGCGCCGGGCTACGGCAATTCGACCAGCAGCCCGTCCTCGGGTTTCTTCAACTCCGGCACCGGCAGCGCCTCGGGCTTTGCCAACGTCGGCGCCAACAGCTCGGGTTGGCGCAACACCTCAGTCGGCGGCCTGGGAGTGTCGGGCTACCGCAACGTCGGCTCGCTACAGTCCGGCCTGGCCAACTTCGGCAACACCATCTCGGGCCTCTACAACACCACCACCGGGGGCCTGGCGACCCCCGCTAACGTCTCGGGGCTGGCCAACATCGGCACCAACCTCGCCGGACTATTCCGCGACACCGCCGCCGCGATGGCCACCACCAACCT
>JALHRH010000319.1 GCA_022841565.1 Mycobacterium sp. | reverse complement strand
CGTACGCCGACGAGGCCCGCCTGGACGCCCAGATCCGGGTGGGTGGTGACGCGGGCGCCGGCGAGGTGGTGGTGCTGCGCCTGTCCGGTGCGCTGTCCGGGCATGCCGCCAGCGTCGTAATCCCCTTCCTGTTGCCTGACATCCCGGTGGTGGCCTGGTGGCCCGATAACGCTCCGGCGGTGCCGGCCCAGGATCCGTTGGGCAAGCTGGCGATTCGCCGCATCACCGACGCCACCAACGCCGTCGACCCGTTGGCCGCGATCAAGAGCCGGTTGCCGGGTTACACCGCCGGCGACACCGATCTGGCCTGGAGCCGCATCACGTACTGGCGGGCGCTGTTGACCTCGGCGCTCGACCTGCCACCGCACGAGCCGATCGAGTCGGCGCTGATTTCCGGTCTGGAAACAGAACCAGCGCTGGACGTGCTGGCGGGCTGGCTGGCCAGCCGCATCGACGGCCCGGTTCGCCGGGAGGTCGGCGACCTCTCGGTCGAGCTGGTACGCAAGAGCGAGACCATTGTGCTGAGCCGGCCCCAGGACGGAACCACCGCCACGCTGAGCCGAACCGCCAAGCCCGACGCGCTGGTTCCGTTGGCGCGCAGGGTAACCGGTGAATGCCTGGCCGAAGACCTGCGCCGGCTGGATCCCGACGAGATCTACCACGCCGCGCTGGAGGGCATCAAGAAGGTGCAATACCAATGAGCATCGACATCGACGTATTTCCCAATAGCGAGGGTCTGGCGCAGGCCGCGGCCCGGCGACTGGTCGACACCATCACGGCTGCGGCGGCGGAACGGGGGCAAGCACTGATCGTGTTGACCGGCGGCGGTAACGGCGTCGCACTGCTGCGCGAGCTCGCTTCGCAGCCGGTTGACTGGTCCACGGTGCACCTGTTCTGGGGGGACGAGCGCTACGTCCCGGAAGCCGATGACGAGCGCAACGAGAAACAAACCCGTGCGGCGCTGCTTGATCACATCGCCATCCCGGCCAGCCAGGTGCACCCGATGGCGGCCAGCGACGGCGAATTCGGAACCGACCTCGAGGCGGCAGCCTTGGCATATGAGCAGATTTTGGCGGCCAACGCCGCACCCGGCGAACCGGCGCCCCAATTTGACGTGCACCTACTGGGTATGGGGCCTGAAGGGCACATCAACTCGCTGTTCCCGGACACTGCCGCGGTACGCGAGACCAGTCGCATGGTGGTCGCGGTGGACGACTCCCCCAAGCCGCCGGCGCAACGAATCACGTTGACATTGCCGGCGATTCAGCGTTCCCGCGAGGTTTGGCTGCTGGTGTCGGGCTCGGGCAAGGCCGACGCGGTAGCGGCCGCGGTGGGCGGTGCCGATCCGGTGTCGCTGCCGGCGGCCGGGGCCATCGGGCGGGAGATCACCCGGTGGCTGCTCGACGAGGACGCCGCGGGCAAACTTTCTCTTTGACATTTCGCGGATGCCGCCGGGGCTGTCTACCGCGGTGTCAAGCTGGTAATAATGACCGTCATGGCAGATAGAAGCGGCGGACGCCCCAACCCAGCTCGGCAAAGAATGAAGACGCTCACCCAAGCGGCGTTGAATGCCGACAAGACGGTGGAGCAGGTCGAAGACGTCCTCGACGGCCTCGGCACTTCCCTGGAGGAACTGAACAGATCGCTATCGGCGCTCAACGCCACGGTCGAGCGTTTAGAAACCGGCCTGGATCACCTGGATGGCACTCTGTCCAGCCTCGACGATCTCGCCAAGCGACTGCTCACGGTGCTGCAACCGGTGGAGGCCATTCTCGAACGGATGGACAACATCGTGAGCTGGGGCGAGACGATGATGATGCCGATCAACGCGACTGAGAATGTGATGCGCGGTGTGATGGACCGGCTCCGCAATCGGGGTGTGCGCTGACTCCGTGACCTATCCGGTTCCCGCCCCGCCGTTTGCCGAAGGCACCGGCCTGCCGTGGGATGTCGCCGTCGGTGACGCGGTCGCCGCCATCGCCGCAGCCCGCGAACGGTGCGGAGATACGTTCAGCGTAGAAAGCGGCGCCGACCGCTACCTGTTCACGTTCTCCCCCACCGGGGTCGAATCGTTTTACGCACTGCCGGAAGAGAAGGCCAGCAAGGGCGTTGCCGACTTTCTGATGTTGCGGCGCAAATTGCCCGACGAGATCTTCGCCGGACGTCGCATCCTGCCTACCAGCCTATTTCGTCGCGACGACGTGGCCGGCTATCTGGCTAATCTGGATCGCGCGTTGCTACAAACCAGCACCGAGCTAGGTTCGGCCGGTTCGGTTGACGTCTTCGACCTCACCCGACGACTCGGCCACCGGATGGGGCTTGCCTCCTGGGCCGGTCCCGGATCCGCCGACGGTGCGGCCTTCGAGCGTCTGAGCCTCGCGTTCAACACCTTGGACGGCTCCGAAGCGTTCGTTCATCCCGCCCGGATGGCGGCGGTGGCGGCGTCTGACAAGCGCGCCGAGCGAGCCGCGCTGGACGAGGTCACTGAGATGTTGTCGGCCGCCGTGCAGCGCTACGAGGCCGGCGATGACCTGAATCAGGGTCTATTCGGCAGGATCGTTGCCGCCTGGGACCTCGAGCCTGATGAAATCAGGGTGCGCGGCATCGCCCACGACGTCGCATTGATTCACATCGCATCCATGTCTAACCTGGCGGCCGCGCTCGGCTGGGCACTGGTGGACCTGGTCGAGCACCCGGCGCATCAACAACGAATTCGCAACGGCGACAAAGACTTCGCTCAGCGTTGTGCGCTGGAATCCACGCGACTGGCCCAACGTTCGATCATGAGTCGAACGGTGCTGTCGCCCGTTGAGCTCGACACCGGCGAGGTCACCTACCAGGTTCCGCCGGGCTGGACCATCGCCACGCTGTTGCCATTGCTCAACACGTCCGCGGCACCAGGGCTCGAACACTGGGATCCGGACAGATGGACGCGCCACCGGCTAACCGAGCCTGCTGATCTACCGTCACCGATGTTGGTGACGGCGTTCGGCCACGGACGGCATTCGTGCCCGGCCCAGCCGTTTTCGCTGGCCGCGATGACGGCGGCCACGACCCATCTGTTAGGTGAATACGAGATGAGTCCCGGCTGGACCATGGGATCCGAGGGGCATCCGCGGCCCATCCCGGCGCAGATCGGCGGTGTGGCCCGGGCCGAGGGACCCTGCCCGGTCAACTACGTGGTTGTTCTTTGACTCCGGCGCGCACGCCCCGAGCCGGGCTCGTCGAAGACCGATATCATCGCGTCATGCCGGCAGTTCTCACCGCACCGACGCGTCGCCCGCGACGCCGCACGGAATCCTGACCCCCGCGGCTGGGGTCCGTCCACTTTCATGTCCACCGTCCTCGCCTTCCACGCCCACCCGGACGATGAGGTCATCCTGACCGGCGGCACCCTGGCGAAAGCGGCCTCCGCCGGTCACCGAGTAGTTGTCGTCACGGCCACCGACGGCCGGATGGACAACGAGGACGACCGCACCCGCTTGGACGAATTGCATTCGAGCACCAGCATTCTCGGCGTGCAGCGAACGGAGTGCCTGGGCTACGCCGACAGCGGGTACGGTCCCGATTTCTATCCCGACCCGCCGGGCCGGGTCCGATTCGCTAGAGCCGACATTGAGGAGGCCGCGCAGCGCCTGGCGGCGATACTTCGCTCCGAGGACGCGCAGCTGCTGCTCAGCTACCAAGCCAACGGCGGGTACGGCCACCGCGACCATGTGCAGGTGCATCATGTCGGCAAGCGGGCCGCTGAACTGGCCGGCACACCAAGGGTTCTCGAGGCGACCATGCCTCGCGAACTGCTGCGCCGGGTGACCGACCTCTGCGTCCTGCTGCGTCTGCCACCACCGTACGACCCCGATGTGCTCGGCCATTCCTATGCACCTCGCGCCACCATCACGCACCGGGTCGACGTACGCACATTCGCCCGGCAGAAGCGGGATGCGGTGGCCGCTCATCGCTCTCAGCTGGGCAACGGTCTGGGCGCACGTGTCTCCGGGGCGCTGTTGCGCCTACCACCGCAGGTGCTAGGCGCGATTTTCCGGCATGAATGGTTTGTCGATCCCGCAGCCGGGCCCGGACCGTTGCGCGACAACATCTTCGACAGCACGGGCTCCGGCGGGCAGGCGCGCTCACATCTTGGTTGATCGGGCCAGGACAAAGCAGTAGAGGCCGTAGGTGATGATCCCCGCGCCGGCGCCGATCAGCAGCACTGCTCCATAGGGCTGAGCGCCGAGGGTTTTGAGGGCACCGTCGAGTCCGGTGGCCGTGTTCGGCTCGAGGTGGGATGCGGCGGCGATCACCAACACGCCGGCCATCGCGATGACCACACCCTTGCCGACGTAACCCGCCACGCCCAGTCGGCGCACCAGCTTGCCCGACCTGCCGTGCAGGTCGTCCACGAATTTTCGGCTGGCTCCTTTGTAGACGTGGTATCCGCCCACCGCGACGACGCCCACACCGCACGCGACGAGGGCGATGGTGCCGCCGGCGCTCTGCATCAGACGGGCGCTCAGGCTCGAACTCTGCTCCCCCGCGGATTTCCCGGCGCCCCGGGCGAATCCGAAGGCAGAGTAGGCGAATCCGAGATAGACGACGGCCACCCCGAAGGCCTTCGCCCGCTGCGCCGCGCCGCCCGGTGCGCCCTCGCGGTCGCGGTCGGCCGCACGCCCGAGGACCGTTTCGATAAGCCGCCACAACCCCAGAGTCAGCAGGGCGAAAACCGCGATCCAGAGGGCGAATGGGCCGCCGGGGCGGGCCGCCAGGGTCGCCAAGGCGCCGGACTGGTCGGCGGTGCCGCCGTTACCGAGCGCAATCCGGATCGCGAGGTAGCCGATGATCAGGTGGAGTATTCCGCTCACTACGAACCCGGCGCGGGCGCATTGTTCGAAGACGCCGTTCTGGGCTACCTGTGCCGCGGAGACTGCTGGCGTGTTATCTGACATTGGGCTCCCTTCGCCTGAAGGGATTGCCCGCTATCCGCTGTTACGTAACGCGCTGGCGAGTCCGTTCATGGTCAGCAGGATGCCGCGCTGCACCAGCTCGTCGTCCTCACCCGAGCGGAAGCGGCGCAGCAATTCCACCTGAAGGTGGTTCAGCGGCTCCAGATAGGGGAACCGGTTGAATACCGAGCGGGCCAGGGCCGGGTTGTCTGCCAGCAGGTCCTCCTGGCCGGTGATGCGCTGGTACATAACGATAGTGCGGTGGTGCTCGTCGACGATTTTGTCAAAGACCCTGCTGCGCAGGGACTCATCGGCTACCAACCCCGAGTAGCGGGCGGCGAGCCCGAGATCGCTCTTGGCCAGCACCTGCGCCATGTTGGACAGCACGCTACGGAAGAACGGCCACCGCTGGTACAGCTCGTGCAGCACGGCCAGCCGGTCCGCTTCGCTTTCCGGTCCCGCGGCGATCCACTGCTCGAAGGCCGATCCGGTGCCGTACCAGCCGGGCAGCATCACCCGCGACTGGCTCCACGCCAGCACCCACGGGATGGCGCGCAGGTCAGAGATCGATTCCGTGGGCTTGCGGGACGACGGCCGGCTGCCGATGTTCAGCGACCCGATCTCGCTGACCGGTGTGGAGGCCTTGAAATACTCGACGAAACCCGGTGTGTCGTGCACCAATTCGGCGTAGGCGCGCTGCGCCAGGGTGGCGATCTCATCGAGCACCGCGTAGGCGGGCTCAGCGGCATCTCCGAGGCCTTCGACGTCGAGCAACGTCGACTCCAGGGTCGCGGCCAGCAGACTCTCCAGGTTGCGCCGGGCCGCCTGCGGTTCGGCGTACTTGGCGGCGATCACCTCGCCCTGCTCGGTGAGCCGCAACGACCCGTTCACCGCCCCCGGTGGCTGGGCCAGGATGGCCTGGTAACTTGGGCCGCCACCGCGGCCCACCGTGCCGCCGCGACCGTGGAAAAGCCGCAACCGGATTCCGCCCTTGCGCGCGGCTTCGACCAGGGCCAGCTCGGCGCGGTAGACCGCCCAGTTGGCGGCCATGTACCCGCCATCCTTATTGGAGTCGGAGTAGCCCAGCATCACTTCCTGCATGTCACCGCGAGCAGCCACCATCCCCCGGTAGAGCGGAAGATCCAGCATCGCCTGCAGAATCGCCGCCCCGTTGTGCAGGTCGTCGATCGTCTCAAACAGCGGTGAAATTCCGACGGGACAATACGGCTCGTCGCCGGAAGCGTCGAGCAGTCCGGCCTCCTTCATCAGGATCGCGGCCTCGAGTACGTCCGACACCGACCGGCACATCGAGATGACATAGTTGGGAACGGCTGCGGGACCGTAGGTTTGGACGGCATAGGTGGCTGCGGCGATGATGTCGAGTTCTTTGCGGGCCGGTTCGGACAGCTTGGCGCCCGCGCCCACCAGCGGGCGGCGGGTGCTGAGTTCGTGGACCAGCAGCTCGACTCGTTGGTCTTCGGGTAGTGAGGCGTAGTCGGGCTGCACACCGGACCACGCCAGCAGTTCGGCGACTACCTCCTCGTGCACGTCGGAGTTCTGCCTCAGATCGAGGGCAGACAGGTGAAAACCGAAGACATGCACGCTTTCCCGCAACAATGCCAACCGGTCGTCGGCCAGCACCGCGCTGCCATGCGTGCGCAGCGAGGCGTCGATGGTGTCGAGGTCCG
>JALHRH010000318.1 GCA_022841565.1 Mycobacterium sp. | reverse complement strand
TGCCCACACCCACGTTGAGGTTGCCCACATCGGCCAGACCCGCGTTGGCCAACAGCGTCCGGCTCACCCCATCGCCGGCCGTCAACAACCCCGCCACCTGCTGACCCACATTGCCGAACCCCGACACCAGCGCCGGCGCCCCCAACGCCGCGGTGTTGTACCACCCCGACACGCCCGACCCGACGTTCAACAGACCCGAACTCAATGACCCGACATTCATCACGCCCGACGTCGTCCCCAGCAGAGCCTGGTGCGCCTGGTTCCACAGGCCCGACACCCCGACACCAAAATTGGCGAATCCCGAAACACCACCCGTCCCGGAGTTGAAGAACCCCGACGACGGATTCGCGGTCGTGTTGCCGAATCCGGGCGTCGGCGGGATGTTCACGAACGGGATGTTGCTGGAGATGACGTAGACCGTGCCGTCGGCGTTGGCCAGGATCTGCGGGAAGATGATCGCCGGGATGTCGACGCCAGGGCTGCCCGCGTCGACGCCGAGGTTGATCAGGTTGGCGGCCGGGAACGTCACGCCGCCCGGGAAGAACGTGATGGGGTCGACGAAGCCGGGCACGTGGAAGCCCGCCGGGATGCGGCCAACGTTGAGTTCCGGCGTGTAGAAGCCCTCGCTGACGATCTTGATGAAGCTCGTGGCCGCGCCGACAACGCCGCCGTTGGCAGTCAGGTTGCCGAACGCAAAGGGGTTGGGGTTGGTGATTTCCCCTACGTTGTAGAACCTGCCGAACGAGTAGTACGTCGGCCCGTCGGTACCCGCCGCCGTCCAGATTATGAAGGGACTCACCGCGGTATTCGGTCCGATCAACTGGTCGGTGTGCTGCACCACGTCGATGGAGTTGATGCCGGGGATATAGACCGACGGGATCTTGATGGGCCCGAAGCCGATGCTGCCGATGATGTCGGGGTTGAGCGCGGGTACCTCCATCTGGGGAAGCGTGAACGACCCCATCGCGACGTTTCCGCCCAGCTGCAGGTGAACCGCGGGGATCGGGATGGGCGGGATGACCACGGGACCGAACGCACCACTTCCGTGGATGTCGAGCAGCGGGATCCTGGGCAGCGGGTAATCGAAGCGGAAGCTGAACAGCCCCTGGTATTGACCCCGCCACAACAGGCCGTTGCTGTAGTCGCCGGACATCAAGGCGCCGGTGCCCACGTTGCCTGTGTTCAGCAAGCCGGTGTTGGTGTCGCCGGTGTTGAACCAGCCGGTGTTGACGCTGCCCGGGTTGAAGTCGCCGCTGTTGGCGTCGCCGGCGTTGAAGCTGCCGGTGTTGTAGTGGCCGGGGTTGGCCAGTCCGGTGTTGAAGTTGCCGCTGTTGAACAATCCGGTGCTGGCCAACCCCGAGTTAGCGATGCCGGTGTTGTAGCTACCGGAGTTGAACAACCCGACGTTGCCGGTGCCGGTGTTGAAGAACCCGACGTTGTTGGTGCCGGCGTTGAACAAACCGATGTTGCCGGCTCCGGCGTTCAGCCCGCCGATGCCCGTCAGGTTGTCCCCGACCAGGCCGATGCCGATGTTGTTGTTGCCGCCGTTGGCCAACCCGATGTTGCCCAGACCCACATTGGCCAGACCGATATTGCCGCTGCCCGCGTTGCCCAAACCGAGGTTGGCGACGCCCGGCAGACCCACGGACAGGCCCGCGTTGCCGAAACCGATGTTGGCGTTCCCGACGTTGCCCAAACCGACGTTTCCCGCGCCGACGTTACCCAGCCCCAGGTTCTGCAGGCCGACATTAGCCGCGCCGAGGTTCGTCGAACCGATGTTGCCCAGGCCGATATTGAAGTTGCCCACGTCGGCGAGCCCCAGGTTGAGGATCGGCGTCTGGTTGCCCATGGTCCCGGACGTGAAGAGCCCCGCCAGGTGCTGACCGACATTGCCGATTCCCGAGAGCACGGCCGGGGTCCCCAGCGGCAGGGCGCTGGTATTGAACAGGCCCGACACCCCGGAACCCACGTTGAGCAGTCCCGATTGCAGCGCACCCACGTTGAGGGCACCCGAAACCGAGCCGGCCAACGCGCTCGATGCCTGATTCCACAAGCCCGATACGCCGGCGCCGAAATTACCGAAGCCCGAGACCCCGCCGCTGCCGCTGTTGAAGAATCCCGACGACGGTGTGGGTGTGGTGTTCCCGAAACCGGCGGTCCGCGGGATGTCGATGAGTACCGTGCTGCTCTGCGGCACGCTGACGTTCAGCGCCGCGTGCAGGGGAAGGGAATCGATCGTCAATCCATTCGGGAAAATGGTGATCGGATCGAGCAAGCCGAATGCGTCAATAGTGAACGGGATCGGATTCTGCGGAATGTTCAGCCCGCCCGGGAACAAGGTGAACCCCGGCAGGCCGCCGCCAATATCGATGTCGAGCGGAATCGCGTTGGTGCCGATCGCCGGAATGGTGACCAGCGGCAGCGTGATCGAGGTGTAACCGGATGAGGGGCTGGTCACGCCGGTGAAGAGGGTGATGCCGGTGACGGGTTCGCGGGCATGGTTGTTGTTGTCCGTGCCGTTGGGTTGCCCTACTGTCCATATATCGCCCAGGGCCTCGAACCTGATCACCGGCAGCGTGAAGGACGAGGCCAGTCCCGCCGGGTTGTTGAACGGCATGGTGTAGGTCTGGCCGCCGATGGTTGTGGCTGGCAGGAAGACGATCGGCGGGATTTCAATCGTTTGTCGGATGTCGAGCTGGTAGGCAGGAATGTCGATTTGCGGGATCGTGTAGGGCCCGACCGGGATCACTTGGTGGATGTCGAACAGCGACATGCCCGGGATATTGATTGGATCGGCGAGCTTGAGCGGCCCGAAGTCGAGCGTCTGGTTGAAGTCGACGATAGTGCTGGCCGGGATGTCGAGTTTGAACTGGAAACCGAATGTGCCGTGCCAGTCACCCGTCCACAGCGCCCCGTTGTTGTAATTACCGCTGTTGAATGCGCCCGTGTTGACATTGCCGGTGTTGAACAAGCCGGTGTTGGTGTGACCGACGTTGAACCAACCACTGTTGACGTTGCCCACGTTGAAGTCGCCGGTATTGGAATTGCCGACGTTGCCGGTGCCGGAATTGTAGTTGCCGGGATTGGCCAGGCCGGTGCTGAAATTGCCGGCATTGAATAGACCAGTGGAACCGGTCCCCGAATTGCCGATGCCGGTGGTGTAACTGCCGGAGTTGAAGAGCCCGAAGTTGCCGGTCCCAGTGTTGAAGAAGCCGACGTTGCCGGTGCCGGAGTTGAACAATCCGACGTTGCCCTGCCCTGAGCTGAAGCCGGAATTCAGGGCGCCGATACCGGTCAGACTGTCGCCGCTCAGGCCGATTCCGATGTTGTTGTTGCCGGTGTTGGCCAGACCGATGTTGCCCGCCCCGAAGTTCGCCAAACCGGAGTTGAAGTCACCGGCGTTACCGAAACCGATGTTGCCAATCCCAGGCACGCCGACCGACAACCCCGAGTTCCCGAATCCGATGGTGCCATGACCGATGTTGCCCAGCCCGATGTTGCCGTCGCCGAGGTTGCCGAAGCCGACGTTGCCGGCGCCGAAGTTACCGCCGCCGAAGTTCCCGCTACCGGCGTTGCCGGCGCCCAGGTTGAGGTCACCGAGGTTGCCGAAGCCGACGTTGAATCCGCCCACATTGCCCAGGTTGAGCGCGTTACGGATGTCCAGGTGCTCCAGTTCGGCAATGACGTTGTCGATGAAGTCGGAGATCACACTAGGAGCGGCGGGGTAGGTGATCATCGCGAGCAGGCCCTGATAGGACAGTCCCGATACGTGGTCGCCGAGGTTGCTGAAACCGGAGATAAACGCCGGTGTGTTGAAGTCGATTCCGGTGACGTTGAACAAGCCCGAAATGGCGGTGCCGGAGTTGAGCAAGCCGGAGGACAGCCCACCTGTGTTGCCCAGACCCGACAGGGTGCCCAGCATCGACTCCTTGGCGGCCTGATTCAGCAAGCCCGAGAGGGCCGACCCTGCGTTGAAGAAGCCCGATCCGCCGCCGGCACCGGAGTTGAAGAATCCCGAGGAGGGCGCGATGCTCGAGTTTCCGAAACCGGGCACCGGCTTGAGGTCGATGATCGTGAGGTTCAACGGTCCGACCGTCAACGGGAAGTCGAAGTTCAGCGGGATCGCCGGAATTGTGGTTCCCGGCACGGAAACGGCCGGGGTATCGATCGTGTAATTGAGCGGCAGAATCTCCGACATCGAGATTCCCTTGACAACCTGTGCCGGGATGTCGATCGGTGGGATGTCGATAGGTATCGCTTGGCTGAATGAGATCGCGTCCAGGGCGATCGGTCCGACGGTCTGCTGTATCGGTACGGAAAAGCTACCCAGCGCGACGGGTAGCAATTGCGCCGGCGATTCGAGGTCAAGGACGATGACGGCGGGCAAGAAAAAGGGAAAACCGCGCATTGCCTCAGGAGTGACCACGTTGAGTTTGAAGTCATTGATGTAGATGTCGGAAGCGGTGAGGGGCCCCGCGGTGACGCCGCCGGTGATGCCCAGCGCGGAGAGCAGGGTAGTGGCCGGTGCGGTGAAGTTGGCGTTGGCGGCGCCGTCGAAACCGATATGAATTGCCGGAATGGGGATGTCGGGCAAAGTGAACGCATAATTCGCAGCGCCGGTGAGGTCGATGTGCAGCGGAGGCAGGATGTCAATGTCTGGGATGACGATCGGTCCGACACCGCCGGTGGTGGTGATGTCGATCGGGAATTCGGGGATCGTGATGCCGTAGTACAGGCTGAGTTGACCCGCATTGTTGCCTCGCCAGAACAGGCCGTTGTTGCCGTACCCGGTACTGAAGGCGCCGGTATTGAGCGTGCCCGAATTCAGCAGACCGGTATTGGAGTGGCCCGTGTTCAGCCAGCCAGAGTTGATGTCGCCGGGGTTGAAGTCGCCGGTGTTGGTATCACCGGCGTTGAAGCTGCCGGAGTTGTAGTGACCGGTGTTGGCCAACCCGGTGTTGAAATTGCCGGCATTGAAGAGCCCAGTGCTGGCCGTTCCGCTATTGCCGATGCCGGTGTTGTAGCGACCCGAGTTGAAGAACCCGAAGTTGCCGGTCCCGGTGTTGAAGAAGCCGACATTGTTGGTACCGGAGTTGAACAGACCGATATTGCCGGCCCCGGAGTTCAGTCCACCGATCCCGGTCAGGTTGTCCCCGACCAGCCCGATGCCGATGTTGTTGTTGCCGCTGTTAGCGAATCCGATGTTGCCCAGACCCACATTGGCCAGGCCGACGTTGCCGCTGCCGGCGTTGGCGAGCCCGACGTTGCCGATGCCGGGCACAGCCACCGACAGCCCGGAATTGGCGAAGCCGAAGTTGCCACTGCCGATGTTGCCGAAGCCGAAGTTGCCACTGCCGATGTTGCCCAAGCCGAGGTTCTGCGCGCCGATGTTGGCCGCACCCAGATTGAGGTCGCCGACGTTGCCGAGGCCGACGTTGCCGACGCCGAGTTCGGCAAACCCGATGTTGACGACGCTGCTGCCCGCGTTGAGCGTGGTGCCCGCGGCCAACAAACCGGCGAGGTGGTGCCCGACGTTGCCCAGACCCGATACCAGCGCGGGTGTTCCCGATGGAGCGGTGTTATAGAAGCCTGATACACCCGAGCCGACGTTCAGCAGACCCGAACTCAGGCCGCCGAAGTTCGCCAGGCCCGACCCCGTTCCAGTCAGTGCGTTCGACGCTTGGTTCCATAGGCCGGACATGGCAGCACCGGAGTTACCCCAACCTGAGCCGCCACCCGCGCCGGTGTTGAAGAAGCCCGATGACGGGGAGGTGGTCGAGTTGCCGAAGCCAGGTACCGCCGGTACATCGATGACGGGTATCGGGATATCCCCGACGTAGGCGACTCCGTCGACAACCGCGGGAATGCTGAGGGTGAAGCCGTTGGGCAACAAGGTGAACGCGTCGATGCCGCCGATCAGGTTGGTAACCCCAGCGGAGGCTTTCGGGATGGTCAAGCCGTTCGGGAAGAACGTGAACGCGTCATTACCGCCGGACACGTCGGCGGTCAGTATCGTCTGGCCGGGAATGGACAAACCGTTCGGAAGCAGATTCGCCGCAGTGGTGGCGAAATTGGCAATCAATGGGATCGGGGAGCCGGGGTTGGGACCGCCGATTTGCACACCCATGATCGACAGGTCGGACAGGAAAACGCCGGCTGGGTCGCCGAACTTGCCAATCGAAATGAACGGGCTATTGAATTTGAACGATTCGATGCGGACCGCAATAGCACCGTCGAGTGCGTCGATAAGCCTGATCGGGGCGATCGAATTCGCTGCCAGATCCACCGATCCCAACGCTTGGATCGGAATCGCGGGAACCGTGATGGGTGCGACGTTGATGGGCCCCAGCCCCACCGCCGCATTGGTGATGGCGACCTCTACCGCGGGAACGGAAATGGGTGCTATGTGCACCGGGCCGACCAAGCCGGCAACGTGCACACTGACCGGGAACCGCGAAATGGTGGGCGCGAAATAGGCTCCGGCGAGGCCTTGGTAGTTGCCGCGCCACAGGATGCCGTTGCTGTAGTTGCCGGACATGAACGCGCCGGTAGTGGTGGTGCCGCCGTTGGCGAAGCCGGTGTTGGCGTTGCCGGTGTTGAACCAGCCGCTATTGGTGTGACCCGGGTTGAAGTCACCGGTATTGGTGTTCCCGGCGTTGAAGCTGCC
>JALHRH010000317.1 GCA_022841565.1 Mycobacterium sp. | reverse complement strand
GTGTTCAACTTCGCCGGCGCGGACCACAGCAATTACCGGCTGGGCCTGCCGCAAGCCGGCCGCTGGCGAGAAGTGCTCAACACCGACGCCACGGTCTACAACGGCTCCGGCATAGGAAATCTTGGCGGCGTAGACGCTACCGAGGACCCGTGGCATGGTCGCCCGGCGTCAGCGGTGCTGGTGTTGCCGCCCCTGTCGGCGATCTGGTTGGAGCCTGCTTAGCCGCCTGCCTGCCCCCGCGAGGAGCAGCTCAGTAGAGCGCGTTGGCCAGGTTGCGGCGACCGGCGATCACTTCGGGATCGGCGGGGTCGAAAAGTTCGAACAGCTCGATGAGCCGGGTACGCACCTTGGTGCGGTCATCACCAGACGTCCTGCGCACCAACGCAATCAGGCGGTCGAACCCGCCGGTGACATCCTGGTTGAGAATCTGGATGTCGGCGGCGGCGAAGGCCGCTTCGATGTCGTCAGGTGCCGCGTCGGCCGCTGGAACCGAGTCGGGAGGCTGCGCGGTGGCGCGCATGAGAAATTCGATCTGGCGGATGGCCGCCTTGGCTTCCGCACTGCCAGGGTCGGCGTTCAGGACCGCCTGATAGGACACTCTCGCCGCTTCGAAGTCACCGGCCTCGAGTTCCTGACGTGCCTGGGCGACCACAGGGTCGATTTCCTCCGGCTGCTCGGAGCTGGGCGCTCCTTTGAGTTTTCCGGCGGTAGCGTCGAGCAGCGAGTCAATCCAACGCCGCAATTGATCTGCCGGCTGCGGACCCTGGAAACTGGAAACTGGTTGCGCTGCAGCCAATGCCACCACCGTCGGGACCGCCTGCACACCGAAGATCCGGGCTATGCCGGGCGCGGCGTCAACGTTAGCCGCGGCCAGCGCCCACGTGCCGTTGTCGTCAGCGGCCAGGCCGGCCAGCGTCTCGAGCAGGTCGACACACACCTCGCTGCGCGGCGACCACAGCAACACCACGACGGGAATCTCGTCGGACCTGTTTATTACCTCGTCCTCGAAATTGGCCTCGGTGACCTGAATGATTCCGGGGCCGCCGGTACCGCCGCCGGGCCCGGCAGAGACGCCCCGCTCCCCCGGAGGTCCGGGTGGCGGCGCACTGGCCTTCTGTTGAGCGCGTTGTTTGAGACCGGACAGGTCGACCGCACCGGCCAACGCTGGCCCGATCGAAGGTCGGGGACGTGTCACGTCATCAAGTCTTTCACGCCGTCACGACCTGGTCGCGGGGACCTCCCATGCGAACAAACAGTGACCGAAATTCGCACTCGACATTGGCGCCCCGGACGATATGACCAATCTCACAGTATCCCCGACGGTAAGCGCCGCAGCACCCGCCAGCAAACCCGCCATCGGGTGGGGCGGCTACCCGGCCCGCAGAATCAGCGCGTCGCCCTGCCCGCCGGCTCCGCACAGGGCTGCCACGCCGTAGCCGGACCCACGCCGGGCCAATTCCAACGCCACGTGCAGCGTGATCCGTGCTCCCGACATTCCGATCGGGTGCCCCACGGCAATCGCACCCCCGTTGACGTTGACGATCTCCGGGTTGAGCCCGAGCTCCCTGGTGGAGGCGAGCGCCACCGCCGCAAATGCCTCATTGATCTCCACGACGTCGAGCTGGTCAACCGAGATGCCCTCACGGTCGATCGCTTTCTTGATCGCGTTGGCGGGCTGCGATTGCAGCGTCGAATCCGGGCCAGCCACCACGCCGTGCGCACCGATCTCGACCAGCCAGGTCAGCCCCAGGTCCTGAGCTTTGTCCTTGTTCATGACCACCACCGCGGCCGCGCCGTCGGAGATCTGCGACGCCGATCCGGCGGTGATGGTGCCGTCCTTACGGAACGCGGGTTTGAGGCCGGCCAGCGAGTCTGAGGTGGTGTTAGCCCGGATGCCTTCGTCCTCGCTGAACTGCAGCGGATCACCCTTTCGCTGCGGGATGTCGACCGGCACTACCTCGTCGGCGAAGACGCCGTCTTTCCATGCGGCCGCGGCTTTTTGGTGCGACTGCGCCGCATACTCGTCCTGCTCCTGGCGGGTGAATCTGTCGACGTCGTTGCGCTGCTCGGTCAGCGCACCCATCGGCTGATCGGTGAACACGTCGTGCAGGCCGTCGTAGGCCATGTGGTCGCGCACCGTGACGTCGCCGTACTTGTAGCCGGCTCGGCTGTCGATCAGCAGGTGCGGCGCCTTCGTCATGGACTCCTGGCCGCCGGCGACCACCACATCGAACTCACCGGCGCGAATAAGCTGGTCGGCCAGGGCGATGGCGTCGAGCCCGGAAAGACACATCTTGTTGATGGTCAGCGCGGGAACGTCCCAGCCGATGCCGGCCGCGACAGCCGACTGGCGCGCCGGCATCTGCCCGGCGCCCGCCGTCAGCACCTGGCCCATGATCACGTACTCCACCAGCGATGCCGGCGCCTCCACGCCGGGAAAGGCCTTCGCCAACGCGGCCTTGATGGCGATGGCGCCCAGGTCACTGGCGCTGAAGTCCTTCAGCGAGCCCATCAATTTGCCGATGGGCGTGCGCGCCCCAGCAACGATCACCGACGTCGTCATGAAACCTCCTAAACGGCACGGGAACGGCTGGTCGGGCCAACCCGGAGCAGCGGATTCTTTCTAATGAGGTTACCGTTATGTTATGACGACCGATCAAGTTGAGGCCCGTCCCACTCTGGCTACGTCATTAGTGACCGGACTCGATCACGTCGGCATCGCAGTCGTCGACCTCGATGCTGCGATCGAGTGGTACAACGACCACCTCGGCATGATCCTGGTGCACGAAGAAATCAACGACGACCAGGGTATTCGCGAAGCGATGCTCGCGGTGCCGGGCACCAGTGCGCAGATTCAGCTGATGGCACCGCTCGACGAGACGTCGGTGATCGCAAAGTTCCTCGACAAGCGCGGGCCCGGCATTCAGCAGCTCGCCTGCCGGATCAGGGATCTCGATGCCATGTGCGAGCAATTGCGCTCCCAGGGCGTCCGGCTGGTCTACGAGACACCCCGACGCGGCACCGCGAACTCGCGGATCAACTTCATCCACCCCAAGGACGCCGGCGGTGTGCTGATCGAATTGGTCGAGCCGGCTCACTAGGTTTTTTCCTAAGACCACTTTCGTGTAGGACCACGGTTGGCGCGGTTCGTCCAACACGGCGTGTGCCAGTGTCTGCGCTCGTCCACCGCGCCCGATGCCCCGACCGGCCATACCACCACATGTGCAGTGCCAGAACGGATCTCGTGATCACAGCCAGGACAACGATAGGTCTTGGCGGCGCGAGCCGCGGGAATCGAGTGCACCTCGTACTCGTACCCGTCCGCTCCGGTTTCGACTCGGCTCGGTAGCCGCAAGGGCTGCCAGGGTGGCGGTTTACGACGCCGAGCCATCTCAGAACAGCCGATACTCGTCGCTGTCCATGCCCCGCATCCGGTCATAATCCAGTGTCAGACAACGGATTCCACGATCAGTGGCCAGAGTACGGGCTTGCGGCTTGATCTGCTGGGCGGCAAATACGCCCTTGACGGGCGCGAGGACAGTGTCCCGATTGAGTAACTCCAGGTAGCGGGTGAGTTGCTCCACTCCGTCGATCTCCCCGCGCCGCTTGATCTCCACGGCGACCGAACCACCCTTTTCGTCGCGGCACAACAGATCGACCGGACCGATCGCGGTCATGTACTCCCGGCGGACCAGCGTGTATCCCTCGCCCAGCAACTGCACGTGCTCGGCGAGCAGCGCCTGCAGGTGAGCCTCGACACCGTCCTTGACCAAACCGGGATCGACGCCCAGGTCGTGGCTGGAGTCGTGTTCGACCGCCTCGACCGTGATGCGCAGCTGTTCACCGGTCTTGTTCTCGACCACCCACACCGGTCCTGGCTCCTCGATCAGCCGGCAAGGGGGGCTCATCCAATTCAGTGGTTTGTACGCGCGGTCGTCGGCGTGCACGCTGACCGACCCATCCGCCTTGAACAACAGCAACCGACGCGCCGACGGCAGATGCGCGGTGAGACGACCAACGTAGTCGACGGTGCACTGGGCAATGACTAGACGCACCTGTTTACCTTAAGATGTGTTTGGTTAAGCACACCGTTCAAACATGCGCGACAAATGCGGCTCTATCACGCCTGCGAAGGCTTAGGCTGACGCCACGATGTCGGACGAAGAGGTCCCCAAGAAAAGCACCGCGCAGCATCTGGGCCGCGTCCTGGAAAAGCTAACCAGGCAAAGCGGTCGGGTGAACACTCCGGCCTACGGTTCCTGGGTTCTCGGGCATGTCTCGGAAAGCCAATCTCTTCGGCAGCGGCGGATCAAGCTCATCGTGAACCTCTATAACTTGCAAGCCAATCTGACCGGCTTGGTAGTCGCGGCCTTGATCTTGAGTTTTGCTTTTCCGACGCCCAACATCTACCGGGATACCCCGCGGTGGGTGACCTTCGGAGTCGTGCCAGCTTACGCAGTGCTCGCGCTGGGACTCGGCACCTGCTGGATCAGCAGCCGAATCGTCGTGGTGTCTACCCGATGGGCGATCGAGGATCGTAAGCCCAGCCCAACCGACGGGCGCAACGTCTTGCTGGCACCACTTCGGGTGTCGCTTGTCCACATCGCGCTATGGCAATTGGGCGCGGTTCTGCTGGCCACGCTCTACGGCATGTCAAGCCGCTTGTTCATCCCGATTATCTATGTCACTGTGTCGATCTGCGGCCTGATGGTGGCTACCAATAGCTATCTGTTCACCGAATTCGCGCTGCGACCGGTGGCCGCTCATGCGCTCGAAGCGGAACTACCGTCACGACGGCACGCGCCAGGCATCATGGGCCGGACGATGACCGTGTGGGCGCTTGGCTCCGGTGCGCCGCTCGCGGGTATCGCGATGTTGGCGCTGTTCGCGGTGTTAGTGCGGGATTTGACCGAGACCCAACTGGGAGTAGCGGTGTTGATCATCTCGGTGCTCTCGCTGATCTTTGGGTTCCTGGTGATGTGGATCATGTCGTGGCTGACCGCGACACCGGTGCGGGTGGTGCGCGCGGCCCTCAAACGGGTCGAGGATGGTGACCTGCGGGGCGATCTGGTGGTATTCGACGGGACCGAACTTGGTGAGTTGCAGCGTGGATTCAATGCCATGGTGCACGGCTTACGTGAGCGCGAACGGATACGGGACCTCTTCGGTCGCCACGTCGGCCGCGAGGTCGCCGCAGCCGCCGAACGTGAGCGCCCCAAGCTCGGGGGCGAGGAACGCCACGTCGCCGTGGTCTTCGTTGACATCGTCGGCTCCACCCGGTTGGTCCGCAGCCGACCACCGGCCGAAGTCGTCCATGTCCTCAACCGGTTCTTCACCATCGTCGTTGACGAGGTCGACCGAAACTGCGGGCTGGTCAACAAGTTTGAGGGAGACGCGTCGTTGGCGATTTTCGGCGCTCCGATCCGGCTCGAGTGCCCCGAGGACGCGGCACTAGCCGCGGCCCGCAGGATTTCTGCTCGGCTGACCAACGAGATGCCTGAGTGCGAGGCCGGAATCGGCGTGGCGGCCGGGCAAGTCGTTGCCGGCAACGTCGGCGCGAACGAGCGATTCGAATACACCGTGATCGGCGGGCCCGTCAACGAGGCGGCCCGGTTGTGTGAACTGGCGAAATCACGCCCCGGCAAGTTGTTGACAAACTCGACGACAGTGCAGAACGCGACCGAGAGTGAGCGCTGCCGTTGGTCTTTGGGCGAGACGGTAACGCTGCGCAGTTACCGTGAGCCCATCCGACTGGCGCATCCGGCTCAGGAGCTGTCCACACAGATGGGAATGCAAGGCGCACCCGACTCGGCCTAGACCGCGTCCGACGAATTAGGCTAACGCCACAATGTCCTCCAATACGACCCCCAAGAAAAGCGTCGCGCAGCGTCTGGGCCGGGTCCTGGAGAAGGTGACCCGACAAAGCGGTCGGCTGCCGGGTACTCCCGCATACGGTTCCTGGCTGCTAGGGCGGGTCTCAGAAGACCAACATCGCCGGCGGGTCCGCATCCAGGTCATCATGACCGTGCTCATCGTCGCCGCGAATCTGATTGGTATCGCCGTCGCCGTGTTGGTGGTGACGGTCGCGGTTCCGGTACCGAGCGTGTTCGACGATGCACCGCTGTGGATTTCGTTTATCGCGGTTCCCTCCTACGTCGTCGTCGCCCTGGTCGTGGGTACCTTCACGATTACCCGTGGCACCGTTGAAGGGCTGCGCTGGGCGATCGAGGACCGCAAGCCCACCGATCGAGACGAGCGCAACGTCTTCATGGCGCCCTGGCGGGTCGCGGTGGGCCACCTCGCCTTGTGGGGGATCGGGGCGGTGCTGCTGACCATCCTCTACGGCATGGCCAACACGATGTTCATACCCCGGTTTCTCGTCGCGGTGAGCTTTTGCGGCCTGTTGGTGTCTACCGGCAGCTACCTGCTGACCGAGTTTGCCCTGCGCCCGGTGGCCGCACAGGCACTCGAGGCCGGACCGCCACCCCGACGCCTGGCGCCGGGAATCATGGGCCGGACCATGATGGTGTGGCTGCTGGGTTCGGGTGTGCCCGTGGTCGGCATCGGCCTGATGGCCATCTTTGAGATGGCGCTAAAGAACCTGACTCAAACCCAATTCGCGGTCGGAGTGCTGATCATCTCGGCGGCAACGCTGATCTTCGGGTTCATCCT
>JALHRH010000316.1 GCA_022841565.1 Mycobacterium sp. | reverse complement strand
GCAGGGCATCCAGCTGTGCCGAATGATTGACCACGGTGGCCCCGGTGGTGCTGGCTGCGTTCAGGATGGTCACGATGTCCTGGGCGGCCGCGTCGTAGGTGTCGTTGAAGTTCTTGAAGGACCGCCAGTTCCGCCGCATGGTCTCGTTGCGGGCGTTCAGCGCCTGCAGCACCTCGTTGAGGTCGGTGGTGGCTTCGCCGATCCGTTCACCCTGCCCCCGTACACCCTCGGCTATGGCGGTCAGGACCGCGTTGAGCTTGAGTGGGTCGATCATGGCGAGCAGGTCCACGACGTTCTGAAAGACGGTGTTGATCTCTGTGCTGACATTCTTGGAGTGCAGGACCGCGCCAGCGGAAAGCCTTGCCCGACTGGGGTTCTGCGGTATCACCAGTTCGACGAACTTGGCGCCGAACGCGGTGGTGGCACTGATTTGCGCTTCGATGTTCGCCGGGATGTACCGGATCTGTTCGGGGTCGATCTCCAGTCTGAGGCCGGCCCCGTTCCTCGCCTGATCAGTTTGGTGGATCCGGCTGACCCGGCCGACTTGTACTCCGCGCATCATGACCTTGGCGCCGGTGTCCATCACCAGGCCGGAGCGGTCGGAGGTCAGCGTCACCGGCACGTAGGAGCGCAACGTGCCGTCGAAGGACGCGGCCGTCACCATAACCATCGCGCCGATCACTGCGAACAGAATCAGCGTCCACCACGCGTCATGCAGACGGTAGTTGCCTGGTCCGTGACCCATCGCGCTAGCTCGCCAGGTGAAAGTTGGGTGACTGGCCGTAGATGGCCAACGTCATGATGACGATTGCGATCGATGCCACGACCATCGACGCGCGCACGGCCCGGCCTACGGCCTCCCCCACTCCGGCCGGCCCGCCATGGGCGTTGAACCCGTAATAGGTGCACACCAGCATGATCATCAGCGCGACCACGACGACTTCAAACGACGACCAAAGCACGTCGGTGGGGCGCAGGAACGTGTTGAAGTAGTGGTCATACACACCGGAACCCTGCCCGTAGACGAACGTAGTGCCTAGGCGGGCAGCGAAATAGGCCGTCAAGAGTCCGGTGCAGAACAGGGGGATGGCGACCACCACGCCGGCCACCACCCGGGTGCTCGCCAGGTAGCTGACGCTGCGGATGCCGATCACCTCGAGTGCGTCGATTTCCTCGTTGATGCGCATCGCGCCCAGCTGCGCGGTGGCCCCGGCGCCCACCGTGGCCGCCAACGCGACCATCACGGTTCCGGGCTGAATTTCCCGGGTGTTGAAAAAGGCGCTGGCAAAGCCGGTCAACGCCTCCACGCCCACGGAGGCGAACTGGTTGTAACCCTGCACCGCCACGATCGCACCGGTGGTCATAGCCAGGAAGCCGACGATGACGACGGTTCCGCCGATCACTGCGAGGGTGCCGACCCCCAATCCCATTTGTGCGATCACCCGCAACAGCTCGCCTCGGTAGTTGACGACCGCGTCGGGAATGCCGACCAGCGTGCTGACGTAGAACCGCATCTGAGATCCCAGCCGATTCCATTCGTCAGCAACGGTTTTCGCCACACCCTGCAGGCGGGTGGGGGCGCTGGGGACACTGACCGTCATGGCTTCACCTCACGACACCATGAACGGCATGCCGATGGCGGTGACGATGATGTTAATGACGAATAGCACGATGAAGGCGAACACCACGGTCTCATTGACGGCCCGTCCGACACCGGCCGGGCCGCCGCCGACGGACATGCCCTTGTAGCAGGCAATCAGGCCGGCCATCAGTCCGAACAACGTCGCCTTGATCAACGAGATGACGACGTCGACGGTGTGGGTGAGCGTGGTCAAACCTGCCACCCACGCACCGGCCGAGACGTGCATGAGAAACACCGAACAGAAGAACGCACCGATGAGACCTGTCGCCATCACGATCGAACTGAGAGCCAGTGACACGGTGGTGGCCGCCAGCACCCGCGGAACCGCCAGCGCCTGAATGGGGTTGATGCCCATGACCCGCAGCGCGTCGAGTTCCTCGCGGATGGTTCGCGCGCCCAGATCGGCGCACATGGCGGTGGCTCCCGCTCCTGCTACCACCAAAACCGTTACTATCGGCGCACTTTGGTCGACGGTGAAGATCGCGCAACCGGTTCCAGAGAAGTCGGCGGCTCCGATGTCGGTCAGCAGCACATTGAAGAGGAACCCCGAGATGACCGCCCACGGGATCGTCATCAACAGGCCCGGCAGCGTCGACACCCGCGCCACGAACCAGCACTGGCACAGGTATTCACGCCAGGCGAACGGCGGCCTGAACATGGCCACGAAGGTGTCCATCGTCATCGCGAAGAAGTCGCCCATCGCGCGGACCGGTTTCGAGGCTTGATCAAGCACCATCACCATGTGAGCGCGCACCGCCTGACGCCGGCGTGGTGTCGTCGCGTGCAGTGGCTCACGCTGGGCCCCCGGACGGGTCGAAGTGGATGACTGATATTCGCGAGGGTACGCGGCGCGTCGCCATCATGTCCATAGACGATACGCAAATATACATGTGTCCTATCGGTGAATGTCGAAGCAAATAAGCATTTATGTGCGATGATGTATCTTGCTAGTACTGTCTGAGCGCTGCGGTATCGCCCGTGCTGCGGGATGTCTGGCGGCCGCGTCACGCGGGACCGGGCACCAGCCGCAGCGCCCCCGAGGGACACAACGTGACGGCGTTGCGGGCATTGCGTTCCTGGTCCGCATGAACCTCTTCGGAGGCCACGATGACGATGCCGTCGGCGTCCTGGCTGAACACCGCATCGGCCGTGATCACGCAGATGCCGGCGGACATACATACCTGGCGGTCGGCGGTGACCCTCATGCGCTGAACACTTCCAGGGCGAGGGCGGAATTCGCGAAGTCGCGAAAATGTAGCCAGCGGCCGTCGCGCAGCGTGATGATGTGCGCGAATTCTGACTCCCACTCACGGCCGGTGGAGCGGCGCCGGAACCGCTGCCGGCCCCAGGTAGCCAGGTCGTCGCCCTGAGCGATGAACTTCCACGGCTGCATCTCGATGATCTCGATCGCCTCCCCGACCCTGGCCAGGAAGGTAACGGCATCCTCGATGCCCCGGTATTCGCCCGCATACGGGATCTTCTCGGTGCCGTAATAGGTAATGCGGACCTCGGAATCCAGATGTGCGAGCACCGTTGGCAGGTCGCCCATGGGCACCGCCCGGTAGATTGCCTCGGTCGCTGCGATGTTGCGTCCCTCGTTCATGAAAAGCGTAGGGGCAGTCGGACATACGCGTGCGTCAAGAGACTGGCAGTCTGCTTGGTGCCAGGGTCGTCGGTCAAGGCGATCTGTTGATAGCGGTCCAGCACGGCGTTGAGCACCGCCAGCACCTCCAGCCGCGCTAATGCCGCGCCGAGGCAGAAGTGCACACCATGACCGAGCGAGAGTTGCTGTCGGATGTTGGGGCGGTCGATGTCGAGTCGCCCGGGGTCAGGAAACACTTGGGGATCGCGGTTGGCCGAGCCGAAGAACAGCGCCACCCACTCCCCCCGGCGAATCAGCTTGCCCCCGACCTCGACGTCGCGGGTAGCCAGGCGAAACAGCCGCTGCGGCGGACCGTCAAGCCGAAGATCCTCTTCCACAAAGAGATTCAGCAGGGTGCGGTCGGCGCGGATCCGCGTGGTGAGTTCCGGTTCGCGGGCCAGCGCATGCAGCAGATTGCCGATCAGAAACGTCGTCGTTTCACTGCCAGCTACCACCAGCGTGACGCAGAACCGGACAATTTCCGCCGGGGTGAGCCGCTGCCCATCCACCTCGGCGCGCAGCAGCGCCGAGATCAGGTCGTCCGCGTCCTCGACGTCTTGACCGGTTGGACAGTCCGCTCCTTCCTGCGCCAGCTGCTCGGTGCGCTCAGCGAGCCGGGTGGCAAAAGCCGCGACCATCTCTTCGTTGCTGGCGATGCGTTCCTGCGGCGTCAGCGAAGACGACAGCATGAACGCGTTGGCCCAGCGCCGAAACCGCACGTGGTCACCGTCCGGCAATCCCAGCAGTCGCACCATGGCCCGGGTGGGAATCTCGGCGGCGAACTCCATGACCTCGATCTCGCCGCCCCGTGAAGACTCATCGAGGTCGTCGAGCAGTTGCGGGATCAACTCGTTGAGCCAGGCCTCCAGCCGTTTGACCCGGCGTGGCGAGAACGCCTGGCTGACCAGTTTCCGCTCCACCTCGTGCTTGGGTGGGTCGGTGTTGACCAGCATCAGGCTCGGCGCGGAGGAAGCCTCTTGCAGCGGATCCCGCGACGAGAAGGTTGCCGTGTCTCGCGCGGCCTCGAAGACCTGGTCATATCGAAAGAGCGCCCACGCCGTGACCGGTTCGTCGGCACCGGGAACGGTGCCCGGCGGCCAATCCCGGTAACCCGCAACGGGTGAGAGCGCCCTGAGTCGGTCGTAAAGTGGGTAAGGGTTGGCGATGCCCTGGGGCGTTGTCAGTAATTCGAGGGCTTCGAGGCTGGAAGTGCTTTCGGAGACGGTCGCAGATGACATGCAGAAAGCCTCGCCCTGCGGCGGCGGCAAAGCGATCCCCCGATGGGGAGCACTCCTGCCCCCAGACGAGAGCAATTTAAGATTATCGCCGCAGTGAGCGACCGGTGGGAGGACAGTGAGCTGGTGATGGTTGTCAGCGATACACCCGATCCCGCCTCGTTCGTCACCCTAGCCGACGGAGACCACCCGGGGTGGGCGTCACGTCCGGTCCGGGAAACTGACGCCGCACGCCACTATCTGGAGGCATTCGAGGGCTGCGCGGTAGATCCCACCGACGACCCGATGGCGGTGGTCGCCGAGGCCATTGATGCCAAAGCTGCCGTGGTGCGCAGCGCCCTTGAGTCGGTCGGCGACATGCGTGCGCTCAACGCGCTCGATGCGGTGCTGGACCTGTCCGTGCTGGAACGGGACTTGCTCGAAGATGGCGCCAGACGCCGCACCTTCGCCCTGCTGCAGGTGCAGGAAGGCTTGAGCAAGTTGCGTGCCGTCGAGGATGTCGCCACGATCGTCGACCGGGCACCGCGGGAACTGGTCGAGTCGTGCGGATTTGATCGCGCCGTCCTGTTTCGGGTACACGAGGGCCGGATGGTGATGGAGTCAGCGTACTTCGGGGACGACCGTGCCGGCGCGGAGAAGATGGTCACCTTCGCGCAATCGGTGGCACCGCCGCTGGACCATATGTTGTTGGAAACGGAGATGATTCGTCGGCACGCACCGGCGATCGTGCGGGACGCCCGCACCGACCCGCGCGTTAACCGGCCCATCATCGATTTCTCGCTTACTCGTTCCTACGTGGCGGCGCCGGTCATGCCGACCGGCAAGGTGATTGGCTTTCTGCACGCCGACCGGCTGTATTCCGGTCGGGTGGTCGACGAGATCGATCGTGACACGGTGTGGGCGTTCGCCGAGGGCTTCGGGTATGCCTACGAGCGCACGGTGTTGCTAGAGCGGATGCGCCGCCAGCACGCCGAGGTGCGGCGTGCGTTGGCCTCCGCAGACGAGGCGGCCCGCGCGCTGCAGGACGCCGATCTGGACCTGCGCAAGATCGAACCGGTCGAACGGGGCCCTGCCGCAAGGTCATTGGCCGAGGTGCAGACGAGAGTGATGGCCGTGCTGACCCGGCGCGAGGTCGAGGTGCTGCGGCTCATGGCGGCGGGCCGGACCAATCAGCAGATCGCCGACGAGTTGGTGATCTCCGCGGGCACGGTGAAGTCACACGTCAAGCGGGTGTTGCGCAAGCTGCACGCGACGAACCGCGCCGAGGCGGCGTCGGCGTACGTGCGGCTGGCCAGTGTGCCCGAAAGTGTTTGATGTCAACGTGTTACAGGGCTGACGGGTGTGTCGCCAGCGGCGTGACATGGATGCGCAGGTAGGGGAACAGCGGCAACCGCGACAGTAGCTGGTGCAGTTCGTCATTCGATTCGACGTCGAAGATGGAGAAGTTGGCGTACTCGCCGACGATGCGCCAGAGGTGGGGCCACTTGCCCGCCCGCTGCAGCTCCTGCGAGTAGCGGCCCGGTGCCCAGGGTCGAGCCTATGCGGCAGATGCACGTCCACGCGCACGTGGAGAGCATTGGCAGTCAAGCCCTTTCGGGGTCGAGGACGACGTCGTAGACGACCTTTTTGGAACCGTTGGCCTGGGTCTGCGGCTGCAGCATCAGCTCGTTCTTGACGGCCCTGCGTTGTGCCTGTCCCCGAAGACCGTGCGGTACCACCTGACCCGTGTCTACGCCAAGATGGGTGTGCGGTCGAGGCCGGAATCGGCGGTGCTGCGTCGCTGACGACCATGACCGCGGGTGTCGTGTCGCAACACCCGGAAGTGCTCTTCGAGGTCGCCAGTCTGGGCGTCCCACATGCGGTGCGTCGATCCCAACGAGTTCGACGGCGCCACGACGGGCCATCGCGGCGCCCGCTGTCGATCGCGTGTACCCCGACGACGCTCATCGCGGGGACCCGCCCCCCGCATATGTCCATGAACGATATTCATATGTCGGACCGTTGTAGTGGTATACACCAATGTAATAGCGCATTTATAGCATATGATGTATTTTAGCAATTCGGTTACCTTCATTGTGGTTGGCGTCGCCGCCCCGCCCGCGCTGTCGTGTGACCCCAGCTGAGATGCAGACTGAGGAGGAGTAATTCGGATGACCGACACCAAGGAAGCCAGCGAGAAGGTCGTCCGTGATTTCCT
>JALHRH010000315.1 GCA_022841565.1 Mycobacterium sp. | reverse complement strand
GGCTGTCGTACGCCCCAGATCCGGATACTGGGCTGTTGGCTTATCGGCGACTCAGTGAGGCGCTGGCCGCTCAGAGTTGGTATCTGGCGACGCTGCGCGACCAGCCGACGGTCGGTAAGCGACTCATGCACGTGCTGGGCACGTCGGCCTACGTGCCGGACCTGCTGATGCGCGCACCCGAAGTCATCCAAAGCTACGGCGACCGGCCGACGGGTCCGATGCTGCTGGAAGCCGAACCTGCCGCAGTGGCCCGGGCCCTGCTGGCCTCGGCCAACCGCCACGCCGACGCGACCCGGGCCATCGCCGCGGCGCGCACCCTGCGCCGTCGGGAGCTGGCCCGCGTCGGATCGGCGGATCTGCTGGGCATGCTTGAGGTCACCGACGTGTGCGCGGCGCTGACCTCGATCTGGGTGGCCGTGTTGCAGGCCGCGTTGGATGCGACGATCAGGGCCAACCTGCCGCAGGCCGGCCGCGCCCCGGCGGCGATCGCGGTGATCGGTATGGGCCGCCTGGGTGGTGCGGAGCTCGGCTACGGTTCGGACGCCGACGTGATGTTCGTTTGTGAGACGGCCAACGGCGCCGAGGATGCCCAGGCGGTGAAATGGGCCAATATGATCGCCGAGCAGGTCCGAAAAGCGTTGGGCCAGCCCAGCGTTGATCCGCCGCTGGAGGTCGACGCCAACCTGCGGCCGGAAGGGCGAAACGGTCCACTGGTTCGCACGCTGGCTTCCTACGAGGCCTACTACGCGCAATGGGCACAACCATGGGAGATCCAGGCGCTATTGCGAGCGCACGCCGTCGCCGGAGACCCAGCGCTGGGGCGGCGCTTCTTGCTGATGGTCGACAAGATCCGCTACCCGGCCGACGGCGTCTCGGTCGAAGCCGTGCAGGAGATTCGCCGCATCAAGGCACGCATCGAGTCCGAGCGGCTGCCGCGCGGCGCTGACCCCAACACCCACACCAAATTGGGCCGCGGGGGACTGGCCGACATCGAATGGACGGTGCAGTTGCTACAGCTACGGCACGCCCACGAGATCCAAGCTCTGCACAACACCTCGACGCTGCAGTCGCTGGACGTCATCGCTGAAACGGGTCTCGTGGACCAGCAGGAGGTCGATCTACTGCGCCTGGCGTGGCTGACGGCGACCCGGGCCCGCAACGCCTTGGTGCTGGTCCGTGGCAAGCCCACCGACCAATTGCCCGGACCGGGGCGTCAGCTCAACGCGGTCGCGGTCGCCGCGGGCTGGCACAACGACGACGGCGGCGAATTCCTGGACAATTATCTGCGGGTGACGAGGCGGGCAAAAGCGGTGGTGCGCAAGGTGTTCGGAAGTTGACCCAGGATTCCGGTGCGCAGGGCGCCTTGTTCGCGGAGTTGGGAGCGGCCGACGCGGACCGGGTGACCGCCCTGTACGCGCCGCTGGCCGAAGCGGTCCGTGAACTCATCGACGCGACCATTCGTACCGAGGCGGATGATGACGTTGTCGCGCGGGCGCGATCTGCGATCGGGGCCGTCACCCACTCGTTGCGGCAGCGGACCCGCCCGGTTGGCGCGAGTTACCGCGTCGACGGTCGTGCGCTCCCGCTGGGAAACGCGGCCGTTGGCGTCTGCAACCCAATCGCCCCTCCGATCGTCGTCAACCACGAGCGCGGCGGGCGCTGCTGGGCCGAGTTCGTCCTGGGTTCCGCATATGAGGGCCCACCCTCGTTGGTGCACGGCGGGGTTAGTGCCCTGGTGCTCGACCACATGCTTGGTGAGGCAGCCAGCGAGGGGCTCTCCAAGCCGCGATTCACCGGAACGATCACGGTGAAGTACCTCCGTGGCACTCCACTGGGACGGTTGCGCTCCGAAGCCTGGATCGACCGCAGGGAGGGTGTGAAAGTGTTTGCGCGCGGGTTTATTTCGGATGCCGCGGGGATCACCGTGGAATCCGAAGGGGTATTCATCGAGCCGGCCTGGGCGCGGGACGGGCAGTGAGGTTTTACGTCAGCAGCGCGTTCCTGAACACCCCCGAGATCATCGAGATTGCCAAGGCTGCGGACGAACTCGGCTATGACGGCCTCGGGATCCCTGACCACGTCGTCAACTTGGAGACACTACAGACCCGCTACCCGTACACCAAAGACGGACAACGTCGATGGCAGCCTTTCACCGACTGGCCCGATCCGTGGGTTCTCGTTGGTGCTCTGGCTCAGGTCACGACGCGGCTGAAGTTCGTCACCACCGTCTACATTCCGGCGATGCGCAACCCGTATTCGGCGGCTAAAGCCATTGGAACCGCGGCGCTACTGGCATCGGGCCGGATCGAGCTGGGGATCGGCGTGGGCTGGTGTCGCGAGGAGTTCGAATTGATGGGTGAGCGGTTTGCGGCCCGCGGCAAGCGCACCGAGGAAATGATCGATCTCATGCGGAAGCTGTGGTCACCGGGCTGGACCGAATTCGACGGCAGGTTCTACCAGGCGCCGCGCTTGGAGATGCAGCCGACTCCGCCAGCGATCCCGGTGTACGTCGGCGGGCTCAGTGACATCGCGCTGCGCCGCGCGGCCCGCTACGACGGCTGGATCGGGGACTTGATCAACACCGAACGCGCGCTCAAGGCGGTGGACCGGATACGGGAGCTGCGCGCCGAAAACGGGTTGTCGATGGATGGTTTCACCATCTTGACCCCGCTCACCGACGCATTCACCGGCGCCGACTACCGGCGCGCCGAAGAGGCGGGCATCACCGGAATCATCACCATGCCGTGGATGTTCTACGCCGGACCGGAAGCGACCCTGGCCGAGAAGATCGACGGTCTGCGGCGCTTCCGCAAGGACCTCGCGCTTGACGGGTGAGGTTGTGCGCCGGCCTACGCCTTGACGTCACTGGCGATAGGCGGTTGCCACCGCCAGCCAGTCGTCGGCGGCCAGCCTGCTCTTGTTCGTCGGGTCATAGCGCCTCAGCAGCGCGGCGACGCCGCGGTGTTCCTCGGGCTGGAAGCCGTGGGCTGTGAGCACGGCGTCGAGACCCCGCTCGGTGAAGTCACTGCGGTAGGGCTCGCCGCGCCGGGCCACCACCCGCGCGATACGGTTCGCGCCCGGCCACGGTGTGCGGGCCGCGGCGACACCAGCGCGAAGGTAGTCGATTACCAGCCGGCTGCCGGGCGCGCAGAGCTGCGCAAGGTCGCTCAGGGTCGCGTCGATGGCGTCACGGGTGAGGTACATGCTGACGCCGAGCCAGATGATCAGGCTGGGCCGGGCGGGGTCGAAGCCAGCCTCGAGTAGCCGGTCACGCAACGCATCGTGCTCGAAATCGCATGGCACCCAGGCAATTTGGCGACGTTCCGCGAGCCGTTCAACCACCGGGCGTTTGTGTGCCTGAGTGGCGGGCGCATCAACCTCGAACACCGTCACCGCCGCGTCCGCAAGGCGCAGGCTGGTGGTGTCGAAGCCGGCGCCGAGCAACACGAGTTGGTCGATGCCCGCTTTGATCGCGACTTCGCACGCGTCGTCGGCGTACCGCACCCGCAACGCTATGTGAGCGTGCAGACCGCCCCACACCCGATCGAATACCCGAAGTGCGGCATCCGCCGACAGCGGATGCGCCAACACGGACCGCAGCGCGAAGTGCTCAACGAAGTGGCGAGACTGCGGGTCGTCGATGAGGCGACGGCCCGGTGGCCGCATGGATTCCGCGGCGCGTTGCGCAGCGTTGACCTGGGCGGTCAAACTCGCCGTCCGGTCAAGACGGCGATTCGTTGCAGGGGACATGATCACGGTTTCGACCTTACGAAAGAACCAGTTCATCGATAAGGTCCAATTCGATGCCGATTTCATGGACCAGTGAGCCCGGCGGGCTCGACCTTCACCTGGACCTGCCGCCCGGGCGGGGACGACGTGTGGCGTTGGAAAGTGCTCTGCGGCAAGCTATCCGGGATGGTCGTTTGGCCGCGGGTCAGTGGTTGCCGTCCTCACGGGCGCTGGCCACCCAACTGGAGATCGCTCGCGGAACCGTCGTGGAGGTGTACTCGCAGCTGTCCGCCGAGGGATACCTGCGAACCCGGCCGGGCGCGGCAACCGAAGTGGCGCACGGGCCCCTGGCGCCGGCCCGGGTCAACGCTGAACGTGCCGCACCGCGGCTCGTCGCCGACTTCCGACTGGGTCGTCCGGACCTGAGCATGTTTCCCCGCGAGGAGTGGTTGCGCGCGCTGCGGCGCGCACTTCACGGCACCCCACACGCTGAACTCGGACCGGGTGACCCGCGCGGGTCGTCGCGCCTGCGCACGGTGCTTGCGGACTACCTGGGCCGGGTGCGCGGTGTGCTCACCAGCAGCGACCAAATCCTGATCTGTAGCGGTTTCACCCAGGGTTTGCGGCTGGTATGTGACGCGCTGGCCGCCGGTGGTGCCCGATCGGTTGCCCTGGAGAATCCGTGCCTTCCCGACCACCGCGCGATCGCTGAAGCGGCCGGGCTCACCGTTCATCCGTTGGACGTCGATCCCAGCGGTGCCCAGCCGGACGGATGGCCGACATCGGCGGCCGCGGTGGTTCTCACGCCGGCGCACCAAGCTCCGCTGGGCATGACGCTGGACGCCCACCGGCGCATCGAGTTCACTCAGATCGCCGTCACCCGCGGTGCGTATCTGGTCGAAGACGACTACGACGGGGAGTTCCGGTATGACCGCCATCCCGTCGGCGCGCTGCAGGGTCTGGCCCCCGATCAGGTCATCTACGCCGGAAGCGCCAGCAAGAGCCTGGCTCCGGGTCTGCGGATCGGCTGGTTGGCCCTGCCCGCCGGACTGGTGGAGAAGGTGATCGACGCCAAGCGACGAGCCGACCGCGGCACCGATGTCCTGACGCAGTTGGCATTATCGGAGCTCATCGAGTCAGGAACCCTTGACAGGCATGTCCGACGGATGCGGCGCCGCTACCGCAACCGTCGCGACGCGCTGGTAGAGACGTTGCACCGCTGCGCACCCGAGGTTTCGGTCCAGGGAATTTCCGCCGGACTCCACGCGGTGGTCTCGCTGCCCGAAGACCGCACCGAGGCCGCTGTCCTGGCCCTCGCGCGAAGGCGCCGGGTCGCCCTTACCGGTCTGGCCGCGTTCTGGCACGGCACTAGCCGTCGTGCCCAGGGAATCGTGATCGGCTATGGGACACCCTTGGAACACGAATACGCCGGCGCGCTCGACCATCTCGGTCGGTTGATGCAAGCGGCAACGACAGGCTGCCGGACCGGAAACGGGTAGGCCGTGCCTTATTTCCGGTGCCCTATTTCCGGTGCCCTGTGTCGCCACTCCCGCCGAAAACCGTCACCGGCCTCTTGTCGCGCGATCTTTTCCAGTCGCCCGTTTCCAGTCCTCGCCCTGCGAACCGTGTGCGTGGACGAACCGACACCACCCGCGCGGCGATCAGGGTGCGATCTGCGCGCGGGTGGCGTCGGGCTAGCGAGATTGGTGCTGGCTCCAGGTCACACGTCGTAGTACAGCGCGAACTCGTACGGGGTGGGCCGGATCTGGACGGGCAGGATCTCGTTTTCCCGCTTGAAGCTGATCCACGTCTCGATCAGGTCGGGTGTGAACACGCCGCCCTCGGTGAGATATTCGTGGTCGTCCTCGAGCCGGTCGATCACCGCTGACAGCTGGGTCGGCGCCTGCGGGATGTTCGCAGCCTCCTCCGGCGGCAGCTCGTACAGGTCCTTGTCGACCGGCGCCTGCGGCTCGATCTTGTTTCTGATGCCGTCCAGGCCGGCCATCAACATCGCCGAGAACGCCAGGTACGGGTTGCCCGACGAGTCGGGGCAGCGGAACTCCAGCCGCTTGGCTTTGGGGTTGCTGCCGGTGATCGGAATACGCACGCACGCCGACCGGTTGCGCTGGCTGTACACCAGGTTGATCGGGGCCTCATAGCCGGGCACCAGCCGCTTGTAGGAGTTCACCGTCGGGTTGGTGAACGCCAGTAGCGACGGCGCGTGGTGCAGCAGGCCACCGATGTAGTGGCGGGCGGTGTCCGACAAGCCGGCGTACCCAGTCTCGTCGTACATCAGCGGGCTGCCCTCTTTCCACAGCGACTGGTGGGTGTGCATGCCGGAGCCGTTGTCACCGAACAGCGGCTTGGGCATGAACGTGACGGTCTTGCCGTGGGCCCACGCGGTGTTCTTGACGATGTACTTGTACAGCTGCATGTCGTCGGCCGCGTGCAGCAGCGTGTTGAACTTGTAGTTGATCTCAGCCTGCCCGCCGGTGCCGACCTCGTGGTGGCCCTTCTCCAGGCTGAAGCCGGCGTTGATCAGGTTGGTCAGCATCTTGTCGCGCAGGTCGACGTAGTGGTCCACCGGGGCAACGGGGAAGTAGCCACCCTTGGGGCGCACCTTGTACCCGCGGTTGGGGCTGCCGTCCGCCTCGGTGGCCGAACCGGTGTTCCACCAGCCCGAGATGGCGTCGACCTCGTAGAACGAGCCGTTGGTGCGCGAGTCGAAGGCCACCGAGTCGAAAATGTAGAACTCGGCCTCGGCGCCGAAGTACGCGGTGTCGGCGATACCGGTGCTGATCAGGTAGTTCTCGGCCTTGCGGGCGACGTTGCGCGGGTCGCGCGAGTAGGGCTCGAGGGTGAACGGGTCGTGTACGAAGAAGTTCAGGTTCAGCGTCTTGGCCTCGCGGAACTGGTCGATGACCGCCGTCGCGGGGTCCGGCAGCAGCAACATATCGGACTCGTGGATCGACTGGAAACCACGGATCGAGG
>JALHRH010000314.1 GCA_022841565.1 Mycobacterium sp. | reverse complement strand
GGTGCAGCGGCAGTACCCGTCGGCGCTGCGCATCACTATCGTCGAGCGGGTCCCGGTGGTAGTGAAGGATTTTCCGGACGGACCCCACCTTTTCGACCGCGACGGCGTCGATTTCGCGACCGAGCCTCCGCCGCCGGCCGTCCCCTATATCGACGTGCAAGATCCGGGGCCCACCGACGCGGCCACCCTAGCGGCGCTGAAGGTGTTGAGCACGCTGCGTTCTGAGGTCGCCGGCGAGGTAGGCCGGATCGCGGCGCCGTCGGTGTCGTCGATCACCCTCACGCTGACCGACGGCCGGGTGGTGATCTGGGGGACAACCGACCGCGCGGCGGAGAAGGCCGAGAAATTGGCGGCGCTCCTGACGCAGCCCGGCCGCACCTACGACGTGTCCAGCCCGGACTTACCGACGGTGAAATAGGCCCCCGCTGGCCATAATCCGCGATCGACCGTTTCGTCAGCGTGACGCGGGTCACCCACTGCCACGCTGGTGTGACGGTCGGCGAGTCACGGCAGCGGCACAGACGCAAAAATGCATGCCGCGCGTCGGCGCGCCTGCACCGCTGGTGCCCGTCGTACCCATACGGTTCTGGTTACGCGGAACTACTTGACATAACTCTAACTCTATGGTTGAGGTTGAGGGTTTTGCAAGGAGACACACCGACAAAGACCAGGGAACTGAAAGCCCATCAGGGAGGAAGACGAATGATGACCCCCCCACACAACTACCTGGCCGTGATCAAGGTCGTTGGCATCGGTGGCGGCGGCGTCAACGCCGTCAACCGGATGATCGAACAAGGTCTCAAGGGCGTGGAGTTCATCGCCATCAACACCGACGCCCAGGCGTTATTGATGAGCGACGCCGACGTCAAGCTCGATGTCGGCCGCGACTCGACGCGCGGGCTGGGGGCCGGCGCCGACCCGGAGGTCGGGAAGAAGGCCGCCGAGGACGCCAAGGAGGAGATCGAGGAGCTCTTGCGGGGCGCCGACATGGTGTTCGTCACCGCCGGTGAGGGCGGCGGCACCGGCACCGGAGGGGCTCCCGTGGTCGCCAGCATCGCACGCAAACTCGGCGCACTGACCGTCGGCGTCGTCACCCGCCCGTTCTCCTTCGAGGGCAAACGGCGCAGCAACCAGGCCGAAAACGGCATCTCCGCGCTGCGGGAAAGCTGCGACACCCTCATCGTGATCCCCAACGACCGGCTGCTGCAGATGGGCGACGCGGCCGTGTCGTTGATGGATGCCTTCCGCAGCGCCGACGAGGTGCTGCTCAACGGTGTCCAGGGCATCACCGACCTGATCACCACACCGGGCCTGATCAACGTCGACTTCGCCGACGTCAAGGGCATCATGTCCGGCGCCGGCACCGCCCTGATGGGTATCGGCTCGGCCCGCGGCGAAGGGCGCTCGCTCAAAGCCGCCGAGATCGCCATCAACTCGCCGCTGCTGGAAGCCTCGATGGAAGGCGCGCAGGGCGTGCTGATGTCGATCGCCGGTGGCAGTGACCTGGGCCTGTTCGAGATCAACGAGGCCGCCTCGCTGGTGCAGGACGCCGCTCACCAGGATGCCAACATCATTTTCGGCACCGTGATCGACGACTCGCTCGGCGATGAAGTGCGCGTCACAGTGATCGCGGCGGGCTTTGACGCCGGGCCCGGCCGCAAAGCCGGCACCGAAACCGGTGGCGCACACCGCATCGAGACAGCTAAGGCCGGCAAGCTCACCTCGACACTGTTCGAGCCGGTCGACGCCGTCAGCGTCCCGCTGCACACCAACGGCGCAACCTTGAGCATCGGAGGCGACGACGACGACGTCGACGTGCCGCCCTTCATGCGCCGCTGAGGTCTCGATTTGCTTGCCACGGCGCGACAAACCGGCCTCGAAACATAGTGACCCAACGTCGATGCAGCCGTGCGGGCAACAGCATCCAGATACTGGAGACGTGAGCGTTCGTATCCGCCGGGTGACCACCACCCGGGCGGGCGGCGTATCGAAACCGCCGTTCGACACTTTCAACCTCGGCGACCATGTCGGTGACGACCCGGCTGCCGTGCGGGCCAACCGGTCCCGGCTGGCCCATGCCATCGGCCTGCCCGGTGACCGAGTGCTGTGGATGAACCAGGTGCACGGCACCCGCGTCCAGGTCATCGATGGGCCGCACGGCGCGGCCTTACCCGACACCGACGCAATGGTCACGGCGACAACGCGATTGGCCCTGGCCGTGGTGACAGCCGACTGCGTGCCGGTGTTGCTCGCCGACGCTAGGGCCGGTGTCGTCGGCGCGGTGCACGCTGGCCGCGTCGGCGCGCAGCACGGCGTGGTGGCCCGCGCGGTCGAGGCGATGCTGGGACTGGGTGCTCGTGTCAGCGACATCTCGGCACTGCTGGGCCCTGCGGTCAGCGGGCGCAACTACGAGGTGCCCGAGGAGATGGCCGCCGAGGTCGACGCCGCGTTGCCCGGCAGCCGCACCACGACCGCCGCGGGTACCGCAGGTCTGGATCTTCGCGCCGGTATCGGCGGCCAGCTGCGTGCGTTGGGAGTGACATCCATCGAGGTCGACCCGCGCTGCACGGTAGCCGACCTGATGCTGTTCAGCCATCGGCGCACTGCTCCGACTGGCCGGCTGGCGTCCCTGGTGTGGATGGAATCACCGCGATGACGTTGAACATGCCCGCCCGGGAGAATAGCAGTGAGCGCCAATCGGAATTGACCCGCGCGTTGGCATCGGTGCGGTCACGGATCGCGGCGGCCGCACAGGCAGCCGGCCGCACCGTCGGAGAAATCGAACTGTTGCCGATTACCAAGTTTTTCCCGGCAACCGATGTCGCGCTGCTCTCCCGGCTGGGATGCCGGGCGGTGGGCGAGTCGCGCGAGCAGGAAGCATCGGCGAAGGTGGTTGAGTTCGCGCGGTTGTTGGCCACGTCCCCGGACGCAGGATTGCGGGACGTGCAGTGGCACATGGTGGGCCAGATCCAGCGCAAGAAGGCCCGCGCGCTGGCTCGCTGGGCGCACACCGCTCATTCGGTCGACAGTCCGCAGTTGGTGACCGCGCTGGAACGGTCGGTAGCCGGCGCCTTGGCCGAACATCGCCGCAGCAATCCGCTGCGGGTCTACGTTCAGGTCAGTCTCGACGGCGACGTATCGCGCGGCGGCGTCGACCTCGCGCAGCCTGGCGCGCTGGATGGCGTTTGCGAACAGGTGGAGCGCGCCGAAAGCCTGGAATTGGTCGGTTTGATGGGGGTGCCGCCGCTGGACTGGGAGCCGGAACGGGCCTTCGATCGGCTGCAATCCGAGCATTACCGGCTGCGCGATGCCTTTCCGAACGCGGTGGGGTTGTCAGCCGGGATGTCCAACGACCTAGAGATCGCCGTCAAACATGGATCCACGTGTGTGCGTGTCGGTACCGCGCTAATGGGTCAACGCCGGTTACGGTCACCGTGAATAGTCACTCGAGTCACACCTTCATCACAAACAACATATATCCCAGGCTAGAAGGGGTCGCACGATGAGCACTCTGCACAAGGTCAAGGCCTACTTCGGTATGGCTCCGATGGAGGATTACGACGACGAGTATTACGACGACCGCACGCCGTCCCGGGGTTATTCGCGGCCCTGGTTCGACGACGATTACGGCCGGTATGAAGGGCGCGATCGCGAGTACGACGAGCCCCGCCGCGACCCGCGCGGCGACCTCCGCGGTGAGCCCGCGGACTACCCGCCGCCGAGCAGCTACCGCGGCGGCTACCCCGACGAGGCGCCTTTCCGGCCGCGTGAGTTCGACCGACCCGACATGGCCCGGCCCCGGCTGGGGTCGTGGTTGGGGCGCGGCGCCACGCGCGGTGCGTTGGCGATGGACCCGCGCCGCATGGCGATGATGTTCGAGGACGGCCACCCGCTGTCGAAGATCACCACGCTGCGGCCCAAGGACTACAGCGAAGCGCGCACCATCGGCGAGCGGTTCCGCGACGGCACCCCGGTCATCATGGATCTGGTGTCGATGGACAACGCTGACGCCAAGCGACTGGTCGACTTCGCCGCCGGTCTGGCCTTCGCGCTGCGGGGCTCCTTCGACAAGGTCGCGACCAAGGTGTTCTTGCTCTCACCTGCCGACGTCGACGTGTCCCCGGAGGAGCGTCGGCGAATTGCCGAAACCGGTTTCTACGCTTACCAATAGGCGAAATTTTTGGTGCACAGCCCGGTAGGCCGCAGGGGGGCCGACCGGGCTGAGGGCATACCGGGCGTCCCTTCAGCTGAGTATGCCGCGCTCGGGTCGGTAGGCTGGCGGTTGCCGCGCAGGTGGGCGGCAACGGACATCCCTCTCATCCTCTTCGTTTAAGGTCGGGCTCTCGTTGGTGCTGTTCTTTCAGATCCTTGGGTTTGCGCTGTTTACCTTCTGGCTGTTGCTCATCGCGCGGGTCGTTATCGAGTGGATCCGGTCGTTCAGTCGGGACTGGCGGCCCACCGGTGTCACCGTGGTGATTCTGGAGATCATCATGTCGATTACTGATCCGCCGGTGAGGTTGCTGCGCCGCCTGATACCACAGATCACCATCGGCGCCGTCCGTTTAGACCTGTCCATCCTGGTGCTATTGCTCGTGGCATTCATCGGCATGCAGTTGGCGTTCAGCGCTGCGGCGTAGCGTCCGCTTGCCTTGGTTCGGGCGTAGCTAGGAGACGGTTCGGCCACGATTCGGCGACAAGTGTGGCGCGCGTGATTTTTCTCATCTGCGAACTGTGATTTATTTGCCTTAGCGATTGAAATTGCTCCTTGGTTATTAGTCCAATCGCAACCGCCGAGTCTGGTGTGACAGGATGGGCGACAGTTGCCAGACGGCTACCGCACCGTTTTAGACTCTCCAGATCGCTTGACCGTCCAGGAACTGAGGGGACAAAGAATGCCGCTTACACCTGCCGACGTCCACAATGTGGCGTTCAGTAAGCCGCCTATTGGCAAACGCGGGTACAACGAAGATGAGGTCGACGCCTTCCTGGACCTGGTGGAAAACGAGCTGACCCGGCTGATCGAGGAGAACTCCGATCTACGTCAGCGCATCGCGGAGCTGGACCAGGAGTTGGCCGCGGGCGGAGGCGGGGGTGCCGTCGCGCCGACCGTTGCTCAGCCGATTCCCACGTACGAGCCCGAGCCCGAGCCGGTTAGGCCCGCGCCGGTAGCGGCTGCGGCGCCGTCGGTCAGCAACGAGGAACAGGCCATGAAGGCCGCACGGGTGCTCAGCCTGGCCCAAGACACCGCTGACCGGTTGACCAGCACCGCCAAGGCCGAATCGGACAAGATGATCTCCGATGCCCGCGCGAACGCAGACCATATCCTCAGTGAGGCTCGCCACACCGCCGAGACGACGGTTGCGGAGGCTCGCCAGCGTGCCGACGCGATGCTCGCCGACGCTACCTCGCGGTCGGAGGCCCAGCTGCGCCAGGCTCAGGAAAAGGCCGACGCCCTGCAGGCTGACGCCGAGCGCAAGCATTCCGAGATCATGGGGACCATCAACCAACAGCGCACCGTCTTAGAAGGCCGCCTAGAGCAGCTGCGTACGTTTGAACGCGAGTACCGCACCCGGCTCAAGACCTACCTGGAATCCCAGCTCGAGGAGCTTGGCCAGCGTGGGTCGGCGGCTCCGGTCGATTCCAGCGCCGACGCCGGCGGGTTCGACCAGTTCAATCGCGGCAACTGACTCATCGCGGGGGGATGGATACCCGGCGGGCCTGCCCCGCCGGCACCGTCGACCCTGGTAGGTTGGGCAGTCGCACCGCGCCGGCCGGAGGATGACCAATGCTGATCATTGCGCTCGTATTAGCCCTAATCGGGCTTGTCGCCCTGGTGTTCGCGGTGGTCACCAGCAACGAGCTGGTGGCGTGGGTGTGTATCGGCGCCAGCGTGCTCGGGGTCCTTCTGCTGGTCGTCGACGCGGTGCGGGAGCGCCAACAGCGCGCCGCGGGCGCCCAGGACGAGAAGGACGCGAAGGACTTAGAGGACTTGCAGGACGACGACGGCGAACCCCTCGACGCAGTCGACTACCCCGAGGATGCAGACACGCCGCAGAACTCAACCGCCGAGCCCGCCGAGGAACCGGCGGTCGACGAAAGTTCGAAGAAGTAGTTCCCGCTTAACGGCGCGGTAGGTCGTGGGCAGGTGTTGCCAGCAGCGCCCGCACCTCGTCATCGGTGACCTGGCGAAAATCGGCATAGACCTGCCCGACGGCCTCGAAGTCGACCGGCATCGTGGCGCACACCACGTCATCGGCTTCGGCTGCGAGTTGGCGGCAGGCTGAGCCGGGTCCCACCGGCACCGCTACCACCACCGACTGCGGTCCCGCGGCGCGCACCGCCCGCACCGCCGCCAACATGCTCGCGCCGGTGGCGATGCCGTCGTCGACCAGCACCACGGTCCGACCGCGCAGGTCGGCTTCCGGCCGTCCACCGCGGTATGCGTGTTCGCGACGGCCCAGTTCCGTCGTCTCATTTTCGATGACGGAGCGCACCTGATCATCGCTGATGTGCAGGTTGGACACCACGTCGTTGTTCATCACCACCCGGCCGCCGCTGGCCAACGCCCCCATCGCCAGTTCGGGCCAGTGCGGAACGCCGAGCTTGCGCACCAGAAACACGTCCAGGTCGGCGCCGAGCGCGGCGGCGACCTCCCACGCGACGGGCACGCCGCCGCGGGCCAGACCGAGCACGACCAGGCCGGGTCTGCCGCGGTAGGACGCCAGCTCGGCGGCCAGCACGCGACCCGCTTCGCGGCGGTCGC
>JALHRH010000313.1 GCA_022841565.1 Mycobacterium sp. | reverse complement strand
CTGGAGCGCCTTTTGCCACGCGACCAGGATCCCGAGGTGATCATCGGGCGCTATATCCCCAACCTGGTGCCCCGGCCATTTACGCTGGATCGCGACTTCATTCAGGAGATTCGGGATCTGGTGCCCGCCGAACCGCTCGACGAGATCCTCGCCGATTACGACACCTGGCGTACCGAGCGACCGCGCGACCTGGCCCGCAAGGTGTTGATCGAGCTGCTGGCCTGGCAATTCGCCAGCCCCGTGCGCTGGATCGAGACCCAGGACCTGCTGTTCATCGAGGAGGCTGCCGGTGGCCTGGGGGTGGAGCGGTTCGTTGAAATCGGGGTGAAGACCGCGCCGACCGTCGCCGGACTGGCCACCAACACCCTGAAGCTGCCCGAATACGCCCACAGCACAATCGAAGTGCTCAACGCCGAGCGCGATGCGGCCGTGCTGTTCGCCACCGATACCGACCCAGAGCCGGAAGAGGACGTGGTGGATTCGGTGGATTCCGCGGCTGCCGCCGCGGACGGCGCACTGAGCCCCGATGTCGCCCCCAACGTCGCTGCGGCTCCCGCCGCAGCTCCGTCGGGGGCTCCGCGACCCGACGACATCGGGTTCGATGCCGCCGACGCGACGTTGGCGTTGATCGCCATCTCGGCCAAGATGCGCCTGGACCAGATTGAGCCGCTGGATTCCATCGAGTCCATCACTGACGGCGCGTCGTCGCGGCGCAACCAACTGCTGGTCGACCTCGGCTCCGAGCTGAACCTGGGTGCCATCGACGGCGCCGCCGAGGCCGACCTGGCCGGGCTGCGGGCGCAGGTCACCAAGTTGGCCCGTACCTACAAGCCTTTCGGCCCAGTGCTTTCCGACGCGATCAACGACCAGCTGCGCACGGTGCTCGGCCCCTCCGGCAAGCGCCCCGCCGCCATCGCCGAGCGCGTGACCAAGATCTGGGAGCTGGGCGAGGGGTGGGCCAAGCATGTCACCGTGGAGGTGGCATTGGGCACCCGCGAAGGCACCAGTGTTCGCGGCGGCGCCATGGGTCACCTGCACGAGGGGGCACTGGCCGACGCCGCGTCGGTCGACAAGGTCATCGACGCCGCGGTGGCAGCCGTCGGGGCCCGCCTCGGCATCCCCGTGTCCCTGCCGTCCGCGGGCGGAGGTGGCGCTGCGACCGTCGACGCGGCCGCACTGAGTGAGTTCACCGACCAGATCACCGGCCGCGACGGCGTGCTGGCCTCGGCGGCCCGGCTGGTGCTGGGGCAGCTGGGTCTGGACGACCCGGCCTCGGCTTCATCGTCAGAGACGACCGATGCCGAGCTCATCGACCTGGTCACCGCCGAATTGGGGGCCGAATGGCCACGGTTGGTGGCGCCGACGTTCGACGGCAAGAAGGCCGTCGTCTGCGATGACCGCTGGGCCAGCGCCCGCGAGGATCTGGTCAAGCTGTGGCTCACCGACGAGGGCGACATCGACGCCGACTGGCTGCGGCTGTCGGAACGCTTCGAGGGCGCCGGGCACGTCGTCGCCACCCAGGCCACCTGGTGGCAGGGCAAGTCGCTGGCCGCGGGCAAGCAGATCCACGCCTCGCTGTACGGCCGGATCGCCGCCGGGGCCGAGAACCCGGAGGCCGGTCCCTACAGCAGCGAAATCGCGGTCGTGACTGGCGCTTCCAAGGGCTCGATCGCCGCGTCGGTGTCGGCCCGGTTGCTCGCCGGCGGCGCCACCGTCATTGCGACCACCTCCAGGCTCGACGACGAGCGGCTGGCGTTCTATCGCACGCTTTACCGCGACAACGCCCGCTACGGCGCGGCGCTGTGGGTGGTGCCGGCCAACATGGCGTCCTACTCCGACATCGACGCGCTGGTCGAATGGATCGGTAACGAGCAGAGCGAAAGCCTTGGGCCGCAATCGATTCACATCAAGGAAGCGCAGACGCCGACATTGCTGTTCCCGTTCGCGGCGCCGCGGGTGGTCGGCGACCTGTCCGAGGTCGGCGCGCGCGCCGAGATGGAGATGAAGGTGCTGCTGTGGGCCGTGCAACGGCTCATCGGCGGCCTGTCGAAGATCGGCGCCGAACGCGACATTGCCTCGCGGTTGCACGTGGTGCTGCCGGGCTCGCCCAACCGCGGAATGTTCGGCGGGGACGGCGCTTACGGCGAAGCCAAGGCGGCGCTGGACGCCGTGGTGAGCCGCTGGCACGCGGAGACGTCGTGGGCGGAACGGGTCAGCCTGGCGCACGCGCTGATCGGCTGGACCCGCGGCACCGGGCTGATGGGCCACAACGACGCCATCGTCACCGCTGTCGAAGCGGCCGGTGTCACCACCTACTCGACCGATGAGATGGCCGGGTTACTGCTCGGCCTGTGCGATGTGGAATCCAAAGTCGCCGCGGCAAGTTCGCCGATCACGGCGGACCTTACCGGCGGGCTGGCCGAGGCCAACCTCGACATGGCGGAGCTTGCGGCGAAGGCCCGCGACGAGATCACCGCCGAGGCCGGGTCACCCGACGAGGATGCCGAGGATGCGAGCACCATCTCGGCGCTGCCGTCACCGCCGCGCGGTTACACCCCGGCGCCGCCGCCGCAATGGGCCGACCTCGATGTCGACCCGGCCGATCTGGTGGTGATCGTGGGCGGTGCCGAACTCGGTCCGTACGGATCGTCGCGTACCCGCTTCGAGATGGAGGTCGAAAACGAGCTGTCGGCCGCCGGGGTTCTCGAGCTGGCCTGGACCACCGGGCTGATCCGTTGGGAGGACGACCCCCAACCGGGTTGGTACGACACGCAATCCGGCGATCTGATCGATGAGTCCGAACTGGTCGAGCGGTATCACGACACCGTGGTGGAACGCTGCGGCATCCGCGAGTTCGTCGACGACGGCGCGATCGACCCCGATCACGCCTCGCCACTGTTGGTGTCGGTGTTCCTGGACAAGGACTTCACCTTCGTGGTGTCGTCGGAGGCCGAGGCTCGATCCTTCGCCGAGTTCGACCCCGAGCACACCGTGATCCGTCCGGTGCCCGACTCGGGCGACTGGCAGGTCACCCGCAAGGCCGGCACCGAAGTCCGGGTGCCGCGCAAGACCAAGTTGTCGCGCACCGTGGGGGCGCAGATCCCGACCGGGTTCGACCCGACGGTCTGGGGGATCAGCCCGGACATGGCCAACTCGATCGACCGGGTGGCGCTGTGGAACATCGTGACCACGGTGGACGCCTTCCTTTCCGCCGGGTTCAGTCCGGCCGAAGTGATGCGTTATGTGCACCCGAGCCTGGTGGCCAGCACCCAGGGCACCGGCATGGGCGGCATGACCTCGATGCAGACCATGTACCACGGAAACCTGCTCGGCCGGAACAAGCCGAACGACATCCTGCAGGAAGTGCTGCCGAATGTCGTTGCCGCGCACGTAGTTCAGTCCTACGTCGGTAGCTACGGGTCGATGATCCACCCTGTCGCGGCCTGCGCGACGGCGGCGGTGTCGGTCGAGGAGGGTGTCGACAAGATCCGGCTGGGCAAGGCCGAGCTGGTGGTGGCCGGCGGCTTGGACGACCTGACACTGGAGGCCGTCATCGGCTTCGGTGACATGGCCGCCACCGCCGACACGTCGATGATGCGCGGCCGCGGCATCGAGGACTCGAAGTTCTCCCGGCCCAACGACCGGCGCCGGCTGGGCTTCGTCGAGGCCCAGGGCGGTGGCACCATCCTGCTGGCGCGCGGCGATCTGGCACTGAGAATGGGGCTGCCGGTGCTCGCTGTGGTGGCCTTCGCGCAGTCCTTCGGCGACGGGGTGCACACTTCGATCCCGGCGCCGGGCCTGGGCGCGCTGGGCGCGGGCCGCGGCGGAAAGAAATCGGCGCTGGCGCGGGCACTGGCCAAGCTGGGCGTGACCGCCGATGACATCGCAGTGATCTCCAAACACGACACGTCGACGCTGGCGAATGACCCCAACGAGACCGAGTTGCACGAGCGGCTCGCGGACTCGATGGGCCGCTCAGCTGGCGCTCCGCTGTTCGTGGTGTCGCAGAAGAGCCTGACCGGTCACGCCAAGGGCGGGGCCGCCGTCTTCCAGATGATGGGGCTATGCCAGATGCTGCGCGACGGGGTGATCCCGCCGAACCGCAGCCTGGACTGCGTCGACGACGAGCTGGCCGGTTCGTCCCATTTCGTCTGGTTGCGTGACACGCTTCGGCTCGGGGACAAGTTCCCGCTCAAGGCCGGGATGCTGACCAGCCTCGGGTTCGGCCACGTATCGGGTCTGGTCGCTCTGGTGCACCCGCAGGCATTCATCGCGGCGCTGGAGCCCGGGCAGCGGGAGGACTACCAGCGGCGTGCCGACGCTCGGCTGCTGGCGGGTCAGCGCCGGCTGTTCTCGGCGATTGCCGGCGGCGAGCCGATGTACCAGCGACCGCCGGACCGCCGCTTCGACCATGATGCGCCGGAGAAGCGGCAGGAGGCGTCGATGTTGCTGAATCCGGCCGCTCGGTTGGGCGAGGAGGGTTCCTACGAGGTGTCTGCGGGATGACTTGGTTGATCGGTTAGCCTGGCGACCCATGGGCATCGTCGGAGTTGGGATTGACCTTGTCTCCATTCCGGATTTCGCAGAACAGGTCGACCAGCCGGGAACCGTATTCGCGGAGACCTTCACTCCCGGTGAGCGCCGTGACGCCTCCGACAAGAGTTCGTCGGCGGCACGTCACCTGGCGGCGCGGTGGGCTGCCAAGGAGGCGGTGATCAAGGCTTGGTCCGGCTCGCGGTTTGCCCAGCGGCCGGTGTTGCCTGAGGACATTCACCGCGACATTGAGGTGGTTACCGACATGTGGGGTCGGCCGCGGGTCAGGTTGAGCGGTGAGATCGCCAAGCATCTTGCGGACGTGACCATCCACGTGTCGTTGACCCATGAAGCCGACACCGCGGCCGCGGTCGCAATTTTGGAAGCCACCTGAGCCCCGTGACATCGAGACGGTAATTTCGCAGGCCGCTACTCGAACTTTCGCTGCGGATTTGCAGGGTCGGCGCACGGTCCGACTTGGCTGGTCGGCAGCTGCCGAGCCAGGCTGCGGGCGTAACCGGCGCCCATGCTCAGCAGTACCAGTCCCACGATGATGAACGCCGTCACCCGGAAGATGCCGTCCAGGGTGGCCAGGTCAAACAAGAACAGCTTGGCGCTGGCTGCCCCGGTGAGCGCCAAACCCGCCGTGATCGGCTCGGTACGACGCTCCCGGGCGTCGATACGCAACGCGTAGACGAAAAGCCCTGCCGCCATGCCGATCCAGCAGATGGTGGCGACCATGTGGCCGGCCAGGAATCCGCCGCCGGGGCCACCGACGAGCACCCCGGCGGTCACCGTGAATGCGGTGACGGCGTAGCTGACCAGCGCCGCCGCCGCGGCGATCAGCACCCCCGAACCAGCTGAACTCCGGTACGCCCGGACCAGCACGACGGCGAGTGCGATGACCAGCAGACTGGCGGCCAACGTGGACACCGCGACCGCGCCCGGCATCGTGGTGGACCGCACTAGAGCGCGCAGCGGTGCATAGCTGTAGAACACGCCGGTGCCAATGATGCCGAATCCCAGTGCAATCCAACGTGCTACGGGGTCTTGGCGGCCGAGGATGGCGATGACGATGGCCAGTGCCAGCAGCACCGGTCCTTCCACGTAGCCGCTGAACGCGACGGTGAGGGCAACCAGCGCCGAGATCGCCGACCACACCGACCAGATCTGGTTGACGATCCTGGGGTAGGTGCCGACGAGTACAACGGTCAGCAGGCCCGCCGCCAACGCTGCGGCCAGGACGGCAGCCAGCACCCGATCGACCGCGACGGCACTGGCCAGGATCGGAACGGTGCCGATCGACGTCAGCGTCGCCAGCGCTGCCGTGTTCCCGGTCGCCGGCAGCAGAATGAGGCCGCCGGCCACGGCCAGCAACGCTGCCACCGCGCAGGCGCCGCCGAGAACCCACGTGTTGTCGTGCCGACCGGCCGCGACCAGTGCCAGCAGCAGCGGCAGCGTGGTCGCCGCGATCCGGGCGGCATGCATCCACGCCCAGTCCCGGCCCAACTGCACCGGTAACGCGGCGGCGGAGAGCGCGAGCATGAAGCTCACCAGCAAAAGGTCAACCCCGTGGGTGAGCACGGGGGCCAGGCCGATCAGCGGTACCAGTACCAGCAGGGCCAGGTGTTCGGAGTCCCAGCGCCGGGCCAGCGCCAAACCCGCGCCACCCACCACAGCGGCCAGCACTAGCCCGACCGGCGCAGTCACCCACTTGTAGATGGTCACGACGGCCATGACGTCCAGGTATGCGGTGGCAATTCCGGTGGCGGCCAACGCGATTGCGCCGACCCGACCACCCGGCCGCCCGCGCAGCCGGGTCGCCACTCCAACCAGCGCGCCCGCCAATGCGGTGCCCCCAGCTACCCGGATCTCCGGTCGAAGCAGCCCCGCCTGCGCCGCCAACACCAGCAACAACACGACGCCGATCAGCGTCACGGCCACGCCGGCGACGGCGAGCAACTTACCGATCCAACCTGATTCGGGGGCCTGGTCGGAAGCAGGGTCTGGGCGCTTCGGGGGAGGGGGCGGGGCGGGCCGGGGCGCGTGTTGGCGTGGCGGGCGGGGCGCGGGCGGTACAGCGGACGCCGGCTGCCAATACTGCCAGTAGTTCTGCCAATACGGCGCTGCCTGCTGGGGCGGCGCAGCGGGCGGGGCTGGGGCGGGGGCGGGAGCGGGCGCCGGGGCGGTGGCGGAAAACAAGCGATCCAACTGGCTGAGCTCGCCCGAGACTCGGGACATCTGCTTGGCCAGGACGTCGAATTC
>JALHRH010000312.1 GCA_022841565.1 Mycobacterium sp. | reverse complement strand
GAGTAGTTCCAGATCGTCGGCCCACAGCGGCGACTGCGGATGATCGACATGCTGGCGATTTCGGTCGCCCGGTCATCCACCGGGAAGATTCCCGGCGAGCGAGACCTTCGGCCGACAGAGTCGGTCCGAGGTCTCGCCGTGTTCGACGGGGCTTTCGGATCGCTGGACCCGAAGGACGCTAATGGCCTTAATCGCCGAACGCCGTCGGACCCGGCCTGCCGCGGACGCCCTGTTGCGTTCGCTGCGCATCACCTTGATCTTCATTACGCCCGCTGTGGTCGTGCGCGGCGCCGGGCTGCACCCGGCGCCGGTGCTGTCGCTGGTCGTCTACGGCGCGGCCGTGGTTGCGGCAAGCTTCCTGCTCGCCTGGGCGGCCGAGGCAGCGCAACTCGACGTGTCGGGCGGCCTTGCCATCGCGGTGCTCGCGCTTATCGCGGTGCTGCCGGAATACGCCGTCGACCTCTACTACGCCTACCAGTCCGGCTCACACGCCGAGTACACCCAATACGCTGCGGCCAACATGACCGGCTCCAACCGGTTGTTGATGGGCCTCGGGTGGCCGGTGGTGGTGCTGGTGGCGCTGGGGGTGGCGCGCAAGATGGGTGTGCCCGGGGCCACCCTGCAGCTCCAACGCGGCAACCGGGTGGAACTGGGCTTCCTGCTGATCGCGGGGATTGCCGCGTTTGTCGTGCCGGCAACCGGCCGCGTCCACATCATTCTGGGCGTCGCACTGCTGGCCTGGTTCTTCTTCTATCTCTACAAACTCAGCCGCGGCGCCGTGGAGGAGCCCGAGCTGATCGGCGCCGCCGCGGCCTTGGGCGCGCTGCCAGATCGTGCCCGCCGCGCCGCCGTCATCACCCTGTTCACCGTTGCCGCCGGGGTGGTGCTGGCGTGCGCAAAGCCCTTCGCGGAGAGCTTGATCAGTGCGGGCACTGAGCTGGACATCGACCGCTTTTTGCTGGTGCAGTGGCTGGCACCGCTGGCGTCGGAAGCGCCAGAGTTCGTGATCGCGATCATCTTCGCCAGCAGGGGCAAGGGCGCCGCCGCGATGGCGACGCTGATCTCGTCGAAGGTCAACCAGTGGACGCTGCTGGTGGGCTCGCTGCCGATCGCCCATCTGGCCGGCGGCGGCGGCACTGCGCTGATGCTAGACGGCAGGCAGATCGAGGAGATGCTGCTGACGGCCACCCAGACGCTGATGGGTGTTGCTCTCGTCCTGGCATTGCGTTTTCACCGCTATACCGCCTGGGCGTTGTTGGCGTTGTTCCTGGTGCAATTCCTGATCGCCTCGACCGAAGCCCGGCTGGCACTGAGCGGGGTGTACGCGGTGGTGGCCATCGGCGCGTTGCTGGTGAACCGCCGCCAGGTGATGCCGACGGTGCGCGCGCCCCTGCACGGCTGACTCGTAGAGTTCTACCAATGCAGATTCGCCCGCACGCGCAGGCTCAGCCCGACAAGCCCGCCATCATCTTGTACCCGTCGGGCACCGTGGTGACATTCGGTGAACTCGAGGCGCGCGCCAACCGACTCGCGCACCACTTCCGGAAGGCTGGGCTGCGCGAAGGTGACGCCGTCGCCATCCTGATGGAGAACAACGAACACATGCACGCGGTGATGTGGGCGGCTCGGCGTGCCGGACTGTACTACGTGCCGATCAACACGCATCTGACCGCGGCCGAGGCGGCCTACATCATCGACAACAGCAACGCCAAGGCCATCGTCGGGTCGGCCGCATTGCATGAGCTGTGCGCGCAGTTGGGTGAGCATCTTCCCGGTGGGCTGCCTGGGTTGCTGCTCCTTGCCGGGGGTGAGCTGGAAGGGTGGCAGCGGTACCCGGAATGCGTTGCGGCGCAACCGGATACCCCAATCTCCGACGAGATAGAGGGTGACCTGCTGCAGTACTCATCAGGTACCACCGGCCGGCCCAAGGGCATCAAGCGCGAATTGCCGCACGTGCCACCGGAAGACGCGCCGGGCATGATGTCGGCGCTGGTGGAGTTCTGGATGGATCCCGAGACGGTGTACCTGAGCCCGGCGCCGCTGTATCACACCGCACCATCGGTGTGGTCGCTCACGGTGCAGGCGGCCGGTCTCACCACCGTAGTGATGGAGAAGTTCGATGCGGAAGGCACGTTGGATGCGATCCAGCGCCACCGGGTGACGCACGGCCAATTCGTCCCGGCCATGTTCGTGCGGATGCTGAAACTCCCGGAAGCCGTGCGCAATTCGTATGATCTGTCCAGTTTGAAGCGGGTCATGCATGCTGCCGCGCCGTGCCCGGTGCCGATCAAGAAGCAGATGATCGACTGGTGGGGGCCGATCGTCGACGAGTACTACGCGTCCTCGGAGGCCATCGGGTCGACGCTGATCACCGCCGAGGAGTGGCTGGCGCATCCTGGCTCGGTGGGCAAACCGATGCTGGGCGCAGTGCACATCCTGGGTCGCGACGGCAAGGAGTTGCCGCCTGGCCACCCCGGCGAGATCTACTTCGAAGGCGGGCATTCGTTCGAGTATCTCAATGACCCGGCGAAGACCGCGGCCTCCCGCGACACGCACGGCTGGATGACCGTGGGGGACATCGGTTTCCTCGACGAGGAAGGCTATTTGTACCTCACCGACCGCCGCCATCACATGATCATCTCCGGTGGGGTGAACATCTACCCGCAGGAGACCGAGAACCTTCTGGTCACCCACCCCAAGGTGATGGATGCGGCCGTATTCGGTGTTCCCGACGATGAGATGGGCCAGCGGGTGGTGGCCGCGGTGCAAACGGTCGACCCGGCCGACGCCACCGAGGCGTTCGGCCTTGAGTTAGTGAGTTGGTTGCGAGAACGGCTGGCGCACTACAAATGTCCGCGTTCCATCGTATTCGAGACACAGTTGCCGCGAACCGACACCGGCAAACTCTACAAGAACCAGCTGATCGAGAAGTATTCGATGTGACCCTGCGGGTGATCGATCTGTCCGGCGCGCCGGATGCCGATGCGGCCGTGCCACCGGGTGTGATCGTCGCCTTTGGCTCGCCGCGCAGTTCGGCAAACGGTGAATACTGGCTTGACACTGCGACTTTCACCCTCAGCGAGCGGCCCTGCGCCGATCGCCGGGTAGTCACCGTGGACTCCGTCCCACGGGCTTTGGCCGAGCTGACGCGACGGTGCGAACGCTGGCCGCACGCCAGCGCGGTCTGTGACGACGTGCTGCGCTGTCTGGATCCTTTCGGTACAACCCTGCCCGGTCTGGTTACCGAGTCACTGGCCTATTCAACGTTGCAGGCCGGCCCGGAGTTCGCAAGCTGGCTGTCGCGGCGCGGACCCGCCCGAATGCCCGACAGCGTCGATCCCGTTGCGGTGCAACGCGACGACGGCATCCTGCGCATCACGTTCAACCGGCCGGAGCGGCACAACGCCTTCTGCACCGGCACACGTGCGGCGCTGCTGGAGGCGCTGATGCTGGCGCAGCTGGATCCGTCGGTGGCCGGAATCGTGTTGAGTGGCAACGGTCCGTCGTTCTGCAGTGGCGGCGACCTGGCCGAGTTCGGCACTTTCACCGACCCGGCCAGCGCTCACCTGGCGCGCACCCGGCACAGCCCCGCCCTGGTGCTCGACCAACTCACGGCCCGACTCGGCCAGTCATGCCGCGCGCAGGTGCACGGGCAAGTTCTGGGCAGCGGACTGGAGCTGGCCGCGTTCTGCGGGTGGGTTGAGGCAGCGCCGGATAGCGTGCTCGGCCTGCCCGAACTGAGCCTGGGATTGTTACCCGGCGCCGGCGGCACGGTCAGCGTCACCCGGCGCATAGGCCGTTGGCGCACCGCATATCTCGTGCTGTCCGGTCACACCGTCGGTGCTGAGACGGCGCTGGCGTGGGGACTGGTGGACGCTATCGGATCTGCTCAGTAGCCCGAGTAGGTGGTGAATGTCGTCTGGATGTGGTTATCGATTGATACGGCAGCCGCAATGAGCACGATGTACAAAATGACGCCGATCACGGCGCCGACGGCACCCACGATGGCGCTGATGATGGCCCACTTCTTCGCGTTGGCCGAGGCGGCCTGCGCCTCGCCGTAGCGGCCCTGCGCCCACAATCCGGAGACCTTGGTGGAGTAGACGATCGACACGATGCCCGCCGGCAGACAGCACAGCACGGTGCTTAGAATCGCCCACACCAGGTAGTTGTCCGGCTCCGGCCCAGCACCGTAGGCTGGCGGCCCGCCGTAGCTCGGCGGCGGCTGGCCCTGCCAACCCGGGTTGGCGCCGTACGGGTCCGACGGATAACTCATGGCCGCTGCCTTCCCTTGGTCGCCACTTTGCTGGTGCCTAGCGGCGGATAAGTCAGGCAAATATAGCGCACCTTGTCGGCTGCGGGCAGGGTGAAGCGGACCCGTTGCCGTCAGATTCCGCCGCGGGACACCAGTTGTGCGGCGATCACATTGCGCTGGATCTCATTGGTGCCCTCGCCGACGATCATCAGCGGCGCGTCCCGGAAATAACGTTCCACGTCGTATTCGGTGGAGTAGCCGTAGCCGCCGTGGATCCGCACCGCGTTCAGCGCGATCTCCATGGCCACCTCCGACGCGAACAGCTTGGCCATGCCCGCCTCCATGTCGCAACGCTGCCCGCTGTCGTACCGCTGTGCGGCATAGCGGGTGAGCTGACGGGCGGCGGTGAGTTTCGTTGCCATGTCGGCTAAGTAGTTGCCGACCGCCTGATGCTTCCAGATCGGCTGGCCGAAACTTTCGCGCTGTTGCGCGTATTTGAGCGCGTCCTCCAATGCCGCGGTGGCCAACCCCCAGCGCGCGGGCAGCCACCTGGATCCGACCCGTCTCGAGGCCCTTCATCATCTGCGAAAATCCCTCGCCCATAACGCCGCCCAGCACAGCCGACACCGGAACCTGGAAGTCGTCGAACGAAAGCTCGCATGACTCAACGCCCTTGTAGCCCAACTTGGGTAGGTCACGGGACACGGTCAGGCCTGGCCCGTGTTCGACGAGTAGTACCGAGATGCCTCGGTGCCGTGGTATGGCGTCCGGGTCGGTCTTGACCAGCAGCGCGATCAGCCCGGAGCGGCGGGCGTTGCTGATCCAGGTCTTGGAACCGTTGACCACCAACGTATCTGGGTTTGCGGCCGGCAGCCCGGTGGTGGTCATGTTCTGCAGGTCGGAGCCACCGCCCGGTTCGGTGAGCGCCATGGTGGCCCGCAATTCGCCAGTGGCCATGGGCGGCAGGTATTTTCGTTTCTGCTCCGCGGTGCCGAACAGCGTCAGCAGTTTGGCGACGACGGTGTGCCCGCCCATCGCGCCGGCCAGGCTCATCCAGCCGCGGGCGAGTTCCTGGGTGACTTCCACGTAGCACGGCATCGAGACCGGCGAACCACCGTATCCCTCGTCGATGGCCAGTCCGTAGATGCCGATGCGTTTCATCTGCTCGATCCAGGCCTCGGGATAGGTGTTGGCGTGCTCGACCTCGCGCACGGTGGGCCGCACATCGCGGTCGATGAACGCCCGGACGGTGGCCACCAGCATCGCTTCGTCGTCGTTGAGTTCCGTGCTCACCCGACTCCCTCCCTTTGTCGGCCGAGCGTGAACCTGACGACGTCGAACCGGCGTGTCACGTCGTCATATTCACTTTCGGCGAGGCGCGTGTTTGACCCTCGCTGTGACAGCCTGCCAGCATGGCATTTCGTGACTGACGGGTATACGGCGGTGCGTTCGGGCGGCCCCTACTTTGACGACCTTGCCGTGGGGCAGGTGTTCGACTGGGCGCCCAGCGTCACCCTGTCACCTGGCCTGGCCGCCGCCCATCAAACGATCATCGGCAACCGGCTGCGGTTAGCCCTGGACGCCGACTTGTGCGCCGCCGTGACGGGCGCACCGGCCCCCCTGGCGCACCCGGGGCTGGTGTGCGACGTGGCGATCGGGCAGTCGACGCTGGCCACGCAACGGGTCAAAGCCAATCTGTTCTACCGCGGGTTGGCGTTTCACCGGTTCCCGGTGATCGGCGACACCCTCCACACCCGAACCGAAGTCGTGGGGTTGCGCGCCAATACAGCCAAGCCGGGCCGGGCGCCCACCGGAATGGCGGCGCTGCGTATCACCACGATCGACCAGGCCGATCGGTTGGTGCTGGACTTTCACCGCTGCGCAATGCTGCCGGTGAGCCCAAACCGGGCGCCCGGAACCGATCGCGGCGACGACCTGTCCACTCTTGTAGCGGCACCACCCGCGGTGGATCTCACGCAAATGTGGGACGCCGAGGCTTATCGGCGCAAGGTGCCGGGTCCGCATTTCCACACCGGGTTGGCGGGCGCGGTGCTGCACAGCACCGGCGATGTCGTGACCAGCGCCCCTGAACTGGCTCGTCTCACCCTCAATATTGCTGCCACACATCATGATTCGCGAGTGGGCGGGCAACGGTTGGTGTACGGCGGGCACACCATCGGACTGGCGTTCGCCCAAGCCAACCGGCTGCTGCCCAACCTCGTGACGGTGCTCGGCTGGGAGTCCTGTGATCACACCGGGCCGGTGCGCGAGGGCGACACCCTGTACAGCGAGCTGCGCGTCGAATCGGCCGCCGCGGTCGGCAACGGGGGAGTGCTCGGGCTACGGTCGCTGGTCTACGCGGTCGGCGAGCCGGACCGGCAGGTGCTGGACTGGCACTTTCGAGCGCTGCAGTTCTGAGCAGCCGGGCTCCCACCCGTCGTTAGCCGGGGTTTCCGGCCTTGCCTGCAGTACCGGCCAGACCAGTGACGCCGTCGATGCCGGAGCCGTCGCCCTTGCCGCCGGCGCCGCCGTTGCCCGCGGTACCGCCGCTGCCGCCGCTGCCCCCGGTTCCATTGGTGCCGGGG